>JAOPYC010000135.1 GCA_025964795.1 Marmoricola sp.
GGGTCGGACGGCTCGATCTTGTTCTGGATGCCGTCGATGCCGGCCAGCAACAGCGCCGAGAAGGCGAGATAGGGGTTGGCCGACGGGTCGGGGCAGCGGAACTCGATGCGCTTGGCCTTCGGGTTCGCGCCGGTGATCGGGATGCGAACACAGGCCGAACGGTTGCGCTGGCTGTACACCAGGCTGATCGGGGCCTCGAAGCCGGGCACCAGGCGGTGGTAGGAGTTCACCGTCGGGTTGGTGAACGCGAGCAGCGACGGCGCGTGCTTGAGGATGCCGCCGATGTAGTGACGCGCCATGTCGGACAGGCCGGCGTAGCCGGTCTCGTCGTAGAACAGCGAGTTGCCGTCGTTCCAGATGGACTGGTGGACGTGCATGCCCGAGCCGTTGTCACCGAAGATCGGCTTCGGCATGAAGGTGGCCGTCTTGCCGTTGCGCCAGGCCGTGTTGCGGACGATGTACTTGAACTTCATCACGTCGTCGGCGGCCTGGAGCAGCTCGGCGAACTTGTAGTTGATCTCGGCCTGGCCGGCGGTGCCGACCTCGTGGTGGGCGCGCTCGACCTGGAGGCCGGAGCGCTCGAGCTCGATGACCATCTCGTCGCGGAGCTCACCGAAGTGGTCGGTCGGGGCGACGGGGAAGTAGCCGCCCTTGTACTTCACCTTGTAGCCGCGGTTGTCGTTCTCGAACGCGTCACCGGTGTTCCAGGCGCCGGCTGCCGAGTTGATCTCGTACATGCCGATGTTGGCCTTGGTCTCGAAGCGCACGTTGTCGAACACGTAGAACTCGGCCTCGGGTGCGAAGTACGCCGTGTCACCGATGCCGGTGCTGGCGAGGTAGGCCATCGCCTTGCGCGCGATGTTGCGCGGGTCGCGGGAGTAGGCCTCGCCGGTGATCGGGTCGTGGATGAAGAAGTTCACGACCAGGGTCTTGGCGACGCGGAAGGGATCGATGAAGGCCGTGGTGGGGTCCGGGAACAGCGACATGTCTGACTCGTGGATCGCCTGGAAGCCGCGGATCGACGAGCCGTCGAAGCTGAGGCCGTCGTCGAAGACCGACTGGTCGAACGACGAGACGGGCACCGTGAAGTGCTGCATGATGCCGGGCAGGTCACAGAAGCGGACGTCGACCATCTCGACGCCCTCGTCCTTGATGTACTTCAGCAGCTCTTCGCTGTTCTGGAACATTCGTCCTCCTTGGCCGCGGTGCGACCTCTGAAAATGGTGAGAGCCGGCGACCCGATCGTCTGCAAGTACGCCGACGCGAACTTACGAATGGGCCGTTGCACGACCGTATCGACATTGTTTCGCGGATGTAACAGGGGCCCACCTGCCAGCACTTCGGGCAGCACTTCGGGCAGCCACCCGACCGCTAGGCTCCGGGAGTGCCCGACTATGCGTCCTGGAGGCGGCGAATCTTCGCCCTGATCATCGACTGGGCGGCCGCCACCCTCGTCACGATCGGCATCATCGGGCCGGGCAGCTATGCGAACGACCCCAACTCGCGCTGGGTGGTCCTGGGCGTCTTCGCGCTCGAGGTCACCGTCCTGACCGCGCTGGCGGGCGGGTCGTTCGGGCAGCTCCTGGCCAAGGTGCGGGTGCTGACCACCGACGGTCGTCCGCTGCCCCTGCTGGTGGCGCTGGCCCGCACCCTCTTGATCTGCGTGGTGATCCCGCCGCTGATCTTCAGGTCGGGCACGGGGCGAGGCCTGCACGACCTGTGGACCAACTCCGCGGCGTACGAACGCCCCTAGGGGTCAGCGGCCCCGCTGCTGCCCGCGCATGCCCTTCATCGAGGTCGGCATCGGCCCCTTGGGCATCGGGATGGCGGAACGGTTGGCGTCGAGGGCCTTGATGCGGGCCAGCACGTCAGTCATCTGGGCCGGCTTGAGGTCCTTGCCGAGCTTGGTCACGTGGCGGGTCAGCTTCCCGAGCGGCACCTGCCCCGGGTCGTGGCCGACGACCACCTCGTGGATCGGGGTCTCGCTGGCGACGCGCTCGTGCTTGCGGCGCTCGGAGGTGAGCAACGGGCGCAGCCGGTTGATGTTGCCCTCGCCGATCAGCACGATCCCGGGCGGGCCGACGACGCGGGTCACGACGTCCTGCTGCTTGGTCACCGCGATGGCGGGCTCGGTCTTCCATCCGCGCTTGAGCATGCCGAGGGCCGCGGCGGCCGCACCGGGCTTGCCCTCGATCTGGCTGATCGCCGCCGCCTGGGCGCGTCGACCGAAGACGATCAGGGTGGCCAGGAGTCCGACGAGAACACCGAACACGATGGCGAAGACCAGGGTCCCGAAGACCAGCAGCATCATCCCGAACCCGGCCAGGGCCGCGAGCAGGAACACGCCCGCCAGGATCAGTCCGATCCGGGGATCGGACGTCTTGGTCATCGTGTAGCTCTGCCGAATCTGCTTGATCCGGCCGACCTTGTTGGGGTCCTTCGGGGGCTTCGCCTTCTTGGGCGGCTTGGGCTGCTTGGCCATGCGTGATGCCTCTACCTGTCTGCTTCTGGTGGTGCGGAGAGCGGGACGGCCCAGTCTCTCAGACCGAGGCCGCCGACGGGGTGCTGGCGCTGCGCGCGTCCATCGCCTGCTGGTAGAGCCGCCCCGCACGGTACGACGAGCGGACGAGCGGGCCGCTGAGCACGCCGGCGAACCCGATCTGCTCGGCCTCGCCCGCCATCTCGACGAACTCCTCCGGCTTGACCCAGCGCTCGACGGGGTGGTGCCGCGGTGAGGGCCGGAGGTACTGCGTGATCGTGATCAGCTCGCACCCGGCGGCGTGCAGGTCGACCAGCGCCTGGTGGATCTCCTCGCGGGTCTCGCCCATCCCCAGGATCAGGTTGGACTTGGTGACCAGCCCGAACGCCCGCGCCTGGGTGATCACGTCGAGCGACCGGTCGTAGCGGAACGCGGGCCGGATCCGCTTGAAGATCCGCGGCACCGTCTCGACGTTGTGGGCCAGCACCTCGGGACGGCTCTCGAAGACCTCGCGCAGCAGGTCGGGCTCACCGTTGAAGTCGGGGATCAGGTTCTCCACGCCGGTGCCCGGGTTGAGCTCGTGGATCGCGCGCACGGTCTCGGCGTACAGCCAGGCACCGCCGTCGGGCAGGTCGTCGCGTGCGACGCCGGTGATCGTGGCGTAGCGCAGCCCCATGGTCTGCACGGACTCCGCGACCCGGCGCGGCTCGTCGCGGTCCAGCGGCTGCGGCTTGCCGGTGTCGATCTGGCAGAAGTCGCAGCGCCGCGTGCACTGGTCGCCGCCGATGAGGAAGGTGGCCTCGCGGTCCTCCCAGCACTCGTAGATGTTGGGGCAGCCCGCCTCCTGGCAGACCGTGTGCAGGCCCTCGGACTTCACCAGCTGCTTCAGCTCGGTGTACTGCGGGCCCATCTTGGCGCGGGTCTTGATCCACTCCGGCTTGCGCTCGATCGGGGTCTCGGCGTTGCGGACCTCGAGGCGGAGGAGCTTGCGCCCGGCGGGCACCGGCGTCGCCGAGGAGTCGGTGGGGGCGGCTTGTTCAGGCGCTTGAGTCACGTCGGCCACTGTACGTCGGCGGGTGGTGCGAGCTGTGCCCGGTCGCAGGAGCGGTTGCGAGAAAGGTAACCGAAGAGTTACCTTTGGGTCATGGACGCCTTCGCCGCCCTCGCCGATCCGGTCAGGCGCTCGCTGCTCCGGTCGTTGAGCGCCGGCCCGGCCCGCGTCGTGGACCTGGCCGACGGGCTCCCGATCTCGCGTCCCGCAGTGAGCCGGCACCTGCGGCTGCTGATGGAGGCGGGCCTGGTGGCCGCGTCGGTGCGTGGCCGTGAACGCCACTACGTCATGGTGCCCGGGGGACTGGCGCCGGTGGCGAGCCTGGTGGAGCAGCTCGCGCGCCCGGGCGGCGGGCTGCTGGGCGACGGCGCCGTGGCGGCCCTCGACACCGAGGTACGCCGTACCTCCCGCGACCGTCGCCACGACACCGCGACCACGACCACGACCACGACCACGACCCAGCGCCACCACCGAGACGAGGACACCGGATGAACCCCACACCCAGCGGACACATCGGCCGCGTCGGGGACCGCCTGACGCTGAGCCTGACCCGTGAGTTCCGCGCCCCCATCGAGGACGTGTGGGCCGCCGTCACCGAGCCCGAGCGGCTGGCCCGCTGGGTCGGCACCTTCACCGGAGACCCGGCGACGGGCGAGGTGCAGTTCGAGATGACGGCGGAGGAGGGGGCGACCCCCGAGCCGATGGAGATCCGGGAGTGCACCCCGCCCGTGACGTTGAAGGTGACGGCCCACGCGGGCGACTTCCACTGGCACCTCGACCTGCACCTCGAGGAGAGCGACGGGGTGACGACCCTGACCTTCACCCAGCCCGACCTCGACCCCGCGCACGCGGACAGCGTCGGTCCCGGGTGGGAGTACTACCTCGACCGGCTGGTGGCGGCCGAGACCGGTGGCGACGTGGCGGGCGTCGACTTCGACCGCGACTACTACCCGGCGATGGCGGAGCACTACCGGGTCCAGGCCGACTGAGCGACCGACCTCAGACGTCGCGGCGCCGGAACCAGAGCAGCGAGACCGCGACCGCGACCAGCAGCAGCACGCCCAGGAAGGTGCCGGCCTCGAGGTGGGTCATCACCTGCGTCGAGCTGCAGCGCTCCACGGGTGTGCAGGTGATGGTCGCGTCGAAGTAGCGGTGGTGGGTGGCCAGCCAGCCGAACGCGTTGTTACCGACCGACCAGCGCCCGGCGCCCTCGAAGGGGAGCAGGTTGACCACGAGCTCGCCTCCGACGCTGTAGATGAACAGCAGGGCCAGCGTGGCCACGGTGTGCCGGAAGATCACGGTCAGGGCGAAGGCGCCGAGGGCGGCGCCCATGCCGAGCGCGACGGCTCGGAGCAGGTGCCACAGGACATGGGTGACGTCCGCGCCCGGGATCGAGAGGTCGCGCGCCTGGGCCACCGCCCCCAGCCCCAACCAGTACCCACCGAGCACGACGAGGGTGATCAGCCCGCCGCCGATGGTGACCGCGGCGGCCTTGGCCAGCCAGAGCCGGGAGCGACGGGACTCGAAGAGCAGCTGGTTGCTGATCGACCCCGACGACCAGTCGGCGCCCGCGAAGGTCGCGCCGGCGATCACGATCAGGGCCGCCACGATGAGGGCGAGCTCGACCCCTTGCCGGTGCAGGACCGTGCCGAGGTCCAGGGGCTGCCGGGGGTAGTACGTCGACGGGGGCTCGATCAGGGCGCCGGCGCAGTCGGCCGCGGTGGCGTCGGCACCGAGGTAGGCCTGCGGGTCGGCGCGGCAGGCCCGGACCTCCTGCTGGCGCTCGGGCTTCTGCCCCTCCAGGTCGGACTGCGCGGCGGCGTCGGTACGGTCGGCGTGGCTGAGCGGTCGGGTGTTCCAGGCGGTCGCGGCGACGAAGGCGACGGCGACCAGGACCGCGGCCAGGGCGAGCAGCACGATGGCCCGTCGCGACCGGAACCGGTTGAGCTCGACGAGGAGCAGGCGCATCACGAGGCCTCGCCCTCGGTGGGTGCGTCGGCCGCCGCTGCGGTGGTGCGCTCCGGTCGCCGGGTCAGCTCGAGGAAGAACGACTCCAGCGTCGGGCGGATCGCGGTCAGCTCCTGGACGTAGACGCCCTTGTCCGCGAGGAGGCGGGTGATCTGCTCCGGGTGCTCGTGGCCCTCGACGACCAGCTCCTCGCCGGAGCGGGCCACGGCGTAGCCGGCGGACTCCAGGAAGTGCTTGGCCCCCTGGGGGTCGGCCACCAGGACCCGCGTGCGCGAGACGCTCTCACCGAGCAGGTCCCCGACGTTCCCGGAGGCCAGCAGCCGGCCCTCGCCGACGATGGAGACCGAGTGACAGACCTGCTGCACCTCGGCCAGGATGTGCGAGCTGAGCAGGACCGTCACGCCCGTGTCGCCCAGGTTGCGGATCAGCTCGCGGATCGCCTGGATCCCGGCCGGGTCGAGGCCGTTGGTCGGCTCGTCGAGGATGAGCAGGTCCGGGCTCTTCAGCAGCGCCGCGGCGATGGCCAGCCGCTGCCTCATCCCGAGCGAGTAGCCGCGGTAGTCGTCGCGGGCCCGGTCCGCCAGGCCTACCTGTTGCAGGGCGTCGTCCACGGTGGCCCGGGACAGGCCGACGGAGCGGGCGAGCAGGATGAGGTTCTTGCGTCCCGAGAACGCAGGCACGAAGCCGGGCTCCTCGACGACCGCTCCGACCCGGTTGATCACGTGGGGGAGGCGGGCCGGCACCGGCTCGCCGAACAGCCGCATCTCGCCCTTGGTCGGGCGCACCAGCCCGAGCAGCATCTTGATCGTGGAGGTCTTGCCGGACCCGTTGGGTCCGAGGAAGCCGTGCACCCCGCCGCGCGGCACGCTGAGGTCGAGGCCGTCCACGGCGACCGTGCGCCCGCCTCGGGATCGGTAGACCTTGCGTAGGCCGCTCGTCTCGATCACGAGATCATTCATCGCGCGTAGACACACCCTTCCGCCAGCCAGCCAACAGCATGTCCCACCGAGCGGTCAGGCGAAGGGATTGAGCACGGGGACACGCAGGCCCGGGTCGGGGCGGGGGTCGTAGTCCGGGGTCGCGTCGTACGGCGCCCACGCGAGCAGCTCGGACAGGTGTCGCTCGACCAGCGGCAGGACCTCCGCCACGGTCACGTCGCGGCCCAGCTCCTCGGAGAGCGTGGTGACGCCGGCGTCCGCGATGCCGCAGGGCACGAACCGGTCGTACCAGGAGAGGTCGACGTCGCAGTTGAGGGCGAAGCCGTGCATCGCGACCCCACGGCTGACGCGGATGCCGATCGCCGCGATCTTCCGCTCGGGCCGGCCGGGGCCCTCGCTGGTCGACGGCGTCGCCCGGAGCCACACGCCGCTGCGACCCGGGACGCGGGCGGTGGTGACGCCGAGTTCCGCGCACACCGCGATCAGCGCCTCCTCCAGGCGGCGGACGTAGTCGACGACGAGCACGTGGTCGGGCAGCCGGACGATCGGGTATCCGACCAGTTGGCCGGGTCCGTGGAAGGTGATCTTCCCGCCGCGGTCGACCTCGATGACCGGGGCCGCTGGTCCTGACGGAGCGTCGGTCGGGCGCTCGTGGGGCTCGGTGCGCTTGCCCGCGGTGTAGACGGGGGAGTGCTCCAGCAGCAGCACCGTGCCGGGACCGCCGGCGACCACCCCGGCGTGGACCTCGCGCTGCCGGTCCCAGGCCACCAGGTAGTCGACCGGGCCGTCGGTGTGCTTCTCGAAGACCAGTGCGTTCACCACCTCAGGCTAGCCCGCCCCGTTTGCCCTGTGGACAACCCGTGAGGGGACGTCCGTCCGGGGCAGGGTGGACCCATGCGGTTCCTCGCGGCCCTGCCCCTCGTGCTGACGCTGCTGGTCCCGGCCCCCTCGGTCGGCGCCCCGGGTCCCGGGCCGCCGCGCCACGAGCTGACCGTGGCCCTGGGCGTGCTCCACGGGTGGGACGACCGGCGGGCCCGGGCGTGGGCCGCGGGGGACACGGTGGCGCTGCGCTCGCTGTACGTCGCCGGGTCGGTCGCCGCCCGGTCGGACGTGCGGCTGCTGCGTGCCTACACGGCCCGCGGTCTCGTCGTACGACGGCTGGTGACGCAGGTCTTCGCGGTCCGGGTCCTCGAGGCCGGCCCGGCCACGCTCCGGCTCGAGGTCTTCGACCGGGTCGCCGGAGGGGTGGTCGACGACGGCGCCGGTGAGGCGACCCTCCCCAGCAGCCGACCCGTTCGGCGGACCGTCTCGTTCCGGGTCGTGCAGGGCTCGTGGCGGGTCGCCGCGGTCAGCGACTCGGGTTCAGGCCCTCGCGGAGGACGGCGCTGACGTCGGGATCCCGGTGGCGGAAGCCGCTCGCGGCGAGGGCAGCAGGGACGCAGTTCACCGAGCTGAGCAGCTCATTGGACATCTCCCCGGCCGCGCGCTTGATGACGAACGCCGGGACCCGGAAGAACGCCGGGCGCCCGACCTGGTGCGCCAGCTCCTTCGTGAACTCCTCGTTCGTCGGGGCCTTCTCGCAGCACAGGTTGAACGGGCCGCTCGCCGTGTCGGTCTCGGCCAGGTGCACGACGGCGTCGACCCAGTCGCGCAGCGAGATCATCGGGACGTACTGGCTGCCGTCACCCAGCGGCCCACCGAGGCCGGCCTTGAACAGCAGACGCAGGGCGCCGAGGGGCTGGCTGCGCCGGTCGTAGACGGGCGAGGTGCGCAGGATGCACACCCGGGCCCCCGCCGCGACGGCCGGTTCGGCGGCGGCCTGCCAGGCACGGGACACCTGGGTGAGGAGTGCGTCACCACGGGAATCTGTGTCCTCGGTGACACGTTCCACACCATGGTCGCCGTAGACCCCGATGCCGTTGCCGGCCAGGAAGACCGGCTTGGTCTCGCTGTCGGCGATCGCCTCGGCGAGCACGCGAGTGCTCTGCACGCGGCTCGACATGAGGTTGTGGGCCCACTTCTTCGAGTGGGGGTTGCCGAGCGTGGGGGAGCCAGCCAGGTTCACCACCACGTCGACGTTGTCCACGACCTCCGGTCCGAGCCGACCGGTAGCCGGATCCCACCGGACCTCACCAGGTCCCGGGGGCCGTCGTACGAGAGGAGTGACGTGGTGACCCAAGGCGGTCAGTCGCTCCTGCAACCGGGTGCCGAGGAATCCCGAGGAGCCGGCGATCAAGAAGCGCATGGCTCTACCGTTGCACGTCGCCGGTCACGGTGCCTCCAGGTGTGGACCGCCCGGCCGAAAGGAATAGGCTCCCCCCGTGAGTGATTTCGATGTCCTTGTCCTCGGTGCCGGCCCCGGCGGCTACGTCGCCGCCATCCGCGCCTCCCAGCTCGGCCTGAAGGTCGGTGTCGTCGAGAAGAAGTACTGGGGCGGCGTCTGCCTCAACGTGGGGTGCATCCCCTCCAAGGCCCTCCTGCGCAACGCCGAGCTGTCCCACATCTTGACCCACGAGAAGGACAAGTTCGGGATCACCGGCGATGCCTCCATGGACTACAAGCCGACGCACGCGCGCAGCCGCGAGGTCTCGGACTCGATCGTCAAGGGCGTCCACTTCTTGATGAAGAAGAACAAGATCGAGGAGATCGACGGCTGGGGCACCTTCACCGACGCCAAGACCATCGAGGTCGAGGGCGACGACGGCAAGAAGCGCTCGATCACCGGCGACAACATCATCATCGCGACCGGCGCGACGACGCGCCTGGTCCCCGGCACCGAGCTGTCCGAGAACGTGGTCACCTACGAGGAGCAGATCCTCACCGACCAGCTCCCGGAGTCCATCGTGATCGCCGGCTCCGGCGCCATCGGGGTCGAGTTCGCCTACGTGATGAAGAACTTCGGGGTGGACGTCACCATCGTCGAGTTCCTCGACCGGATGGTCCCCACCGAGGACGCCGAGATCTCCAAGGAGCTGGCCAAGCACTACAAGAAGCTCGGCGTGAACGTGCTCCTGAAGACCAAGGTCGAGAAGATCGAGGACACCGGCGACAAGGTCAAGGTCACCGTCAGCAAGGGCGGCAAGGAAGAGGTCATCGAGACCGACAAGGTGCTGCAGGCCATCGGGTTCGCGCCGCGCCTCGACGGCTACGGCCTCGACAAGACCGGGGTCGAGACCACCGAGCGCGGCGCCATCGCAGTCGATGCGCGGGGTCGCACCAACGTCGAGGGCGTCTACGCCATCGGCGACGTCACCGGCAAGCTGATGCTCGCCCACACCGCCGAGGCGATGGGCATCGTCACGGCCGAGACGATCGCCGACCACGACACCATCGAGATCGACTTCGACATGATCCCGCGGGCGACGT
>JAOPYC010000153.1 GCA_025964795.1 Marmoricola sp.
CGTCGGTGGACATCACGGTGTCGATCTCGGTCACGTTGGCGTCGAGGGAGTCGGCGCCGTGCATCCGGGCGACGGAGACCCGGTGGTGCCCGTCCCTCACGAAGTAGAGGTTGCCGAGCTTGTAGACGTCGATCGGCGGGAACGAGTGCCCTTGGCGGCTCTTCAGCGCCATCTGCTCCCAGCGCTGCCGGCTCCGGTCGGAGGTGGGCCGGAAGCGCCGGTCGAAGTCGCGCACCTTGTCGACCGAGCCGACGATGCTGTCGAGCGGGATCACCTGGACCCCGAGGTTGCGCTCCCCGCGGCGGCCGAGGGCCTCGACGACCTCGGTGAACGAGAGGCTCTGGCCGCTCTCCTTGGCCGCGTCCGAGCGCATCCACCCGGCGAGCGAGGAGAGCACGTTGTGCCGCCGGGCCCGCAGGAAGTCGCTCTCCGCGTCCGCCCGGGGCGAGCCGGTGTCCCTCACCATGTCGTGACTCTCCTGCGTCCATGCCCGGTCGACCCCGCGTCGGGTGTCCTGGGCTCGATGTCGATCATTCTCCAGGGGATCACGTTGCGGATCGTCGTCGGCCCCACCTGGCGGTCCGGCATCTGCTGCCCGTAGGGGTGGATGTGGCCGTGCAGGTGCCACGTCGGCTCGAGCCGGTCGAGCACGCCGTGCAGGGCCGCGATGCCCTCGTGGGGCTGGTCCTCCCCGTCGCCGAGGTGCAGGGGCGGGGCATGGGTGAGGAGGACGTCGACCGGGCCGCTCTTCCGCGCCCGTCGCAGCAGCCGCTTCGCGCGCCTGTCGTACTGGCGCTGGGTGTACATGTTGGGGCCGGCCTTGTAGCGGACGCAGCCGCCGAGCCCGGCGATGCGCAGCCCTGCGGCCTCGATCACCTGCCCGTCCGCGTTGGTCGCGCCGTGCGGCCGTGGTCCGTCGCAGGGCAGGCCCGAGGAGGTCGTGTAGCTGCCGTTGCGGGCCTTCCGGAAGCGCTGGACCTCCGGGTCGTGGTTGCCGGGGACGAACACGACCGGGGCGTCGACCCCCGAGGCGACGTACTCGATGTAGTGCCACGGCAGGTCGCCGGCGGCGAGGACGAGTTCGGGTGCGAGCTCACGCAACCGCTGGGCGCGCAGGTTCGGCGCCTCCTCGTCGGCGATCACCAGTACCCGGACCATCACCCGAGACTAGTCCGAACCCGTGAGGCTCGCACGCGACGTTGACAGTAAAACTGTCAACGTCTTGGATGAGGTCCATGTATCCCGGAACGTGGGCGCGCAGCACCCCCGACAAGCCTGCGCTGGTCATCGCCGAGACCGGGCAGACCACGACGTACGCCGAGCTCGACGAGCGCAGCCTCCGGCTGGCCCACGTGCTCGCCGACGCGGGGTTGGTGACCGGTGACGTCGTGGCCCTGCTGAGCGACAACGCCCCGGAGGCCTACGACGTCTACTGGGCCGCGCTGCGCTCGGGGCTCTACGTCACGGCCGTCAACCACCACCTTTCGGCGGCCGAGGCGGCGTACATCGTCGACGACTGCGGCGCCAAGGCGCTCGTCGTCTCCGCCGCCAAGGCCGACCTCGTCGAGGCGATGGCCGACCTCGTCGACGTGCCGGTGCGACTCGCCTTCGGCGGCGAGGCGCCGGGCTGCTCGTCGTACGACGAGGCTCTGGCGGGGGCCTCGACACAGGCGCTCGCCGACCAGCCGCACGGCGACGACTTCCTCTACTCCTCGGGGACGACTGGGCGGCCCAAGGGGATCAAGCTCCCGCTGCTGCCGATCCAGGTCGACGAGCCGGGCTACCCCTACGTGGTGATCTTCGGGGCGCTGTTCTCCTACGGCCCCGACACCGTCTACCTCTCGCCGGCACCGGTCTACCACGCGGCTCCGTTGCGCTACACGGGCGTGATCCACGCGCTCGGCGGCACCGTGGTGCTGATGCAGCGCTTCGAGCCGGAGAGCTTCCTCAAGGCGGTGCAGGACTATTCCGTGACCGACACCCAGTGCGTGCCGACGATGTTCGTGCGGATGCTGAAGCTCCCCGAGGGCGTGCGGGCGTCGTACGACGTGAGCAGCCTGAGGACCGTCGTGCACGCCGCCGCGCCCTGCCCGGTCGAGGTCAAGCAGCAGATGATCGCGTGGCTGGGGCCGGTCGTGCACGAGTACTACGCCAGCACCGAGGCCAACGGCGCGACCTACGTCGGCCCGGAGGACTGGCTGGCGCACCCGGGGACCGTCGGCCGCCCGCTGCTCGGCACGCCGCGCATCTGTGACCCGTCGGGGGCGCTGCTGCCGGCGGGTGAGGTGGGGACGATCTACTTCGAGCGCGACGACGAGCCGTTCACCTACCACGGCGACCCGGACAAGACCGCGGCCACGAGACACCCGGAGCACCCGTTCTGGGCGACCGTCGGCGACCTCGGCTACGTCGACGACGAGGGCTACCTGTACCTGACCGACCGCAAGGCCTTCATGATCATCTCCGGCGGGGTGAACATCTACCCCCAGGAGATCGAGGACCTGTTCAGCCTGCACCCGGCGGTCCTCGACATCGCCGTGATCGGCGTACCCGACGACGAGATGGGGGAGCGGGTCGTCGCCTTCGTCTCGCCTGCCTCCTCAGCCTCCGCCGACCTGCCCACCGAGCTCACGTCGTATGCCCGGGAGCGCATCGCGCATTTCAAGGTGCCGCGCGAGTTCATCGTCACCGACGACCTGCCGCGCACGCCGACGGGCAAGCTGGTCAAGCAGGAGCTCCGCGACCGCTACGCGGCGGTGACCCCATGAGCGATCTCGAGGTCCGCCTCGACGACGGCGCGCTCTGGCTCACCCTCAACCGGCCCGAGCAGTTCAACGCGCTCACCGGCGAGATGGTCCTCGAGGCGATCACGCAGCTGCGCGACGCGACCACCCGCGACGACGTGCGGGTGGTGGTGCTCACCGGGACCGGCGGCGCGTTCTCCGCCGGGGCCGACCTGGGCGGGGAGGCGGCCCAGGAGAGGTACGACGCGGGCTCGGTCGACGCCGCCAACCACGTCATCCGGGCCATCATCGAGCTCGACAAGCCGGTCGTCTGCGGGCTGAACGGCATCGCCGCCGGCGTGGGGATGTCGGTGGCGCTGGCCTGCGACCTGGTCGTCGCCACGTCGTCCGCCGCGCTCACCCTGGCCTTCACCAAGATCGGCCTGATGCCCGACGGCGGCGCCACCTACACCGTCGCCGCCGCGGTCGGCCGGGCCCGGGCGATGCGGCTGGCGCTGCTCTCCGACCTGATCTCGGCGCAGGAGGCGTACGACGCCGGCCTGGTCTCGCACGTCCTCGACGACGCGGCGTACGCCGAGGGCCTGGGCAAGATCGTCCGCCGCCTCGCGACCGGCGCCCCGCTCGCCTTCGCCGCCACCAAGAAGGCCGTCAACGCCGCGACCCTCGGTGGCCTCGAGGACGCCCTCGCCCGCGAACGCACCGGCCAGTCGCTCCTGCTGAGGACGGACGACGTGGCCGAGGGCATGCAGGCCTTCACCGAGAAGCGCCGCCCCGACTTCCACGGCCACTGACACCCGCCCACGACCTGGTCAGCGGGGGAGTCACCGTGGGGAGCTTGTCCGGTGCGCCGGGTCGGGGTCAGGCGAGGGTGACGCCGGCCTCGCGCATCTCGGCCAGGGCGCGGTCGGTGGAGTCGGCGGCGACGCCGGCGCAGAGGTCGCGGAGGAGGCGGGTGCTGAAGCCGTTGGTGACGGCGTCGAGGGCGGTGGCGCGGACGCAGTGGTCGGTGGCGAGGCCGCAGACGTCGACCTGCTCGACCTCGTGGCCGCGGAGCCAGTCCGCCAGGGTGCTGCCCTCGTGGTCGCGGCCCTCGAACCCGGAGTAGGCGGCGACGTGCTCGCCCTTGAGGAAGACCGCGTCGAAGGGCTGCGGGTCGAGGTTGGGGTGGAACGCCTCGCCGTCGGTGCCGACCACGCAGTGCGCCGGCCACGAGTGCTCGAAGTCCGGGTCCTTGCTGAAGTGGTCGCCGGGGTCGACGTGGTGGTCGCGGGTGGCGACCGCGACCTGGTAGTCCGGGGCCTTGGGGTCCTGGCGGCTCCAGTGGTGCAGCAGCTCGCTGATCCGGAACGCCACCTCGGCACCCCCGTCGACGGCCAGGCTGCCTCCTTCGCAGAAGTCGTTCTGGACGTCGACGACGATCAGGGCACGAGGCATGTCCCGACCCTAGCGAGCCAGCGGGAGCCAGGCGAGGACGTCGCGGACGACGGCGTCCCACAGCCCCCACTCGTGCTCGCCGGCCCGGAAGTCCACGTGCACGTCGACCCCGTCGGCGCGCGCCGCGTCGACGAACCGCACGTTGCCCGGCATCAGCTCGTCCTCGGTGCCGCACCCGACGTACAGCGAGGGCAGCGCGTCGATCTCGGCCCCGGCGAGCAGCCCGAACAGGTCGTCGTCGGGGCCCGGGGGACCGCCGAAGACCCGCTCGAAGAGCTCGCTGCGCCGGGGCGCGAGGTC
>JAOPYC010000173.1 GCA_025964795.1 Marmoricola sp.
GGGAACAGGTGGTGCTCGATCTGGTAGCCCAGGTTGCCGGAGAGGATGTGCAGGATCGGGCCACCGGTGAAGTTGGCCGACCCGAGCATCTGGCGGAGGTACCACTCCGCGCGGGTCTCGTCCTCGACCTCATCCTCGGTGAAGTGCAGCGCCCCGTCGGGGAAGTGGCCGCAGAAGATGATCATGTAGGACCACAGGTTGCGCATCAGGTTCGCGGTGGCGTTGGCGGCGATGGTGTGCGCGAACGCGGGGCCGGTGAGCGCCGGGAAGAAGATGTAGTCCTTGCCGATCTGGCGCCGGATCTTGCGCCCGATCTGCTTGAGCTGCTTCTTCATCACCTTCGGGTCCTTCTCGCGCTTACGGATGGCCTCGAGGTCCAGGTCGTGCAGCGCCACGCCCCACTGGAACAGCGAGGCGAGCGCGGCGTTGTAGAGCGGCTGCCCGAGGTTGACCGGGTGCCACTTCTGCTCGCGGGCCATCCGGAGGATGCCGTAGCCGATGTCGTTGTCGAAGCCGAGCACGTTGGTGAACTGGTGGTGCACGTAGTTGTGCGAGTGCTTCCACTGCTCGGCCGGCTGCGCGGTGTCCCACTCCCAGGTGCTGGAGTGGATCTCGGGGTCGTTCATCCAGTCCCACTGGCCGTGCATGACGTTGTGGCCGATCTCCATGTTCTCCAGGATCTTGGCGATGCCGAGCATCGCCGTGCCGGCGACGAACGCCGGCTTGTACTTGCTGGCGAACAGGGTGATGCGGCCGGCCGCGGCCAGCCGGCGCTGGAAGGTGATCATCCCGTTGATGTACGCCGCGTCGTCGTCCCCGCGGGACTCCTCGATGTCGGCGCGGATCGCGTCGAGCTCACGTCCGAGCTCCTCCACCTCCTCCGGGGACAGGTGGGTGTACTCCTTCACGTCGGCGATGGCCATGGTGCTCCTTCAGTCGTGCGGTTCGGATGGTCAGATGTCGAGCGTGAGGTCACCGGCTGCTGCGGTGACGCACGTCTGGATGGGTTCGTTGGGACCCGAGGTCTCGTCGCCGCTGCGCAGGTCGCGCACCGTGCCCTCGACCAGGGTGATCGTGCAGGTGTGGCAGATGCCCATCCGGCAGCCGTAGGGCATCCCGATGCCGGCTTCCTCGCCCGCCTCCATCACCGTGGTGGCGCCGTCGGCCTCGATGGTCTTGTTGGAGTTCTGGAAGGTGATCGTGCCGCCCTCGCCGCCCTCCCCGCCGAGCTCGAGGGTGAACCGCTCCAGGTGGAGCGCGTCCTCGAGGCCGGCCTTCTCCCAGTGCTCCTCAGCGGCGTCGAGCATGGGAGCCGGGCCGCAGGCCCAGGTCTCCCGGTCCTTCCAGTCGGGGCAGACGCGGTCGAGGTCCTTCATCTCGAGCATGCCGTCGGCGTCGGTGTGCTGCTCGTGGAACTCGAGCTTCTCGTGCCGCTCGCTCAGCTCGAGCAGCTCGTCGCGGAAGATCATCCGCTCCTTGGTCGGGGAGCTGTAGGCGATCACGACGTCCGACATCGTGCCGCGACGGTGCAGCGTGCGCAGCATCGCCATCACCGGTGTGATGCCGCTGCCGGCCACCAGGAACAGGATCTTCTCGGGCGGCGGCTCGGGGAGCACGAAGTCACCGTTGGGAGCGGCCAGGCGGATGATGGTGCCGGGCTCGAGGCCCTTGACCAGGTGGGCCGACAGGAACCCCTCGGGCATGGCGCGGACCGTGATCGCGATGGTGCGTCCGGAGCGCTTCGGCGGCGAGGAGACCGAGTAGGAGCGCCAGTGGAACTTGCCCTCGACCTGGATCCCGATGCCGACGTACTGCCCGGGGCGGTGGTCGTAGCGCCACCCCCAGCCGGGTCGGATCACGATGGTGGCGGCGTCCTCGGTCTCCGGGATCACCTTCTCGACCCGGCCGCGGAGCTCGCGGGCGGTCCAGAGGGGGTTGATCAGGGAGAGGTAGTCGTCGGGATGCAGCGGCGTGGTCAGCCGGGCCCCGATCTTGCGTACGCCGTCCCAGGAAACCCGTTCAGCAACCATGCGTGCGTGTCCTCCTGGTGCGGCGAGTCGTGTGAAGTCGGTCTAAGAGAGTCAGTGAACAGTCGTACACTCGACACGTCAAGTGCTCGTCCGCGATGGGAGTACCCCGTCGCGCTCCCCGACACGCCGAATCTAGTGCTTGGCGAGGTCACTAGCATGGGAATCATGAGTTACCAGGTGAACAAGACCGACGCCGAGTGGCGTGAGCAGCTCTCCCCCGCGGAGTACAAGGTCCTCCGCCAGGCCGGGACCGAGGCGCCGTTCGTCGGCGAGTACACCGACACGAAGACTGTCGGCGTCTATGACTGCCGCGCGTGCGGCACCGAGCTGTTCCGCTCGGAGACCAAGTTCGACTCCCACTGCGGGTGGCCGTCGTTCTTCGCGCCCCTGGCCGAGGACCGGGTGGAGTACATCGAGGACCGCTCCTTCGGGAGCGTGCGCACGGAGGTGCGCTGCGCCAACTGCGGCTCGCACCTGGGCCACGTGTTCGAGGGCGAGGGCTACGGCACCCCCACCGACCAGCGCTACTGCATCAACTCGGTGTCGCTGACGCTCGCTCCGGCCGAGAAGCCGGCCGACCTCCCCGCAGAGACCTCCGCCCAGGGCTGAGCCTCACCCGCGGGGTCAGGGCAGGGCGGTGAGCAGCTCCGTCGGCGTCCGCCGGCGGCCGGTGTAGAAGGGGACCTCCTCGCGCACGTGCCGACGCGCGTCCGAGGCGCGCAGATGGCGCATCAGGTCCACGATCCGGTGCAGCTCGTCGGCCTCGAAGGCGAGCATCCACTCGTAGTCGCCCAGGGCGAAGCTGGCCACCGTGTTGGCGCGCACGTCCTTGTACTCCCGTGCCATCTGGCCGTGCTCGGCGAGCATCCGGCGCCGCTCGGAGTCCTCGAGGAGGTACCACTCGTAGGAGCGCACGAACGGGTAGACGCAGATGTAGTCGAGGGCCGGCTCCCCCGCCAGGAAGGCCGGGATGTGGCTCTTGTTGAACTCGGCCGGCCGGTGCAGGGCGACCTGCGACCACACCGGGTCGAGCCGCCGGCCGAACGCCGTACGCCGGAGCCGGTGGTAGGCGTCCTGGAGCTCCTCGACGGTCTCGGCGTGCGACCACACCATCAGGTCGGCGTCAGCGCGCAGCCCGCTGAGGTCGTAGATCCCACGGACCAAGACGTCGTCGGTCTCGAGCTTGGCGACCAGCTCCTCCACCTCGGCCGCCTCCGCCCGGCGGTCGGCGTCCTCCCCGAGGACGTCACGCAGGCTGAACACCGACCACATCGTGTAGCGGATGCTGTCGTTGAGCTCTCGGGCCTTCTTGCCGGCTGACGTCATGGGTCCATTCTGCAACGCCCGCCTGCTCGTGAGGGCCCGGGGCTTTCACAGGTGCTGGGTCGGTGGGGTCGGGGACAGGTCTCCGACGACCTTCGCTGCGGCCCTGTCCGCCGAGGCGATGCACGCCGGGATGCCGATGCCGTCGTACGCCGAGCCGCAGACCGCCAGGGTGGGGACGTGGTCGAGCTTGCGGCGGACCGTGGCCACGCGGTCGAGGTGACCGACGGCGTACTGCGGCAGCGCGCCGCCCCACCGCTGGACGTGCTGGTCGACCGGGCGCACGGAGAGGCCGATCGCGTCGGCCAGGTCGGTGAGGGCGAGCTCGACCAGGCCCTCGTCGCTGACCTGGAGGGTCTGCTCCTCGCGGTGGCGGCCCAGCGAGCAGCGCAGCACGAGCATCTGCTCGCCCGCGGCGACGCCGGCCTCCCGGACCCAGTCCCACTTGGCGAAGGAGAAGGTCGACGCCTTCACCGACCGGCCGTCGACCGGCGGCACCAGGAAGCCGGAGCCGACCACGGCGGGAAGGGCGCGAGCCGGGAAGGCCAGCGTGACGATGGCCATCGAGGCGTACTCGATGCGCTCCAGGGCCAGCGCGGCCGGAGGCGCGACGTCCCGCAGCAGCCGGGCCGTGCCGCGCGCCGGGGTCGCCAGCACCACGGCGTCGGCCCGGAGGACCTCGGGATCGTGCGTCGAGCCGACGACGAGGTCCCAACCGCCGTCGGGACGCCTGGCCAGCTCGCGCACGGTGGCGCCGGTGCGGACGGTGGCTCCGGAGGCCGCGGCGAGCGCGCCCGGGAGCCGGCCCACTCCCCCGCGCAGGCCGGCGAAGACCGGGACCGCGGTGGCCGGGTCGGGTGGCGGGGTGGC
>JAOPYC010000178.1 GCA_025964795.1 Marmoricola sp.
CGTGGAGTCGGTGCTCATGCGTTACCCCGGCCGCGTGACGATGTGCGTCTCCAGCCAGGCCGGGTGCGGCATGGCCTGCCCCTTCTGTGCCACCGGCCAGGGCGGCCTCCAGCGCAACATGTCGACCGCCGAGATCGTCGAGCAGGTCGTCGCGGGCGCGCGCTCGCTGGCGCGCGACGAGGTCCCTGGCGGCCCCGGCCGCGTGTCCAACGTGGTGTTCATGGGCATGGGCGAGCCGCTCGCCAACTACAAGGCCGTCATCGGCGCCGTACGCCGCCTCACCGACCCCGCACCCGAGGGCCTGGGCATGTCGGCGCGCGGGATCACCGTCTCCACCGTCGGGCTGGTGCCGCGGATCCGGCAGCTGACCGAAGAGGGCATCCCCGTCACGCTGGCGCTGAGCCTGCACGCGCCCGACGACGAGCTCCGCGACGAGCTGGTCCCGATCAACACCCGCTGGAAGGTGGGGGAGACCGTCGAGGCGGCCTGGAACTACGCCAGGGTCACCAAGCGACGGGTCTCGATCGAGTACGCCATGATGCGCGGCATCAACGACCAGGCCTGGCGAGCCGACCTGCTCGGCGACGTGCTCAACGGCTACGGCGACTGGGGTTGGGTGCACGTCAACCTGATCCCGCTGAACCCGACGCCCGGCTCCAAGTGGACCGCCAGCGACCCCGCCGACGAGCGCGAGTTCGTCCGCCGGCTCGAGGCGAAGGGGATCTCCACCACCGTCCGCGACACCCGGGGACGCGAGATCGACGGGGCCTGCGGGCAGCTCGCCGCCGAGGGCTGACACCGACCAGGTCGCAGGAATAGTCAGCGCTGAGCCTCGTTGGGGCCTGTATGACCACTATTGCGATCATCGGAGCAGGGAAGGGCCTCGGCGCGGCCGTGGCACGCCGGTTCGGCAAGGCGGGCTTCGCCGTCGGGCTGATCTCGCGGCACCAGGGACGCCTCGACGCCCTGGCCGCGGAGCTCGAGCAGGACGGCGTCCAGGCCAAGGGGTTCACCGCGGACGTCCGCGACCCGGCGAGCATCGCCGCCGCGCTGGAACAGGTGACCGAGACGCTCGGCCCCATCGAGGTGCTGCAGTACAGCCCGCTGCCGCAGAAGGACTTCATGCGCCCGGTCCTCGAGACGACGCCGGCCGACCTGAAGGGCCCGATCGAGTTCTCGATCTACGGTCCCGTCGCCGCCGTCCACCAGGTCGTGCCGGGCATGCGCTTCCTGCCCGAGGGCTCCCACCCGTCCATCATCTTCATCAACGGCGGCTCGGCCGTGAAGCCCGGGCGCAACGTGACCGGCACCTCGATCGCCTTCGCCGGCCAGGCGGCGTACGCCGAGCTGCTGCACGAGGTCCTCGGCGAGGAGGGCATCTACGTCGGGCAGCTGATCATCGGCGGCCGGATCATCGAGGGTGACGACGAGAAGGACCCGGACGTGCTCGCCAACCGCATCTTCGCGCTGCACACCCAGCGGGACAGGTTCAGGGACCAGGTGTCCGCCGACTGAGCGTGCGCGGGCTCACGTCTCGCGGTCGCGCGGTTCGGTGGACAGGCTCCGGGGTTGGCGGGAGACTGCACAGCACCAATCACCCGTGACGAGGAGTTCATTGATGGCCGAAGAGCCGCAGCCGGAGAAGCTCAAGAAGCTCAACCGGCTCGAGGACCTGAGCGACAAGGACCTCAAGACGGTGATCGACAAGGGTCGTCACGTGCACCTGCCGGCGAACTGGTCGCTGATCTGGGAGAAGACCCCCGGTGACAAGGCCTACCTGATCGTCGAGGGCGAGGTCGCCGTTCGCAAGAACAAGGAGGAGATAGCCCGGCTGGGTCCCGGTGACGTCATCGGCGAGATGGCGATCGTGGGCCACAAGCTGCGCTCCGCGAGCGTGGTCAGCCTGACCCCGGTCGAGGTCATCCACTTCACCAAGGAGTCGCTCACCGAGCTGCTCGACGAGGTGCCCGCCTTCGGTGCGGCGCTGCGGGGGACCACCACCGACCGGCTGGGCAAGCCACAGGACTGACGGTGGCCGATCGCCGCGACCACCGGCAGCTGATCGACCTCCTCGAGGTGTTCCTGCTCGGCGAGGAGCCCTCGCTGAGCGGTCAGCAGCTCGCCGACGACGTCGGCATCACCTTCGACGAGGCGAGGCTGCGCTGGCGCTCCCTCGGCTTCAGCGCCGTCGGGGCGGACGTCCCTGCCTTCACCCAGGCCGACCTGGAGGCCCTGCGCCTGACCCAGCGGCTGCTCGACATCGGGCTGATCGACCCGGAGGACGAGTCCGCGCTGGTGCGTACCCTGGGCCGGAGCTTCGCCCGACTGGCCGAGTGGCAGATGGGGCTGCTGGCCAAGGTCGTCGACCCGGACACGATGAGCCTCGACCAGCTCCGCGAGGTGATGGGCGAGGTCACGCCGGCCGTCGAGTCGCTGCAGAACTACGTCTGGCGACGGCACACCCTCGCGGCGGCGTCGCGGCTGCTCCTCGCCGCGCCGCACGACGAGGACGACGGTGACGACACCACGATCGAGGGTGAGGACGGCACCGTGATGGGCGTCGGCTTCGCCGACATCGTCAACTACACCCGGCAGAGCCGGTCGCTGACCCGCGGCGAGGTCGGCCGGATGGTCGACCACTTCGAGGAGCGGTCGCTGGAGATCATCTCCGCCCACGACGGCCGGATCATCAAGACCATCGGCGACGAGCTGCTGTTCGTGGCCGACGGGCCCGAGGCGATCGCGCGGATCGGCCTGGAGCTCACCGAGGAGGCCGGCCGCGAGGAGGAGTACCCCGAGATCCGGGTCGGCCTCGCCTGGGGCCCGGCGCTGGCCCGGCTCGGCGACGTGCTCGGTCCTGTCGTGAACGTCGCCTCGCGGCTGACCACGATGTCGCGTCCCGGCCGGGTGCTGGTGGATCGCTGCCTGGCCGACGAGATCGAGCCGAACGACCTGTTCCGGCTCCGCCGGCTGCGGCGTACGTCGGTCCGTGGCTACCACAAGCTCGAGCCCTGGTCGCTGCGCCGGGCGAGCGACGACTAGCGAGGACCCAGCAGCGCCGGCACGCGGGCCAGGTCGTCGACGAGGTGGAGGTGGCCGGCCAGCGCCCGTCCCTCGGCCAGCGTGCTGACCAGCGGCCAGGCCGGCAGCGTCCGGCTCCAGTAGTCGCGCCCCACGAACACCATGGGCGCCACCTGGCTCTCTTCGGCGTAGTAGTTGGTGCACGCCGCCTGGAACACCTCCTGCACCGTCCCCGCCGCCCCCGGCAGGAAGACGATCCCGCTGCGGCACACCTCCAGCAGCACGTCCTCGCGGATCGCGTTGCGGAAGTACTTCGCCACCACGGAGCTGAACGCGTTCGGCGGCTCGTGCCCGTAGTGCCACGTCGGGATGCCCAGGGAGAGGCCGGAGTCACCCAGGGCGCTGACGGAGGCGATCGCCCCGCGGGCCCAGGCCGTGACGTCGGGACGGAACGCCGGCACGCTCGCGATCTCGCGCAGCACGTCGTCCACCGTGCTGCCCGGGTGGTCGGCGAGCCGGGCGCCGAGGTTGGCCGCCTCCATCGCACCCGGGCCGCCGCCGGTCGCGACCGTCAGGCCGGTGCCGGCAAGGTCGTGCGCGAGGTGCGCGGCCAGGGCGTACGCCGGGTCGTCGCGCGTGAGCGCGTGCCCACCCATCACCCCCACCACGTGACGCTGCTCGGTGAAGTCGTCCAGGGCGTCGTCGATCGAGCTGTCGTGCAGGGTCTGGGCGAGGGTGTTCTTCAGCGAGCGGCCGGCTCTCCTCGACCAGGCCCAGATCTGCGCGTCCGGGGTGGATTCGTAGCCCGCGTCGATCCCGTCGTAGAGCTCGGCCGGCGTGTAGAGGCGGCCCCGCCACGGGTCGAACGGCACGTCGGGGACCGCCGGGAACAGCAGCGCCCCGCCCGCGCGCAGCCGGTCCGCGGTGTCCTCCGGGATGGAGCCGCCGAGGAACAGTGCGCCGCGCGGGTCGAGCCGCCGGAGCACCTCCTGGCGGTCGGTGAGGTCGAGGCCCTGGACCTGCCAGGTCCGCATGGAACCGGTGCCGGCCTCGGCCCGCGCCGCGGCGCGGTCGAACTGCTCCAGGGTCTCGATCTCGATCACCCGCCGATCATGCCCGAGCCGTCCCTGTGGCAGCCTGCGGGCATGACCCCGAACGTCAGCTTCGCCCTGCTGGACAGCGCGGTGATCGCCGGCCGCAGCGAGGAGCCCGTGGTCGGCACGATGACCCACGCCCGGCTGCTGGAGGAGGTGGCCGCACTGGGTGGGGTGCTGGTGGCCCTCGGCGTCGAGCCGGCGGGTCCGGTCGTCGTCGACCTCGAGGACGACCAGGACGCCGTGGTCGCGGCTCTCGCCGTGGCCCGCGTCGGGGGAGTCGTGACCACCCAGGACGACCCCGCCGCGCTGGTGGTGCTGGCGTCGTCCGGCACCGACCTTCCTGCGGCCGGACGGGTCCGCATCCTGCGCGGCGACGACGTGCGGGAGCCCGACCTGGAGTGGCGCGCGATGATCCGCGCCGGCCGCACGGACCCGGCCGCCACCCGGGTGCTGGAGCCCGGGGCGGCGTACTCCCGGGAGCGGAGCGTGGCCGAGCAGATCGCGGTGCTGGCCGCCTCGCCCCCGCCGTACACCGCCGCCGGGCTGCGCAGCCTGCTGCAGGTCTGAGGCGGCCCACCCTGAGACACTGACCCGGTGAGCGAGCGCCGCGACATCGTCATCCTCGGGTCGACCGGGTCCATCGGCACCCAGGCGCTCGACGTCGTCCGGGCCAACCCGGACCGGTTCCGGGTCGTCGGGCTGACCGCGGGGGGGTCGCAGGAGCAGCTGTACGACGAGCAGGTGGCCGAGTTCGCCCCGGCGTGCTCCGGGCTGGGGGAGGACGCCTCCACCGAGGCCGCCGGGATGGCCTGCGACGTCGTGCTCAACGCGATCACCGGAGCCGTCGGGCTGCGCCCGACCGTGGCGGCGCTGGAGTCGGGCAACACCCTGGCCCTGGCGAACAAGGAGTCGCTGATCATCGGCGGGCCGGTCGTGACCACGCTGGCTCGCCCGGGTCAGATCGTCCCCGTCGACAGCGAGCACAGCGCCCTGGCGCAGTGCCTGCGCGGCGGCCGCTCGCAGGAGGTACGCCGGCTGGTGCTGACCGCGAGCGGGGGGCCGTTCCGTGGGCGCACCCGGGAGCAGCTGGCCGGCGTGACCCCGGAGGAGGCGCTGAACCACCCCACCTGGGACATGGGTCCCGTGGTGACGATCAACTCGGCCACCCTGGTCAACAAGGGGCTCGAGGTCATCGAGGCGCACCTGCTCTTCGACCTGCCGTTCGACCGGATCGAGGTGGTCGTGCACCCGACCAGCGTGGTGCACTCGATGGTCGAGTTCGTCGACGGCTCCACGCTGGCGCAGGCGAGCCCGCCCACCATGCTCATCCCGATCGCCCTGGGCCTGGCCTGGCCCGACCGCGTTCCCGACACCGCGCCCCCGGTCGACTGGAGCACCCCGCAGACCTGGGAGTTCCTGCCCCTCGACGACGAGGCGTTCCCCGCCGTACGCCTCGCCCGGACGGCCGGTGAACGCGGCGGGACGGCCCCGGCCGTCTACAACGCGGCCAACGAGGTGTGCGTCGAGGCCTTCCGCACGGGCCGGCTGGCCTTCGTCGACATCGTCGACACGATCGCCACGGTGCTCAACAGCCACGACGTACCCTCTGGAGAGAGCCTGACCGTCGACGACGTGCTGGCCGCGGACGCCTGGGCACGCACCCACACCCTGACCGAGCTGGAGGAAGCGACCCGATGACCGCGCTCACGTACACCCTCGGTGTGCTGCTGTTCGCCGTCGGGGTGGC
>JAOPYC010000181.1 GCA_025964795.1 Marmoricola sp.
CTGTGCTCATCGTGGCCCTCGGCGTCGTGGCGGCCCTCGCCCTCTTCGTGGTCGCGATCGCCCCGGTGGTCGCCGACCAGATCAAGGCGTTGACCGACAACGCCCCCGGTTGGTTCGACCAGCTCCAGCACAACAAGCAGATCCAGGACTGGGACCAGCAGTACGACATCATCGACAAGGCCAAGAACTACGTCACCAGCGGTGACCTGACCCAGCAGCTGTTCGGCGGCGTCCTGGGCGTCGGGCTGGCGATCCTGGCCGCCCTGGGCAACGCCTTCGTCGTGATCGTGCTGACCCTCTACTTCCTCGCCTCGCTGGACAAGGTCAAGGCCGGCCTCTACCGCCTGGCCCCGGCCAGCCAACGCCCCCGCGTCGAGAGCCTGGGCGACCGGATCCTCGAGGGCATCGGCGGCTACGTCTCCGGCGCGTTCGTGGTCGCCCTGTGCGCGGGCCTCTCGACGCTGGTGTTCCTGTTCATCGTGGGCCTCAGCGAGTACGCCGTGGCCCTGGCCGTCGTGGTGGCGCTGCTCGACGTGATCCCGATGATCGGCGCCACCCTCGGCGCGATCGTGGTCAGCGCGATCGCCCTGGCCACCGACGTGCAGACCGGGATCATCTGCATCGTCTTCTTCATCATCTACCAGCAGGTCGAGAACTACGTGATCTACCCGCGCGTGATGTCGAAGTCCGTCGACATCCCCGGAGCGATGACCGTGATCGCCGCCCTGGTCGGCGCCAGCCTCCTCGGCGTCGTCGGCGCCCTCCTCGCCATCCCCACCGCCGCCGCCATCCTGCTCCTCGTGCGCGAGGTGTTCGTCACCAAGCAGGACACCCGCTGACGCCTGCCGCGGTTTTTCTGGTTGACCAGAAACACCTCGGGCCTCATTCCCCCGGCTGCGGCACTGGCGTGTCCCGGTACGCCGCGAGGTTGTGGGCGTTGTAGGCGCTGGTGTCAGCCGTCTCCAGGGGGCCGTCCCACTCGCGGGGCAGCGGGGTCGGTACGTCGGGGGCGACCCGTTGCACGATCTCGTCGAGCACCTTCTCGGCATCGCCGACCCACAGGTGCTTGGCGCCGGCCATCGGCACGATCTCGGCCTGGACGAGCGGGGTGAACCGCTCGACCGCCTCCGCGGGCTTCAGGTATTCGTCGTGCTCGGGGATCAGCGCGGTCACCGGCTTCCCGGACTCCGCCCAGCGCTCGAGGTCGGCGGGCTTGCTGTAGCGCAGCGGCGGTGAGAGCAGGACGACGCCCTGCACCACGGGGTCGAGCCCGTGCATCAGCGCGAGGTCCGTGCCGAACGACCAGCCGACCAGCCAGATGTTCGGCAGGTCCGCGAACTCGGCGTACTCGATGGCGGCGGCCACGTCGTACTTCTCGCCCACGCCGTTGTCGAACTCGCCCTCGCTGGTGCCCTGCTCGCTCCAGGTGCCCCGGGTGTTGAACCGGAGCACCGCGAGGCCGGCCAGGGCCGGCAGCCGGAACGCCGCCTTGCGGAAGATCTGGCTGTCCATCATCCCGCCGTGCGTCGGCAGCGGGTGCAGGCAGACCAGGGTCGCGACGGGGTCGCGGTCCTCCGGCAGGGCGAGCTCGGCCACCAGCCCGAGCCCGTCGGCGGTGTGCAGCGTCAGTGGCTCACGCCGGGCTGGCAGCACCGAGTTGGCGCGGATCGTCTGGGGCATGCAGCCATTGTGCCCAAGGGGTCACGCCGACCAGCGCACGGACTCCTCCACGACGTCGGCGAACGCGTGCACGCCGCGCAGGTCGTCACGCTGGGCCAGCAGGCTGCTGACGCCGTGCTTGTGCCGGGTGGCCAGGTCAGTCTGGCCGGTCTCCCGGATCGGGCTGGCCAGCTGCTCTTCGATTGCCGTGATGTGATCCATCCCAGTTCCCTCCATGGACTGTGGGTGAGCCACGAGCGTGACAGGGCAACATCACCGGATGATTGACGTCCGGTTACCGACATGTCACACGAAAACGAACTTCAGCGGCTGTCGTTCACCCAGGGCAGGAGAGGGCTAGAAGTCGAACCCGTCGAACATGTCGCCGATACCGTCGAACATCCCGCCGATGCCGTCGCCGATCGAGCCGATCCCCTCGCCGAGACCCTCCCCGATCGCGCCGATGCCGTCCCCGAGCCCGTCGAAGCCACCACCGAAAAGCAGGCCCATGAACATCCAGTCCATCGGGCCGAAACCGCCGAAGTAGCCCGCGGCGTAGGGCTGGTAGGCGCGGCCGCCCTGGAAGTAGGGCACTCGCCGGTTGCCGACCATCACCTTGCGGATGTCCGGCTCCGCGCCGGCCCGCACCCGCTCGGCGTCGAGCTGGCAGGCCGGTACGTCGCGCTGGGCGCCGCCCGGAGGCGTGTAGGGCACGTCCTCGACGGAGAGCCCGTGACGCGGGTCGAAGAAGCACGGCGGACGACGGGTGGGAAGGGGCAGCCCGGCCACCCTGGCCCTGACGCACGCCATGGCGTACTTGCCGTCCTCGAGGATCTCCGTGACGCCCTTCACGTGCTCGGGCTCGGTGATCTTGTCCGCGGCCCGCTTCGCGGACTCATAGGCGTCCAGGGCGCGCTGGTAGTCGGCGTGCTCCCCCGGGTCGAGCTCACGCCCGGCCATCTCGATGTCGAGCAGCTGCAGCTCCTCGCCGAGGGCTGTGACGTCCTCGAAGGCGAACTGGCGCACGGGAGCGAGCTCCCGCTCCTTGCGCTCCAGCGCCCGGCGCTGGTTGCTCTTGACGACGCTGACCACCACCGCCGCGGCGACGGCCAGCAGGATCAAGAAGATGACGACAGCCATGGCGTCAGGCTACGACCCCGATCCCAGAAGGTCGACGCCTCCCCAGGGCCCGGCTGCCACAATCCGCTCATGACAGAACGCATCGAGGTCAGCCGCACCATGGACGCGGCACCTCACGAGGTCTTCGCCGTGCTGTGCGATCCCCAGGGCCACGTGGCCATCGACTCCTCCGGGATGCTCCAGTCCGCCGACGGCGACCCCGTGGAGGCGGCAGGTGACTCGTTCGTCGTGCACATGGACCGGGAGTCGCTGGGCGACGTCGACCTGGGCCGCTACGACGTCACGGTCACCATCACGGCGTACGAGCAGGACCGGGAGATCGCCTGGAACATCCTCGGCCGGGTGCGGCCGCAGATCGGCCACGTCTACGGCTACCGGATCGACCCGGCCGCCGAGGGCGGCGGCTCGGTCGTGACGTCCTACTACGACTGGTCTGACATCCACCCCGAGTGGCGGGCGAAGCAGATCTTCCCGGTGATCTCCGAGGGCGCCCTGAAGGCGACCCTCGGGATCCTCGACCGCACCGTACGACGCGGCTACCCCCGCGGCTGAGCCGTCACCCGACCGCGGCTCAGTTCAAGCCGTGGATCGCCGCACCCTGGGACAGGAAGAACCGGGTGTTCTCGTTCACCACGCCGCTGGGCGCGACGCTCTGGCTGCGCTGGAAGGCCTTCACGGCGTGCCGGGTCCCCTTCCCGAACTTCCCGTTGACCGCGACCTTGGCGCCGGCGGCCCGCAGCGCCCGCTGCAGGGTGCGTACGGCGGGCCCGTGCTGGCCCGGGCGCAGGGTGCGGTCGGGCAGGTGGCGACCGAACAGCAGCACCCAGAAGCCGTTGTTGACCCGTCCCGGGTGCGGCGCTGGCCCTTCGAAGCTTGACTCGATCCTCCTGATCGCGCCCCGGGTCTGCGGGCCGTACCACCCGTCGACCGTCAGCGGGCCGAGGCCGAGGTCGTTGACCGCGCACTGCAGCGTGCGTACGGCGGCCCCCCGGGCGCCCGGTTCCAGCACCGGATAGCTGGCCAGCGTGCGGTGGCAGCTGCCGGTCCTCGCGGTGGGTTGCGCCGCCGGGGCGGCGGCCGTCGCGGGCCCGACCAGCCCGAGGGCCAGGGTTGCGATCACGGCGACAAGGGTCAGGGGTCGGCGCATGGAGGTCTCCTCGGTGAGTGAGCCCGGACAGCCCGGGGCTCGTAGTCTCCACCCAGGAGGGCCGACCGGCCCGCCAGATACGCCCGGGGTCAGCGCTTGCTGTAGTCCCGGAAGCCGCGCTTGGTCTTGCGGCCCAGGTAGCCGGCCGTGACCAGGTGCTCGAGCAGCGGCGCCGGCGCGAAGCCGGGCTCGCGGAACTCGAGGTAGAGCTCGCGCTGGATGGCCAGCGAGACGTCGTTGCCCACCACGTCGAGGAGCTCGAACGGCCCCATCGGCAGCGCACACCCCTGCTTCATCGCGGTGTCGATGTCGTCGGCCGTCGCGTAGTGGGCCTCGAGCATCTTGATCGCGTCGTTGAGGTAGGGGAACAGCAGCGCGTTCACGATGAACCCGGCGCGGTCGCCGCACGAGACGGCCACCTTGCCGACCCTGGCACACAGCGCGCGGGTCGTCTCGGCCACCTCGTCGCTCGTCGAGACGGTGCTGACCACCTCGACGAGCTTCATGATCGGCGCCGGGTTGAAGAAGTGCATCCCGACGACGTCCTGCGGCCGCGAGGTCGCCTGCGCGCACTGGATGATCGGCAGCGACGACGTGGTGGTCGCGAGGATCGCGCCGGCCTTGCAGATCTCGTCGAGGTTCTCGAACAGGGTCGTCTTGACCTGGAGGTCCTCGGCGATCGCCTCCACGGCGATGTCGACCTGGCCGAGGTCGTCGAGCGAGGTCGAGCCGGTCAGCCGGGCCAGCACCTCGGCCTTGGCGGACTCCTCGAGCTTGCCGCGCTGGATGGCCTTGTCGAGGGAGCGCTCGATGGTGGCGCGGACGGCGTCGACCTTGGCCTGCGAGCGGCCGACGAAGACCACGTCGTACCCCGCCTTGGCGAAGACCTCCACGATGCCGGTGGCCATCGTGCCGGTCCCGACCACGCCGACCAGCTTGATGTCGTGCTTGAGCTCCGGCTTGTCGTCGGCCGACGGGGTCCGGTCGTCGTCGACGACGACCGGGCTGTCCGCGGCCTCATAGCTGTAGAACCCCTTGCCGGTCTTGCGACCGAGCAGCCCCGCGGTGACCATCTGCTTGAGGATCGGTGCCGGGGCGTGCAGGCGATCGCGACCCTGGCGGTACATCGTGTCGAGGATCTCGTACGCCGTGTCCAGGCCGATCAGGTCGAGCAGCGCGAGCGGGCCCATCGGGTAGCCACAGCCGAAGCGCATGGCCGCATCGATGTCCTCCCGGGTGGCGTAGCGGTTCTCGTACATCGAGACGGCGTGGTTGAGGTAGCCGAACAGCAGCGTGTTGGCGATGAAGCCGGCCTTGTCGCCGCAGACCACGGGGTTCTTGCCCAGGGCCTGCACGAGGGCGGCGACGTCCTCCAGGACCTCGGGGGCGGTGACGACGGTCTGCACGATCTCGACGAAGCCCTGCACCGGCGCGGGATTGAAGAAGTGCACGCCGATGACGCGCCCCGGGTGGGAGGTGGCCGAGGAGATTTCGGTGACCGACAGCGACGAGGTGTTGGTGGCGAGGATGGCGTCCTCGGAGAGGATGCCGTCGAGCTGCTTGAAGATGTTCTTCTTGATCTCGACCGACTCGACGACGGCCTCGACGACGAGGTCGGCGTCCTTGAGCTCCTCGAGCGAGGTGACGAAGCTGACCCGGCTGTGCAGCTCCTTGGCGTCCTCCTCGGTCAGCTTGCCGCGCGAGACCGCGCGCCCCGTGGAGTGCTCGAGGTGCTGGCGCCCGCGGGCGACCGCGTCGTCGTCGACCTCCACGCCGATGACGCTGAAGCCGTTGCGCGCGAACACCTCCGTGATGCCCGCACCCATGGTGCCCAGTCCGACGACGCCGATGGTCTTGAAGTCACGTGCCATGCGCCGCATCCTGCCATGCCCCAGCGGCCATCCGGCCGCCGTGCTCACCCGTCGGTGACGTAGTGGCTGTGGGGTCCGTCACGTCAGGTCAGCGACCAGCCCCGCGACCTCGTCGGCGCATCCCCAGCTGAGCGTCACGCCGGCGCCGCCCTGGCCGTAGCAGTGGACCACCCGCCCCTCGGTCTCGAGCCGGACGGTGGGCCTCACGGGGCGGAGGCCGACCCGGTGGCCGACGACCTCGGCGCCGGCGAGCGCGGGCACCAGCCGCGTGGCCCGGTGCAGGATCTCGGTGGCCGTCTCGGGGGACGGGGTCCGGCTCCAGTCGTCGGCCTCGTCGGTGCCACCGACCAGGACGTGGCGCGAGCGCGGCACGACGTACGTCGGACCGTCCGCGTCCAGCCACCAGCGGTCGAGGTGCACGCCCGAGACCAGCACCACCTGGCCGCGCACGGGTCGCACGTCGTGGTCACCGGCCAGCAGGCGGGAGCCCAGGCCGGCGCAGTTGACCACCACGCCGTCGGTCGTCGGCAGGCCCGGCAGGCTCATCCGGGTCACCGTGCCGCCGAGCACGTCCAGCCGGGTCCGCAGCCACGCCAGGTAGACCGGCATGTCGATGACGGGTGCGGTGAAGGACCACGCGTCGGCGTACCCCTGCGGGGCGGGACCGCGGAACAGGTCGGGCACGGCCGCCGCCCACCACGGGTCGGCGGTCGGTCGCGCGAGCACCTCGGTGCCCGGCAGCATCACGACGCCGGTGTCCTGCTCGGCCAGCTCCCCGAACACGGCGTACGACGACGCGGACCACGCGGTCACCCGGTCCTGCGGCAACGCCTTGTAGGGATACCAGAGCGCGGCGGCGACGACCGACGTCGTCTCCAGGGGCAGGTCCCGGGCGAGCACGTCCACGCGGTGCCCGGCCTCGGCCAGCCGGACGGCGCAGGTGAGCCCGGTGACCCCGGCTCCCACGACTGTGACCCTTCTCGGCACTCGACCCACCGCGCCAGCATGGCACGTGGGGTGGAGGTAGATTCTCGGCTCGTGAGAATCGTCGTCGCGCGCTGCCAGGTCGACTACGCCGGCCGGCTGAGCGCGCACCTGCCTATGGCCACCCGCGTGCTGATGCTGAAGTCCGACGGGTCGGTGCTGGTGCACTCCGACGGCGGCTCCTACAAGCCGCTGAACTGGATGAGCCCGCCCTGCTCCCTCGTCGAGCGCGGCAAGGTCTGGACGGTCACCAACAAGGCGGGCGAGCAGCTGGTAATCACCCTGGAGTCGGTCGTGCACGACTCCACCCACGAACTCGGCGTCGACCTCGGGCTGGTCAAGGACGGCGTC
>JAOPYC010000203.1 GCA_025964795.1 Marmoricola sp.
GGGGTAGAGCTTGCGCTTGACGAAGTACTCGTCCTCGAGCGCGATCTTCTCCAGCTCCTGGGCGATCTCGAGCAACGGGTTGACCCCGGTGACCTCGAAGACGTCGTCGCAGGCCTTCTTGATGATCGTGGCGCGCGGGTCGTAGTTCTTGTAGACCCGGTGGCCGAAGCCCATCAGCTTCTCGTTGCCGTCCTTCACGCCCTTGATGAAGTCGGGGATGTTCTCCTTGCCGCCGATGCGCCGCAGCATCCGCAGCACCGCCTCGTTGGCGCCGCCGTGCAGCGGGCCGTAGAGCGCGCCGACCCCGGAGGCCACGGCGGAGTAGGGGTCGACCTGCGAGGAGCCCACCGAGCGGACGGCGTTGGTCGAGCAGTTCTGCTCGTGGTCGGCGTGCAGGATGAAGAGCACGTCGAGCGCCTTGACCAGCCGGGGGTCGGCGTCGAAGTTCTGCTCGCTCATCTTGAACAGCATGGAGAGGAAATTGGCGGTGTAGCTGAGCTCGTTGTCGGGGTAGACGTAGGGCTTACCCTGCGCGTGCCGGAAGGCCCAGGCGCCCAGCGTCGGCATCTTCGCGATCATCCGGACGATCTGCATGTGCCGGTTGTCGGCGTCCTGGATGTTGCCCGACTCGGGGTAGAAGGTGGACAGCGCGCCGACGGAGGCCATCAGCATGCCCATCGGGTGGGCGTCGTAGCGGAAGCCCTGCATGAAGGTCTTCACGTTCTCGTGCAGGAACGTGTGATGGGTGATCTCGTGCACCCAGGTGTCGTACTGCTCCTTGGTCGGCAGCTCGCCGTGGATGAGCAGGTAGGAGACCTCGAGGAAGTTGGACTTCTCGGCCAGCTGCTCGATCGGGTAGCCGCGGTATTCGAGGATCCCCTTCTCGCCGTCGATGAAGGTGACCGAGCTCGTGCACGACGCGGTGTTGGTGAACCCGGGGTCGTACGTCGCCAGGCCCGGCGTGTCCCCGTCGATCCTGATCTGGCTCAGGTCGCCGGCACGGATCGTCCCGTCGTTGATGGGGATCTCGTAGTCCTTGCCGGTCCGGTTGTCTCGGACGGTGAGAGTGTTGTTGTCACCGGTGTCGGTCACGTCGGCTCCTCGTAGGGTGCTCGTGTCGGGGGGGCGGTGGGCCCGATGGCGTCATCAGACGGTGCCGCCGAGGGTGGCTCGCGTACACCGAGTTCAACCTATGCCCATCCCGGTGAGGCCGACCAGCCGGTCCCGTTTTGACGCTGGGACGCCTGGACCGGTAATCTCGAGGGTCGCGTCTCCTGCCGCGTCGGGTCCCTTCGTTGTGGTCCCGGTCGCAGACTCGCAGCGGTCCTCCGGGATCGACCAGCGAGCAGTGTTCGTCAGAAGGCGTGGTTCCACCACCGGCCCGGGAATCAGCCCGGGACGGACACGAACTAGTGATCGGTCTACAACGTTGCGCACGTACAGCCCCAAGCCCGGCGACATCCAGCGCGAGTGGCACGTCATCGACGCCACCGACGTCCGTCTCGGCCGCCTCGCCGTCCAGGTCGCAGGCCTGCTCCGCGGGAAGCACAAGACCATGTTCGCTCCCCACGCCGACACCGGTGACTTCGTCATCGTGATCAACGCGGCGAAGGTGTCGCTCTCCGGTGACAAGGCGACCAAGAAGCTGTCCTACCGCCACTCCGGCTACCCGGGTGGTCTCTCCTCGATCCCGATGGGCGAGCTGCTGGAGAAGGACGCCCGTCGCGCCATCGAGAACGCGGTCTGGGGCATGCTCCCCAAGAACCGCCTCGGTCGCCAGATCCTCAAGAAGCTCAAGGTGTACGCCGGGCCCGACCACCCGCACACCGCCCAGAAGGCCAAGCCCTTCGAGATCAAGCAGATCTCCCAGTGACGACATCTTCATCTTCCGAGACGAACCCGCAAAGGAACACCGTGGCTGACGCAGACAACGAGACCGGCGAGGAGACCTTCGAGGTCAACGAGCAGGGTGTCGCCTACTCCTCCGAGAGCGCCCCGTGCGCCGACGCCCCGCTCATGCCGGCGACCATCGCCCCCGCCGCGGCCACCGGCCGTCGCAAGGAGGCTGTCGCCCGCGTGCGGATCGTCCCCGGCACCGGCAAGTGGACCGTGAACGGTCGCGACCTCGACAACTACTTCCCGAACAAGCTGCACCAGCAGGTCGTGAACGAGCCGTTCGCCACCACGCAGCTCGAGGGTCGTTTCGACGTGATCGCACGCATCCACGGCGGTGGCATCACCGGCCAGGCCGGCGCGCTGCGCCTCGGGGTGGCCCGCTGCCTCAACTTCATCGACGAAGAGGCCAACCGCCCGGGTCTGAAGAAGGCCGGTCTGCTGACTCGTGACGCCCGCGTCATCGAGCGCAAGAAGGCCGGTCTGAAGAAGGCCCGCAAGGCTCCCCAGTTCAGCAAGCGCTGAACCGACTGGCTTCAGTGGCTCGTCTCTTCGGCACGGACGGGGTCCGGGGTCTCGCCAACGTCTCTCTGACTGCGGAGCTGGCCCTGGACCTGTCCGTCTCCGCTGCCCACGTGCTGGCGGAGCGGGGCATCTTCGCCGGGCACCGTCCGGTGGCTGTCGTGGGCCGCGACACCCGCATCTCGGGCCAGTTCCTGGAGGCGGCGGTCGTCGCGGGGCTGGCCTCGGCCGGGGTCGACGTCCTGCTGCTGGGTGAGCTGCCCACGCCGGGCGTCGCCTGGCTCACCGCCCACCTGGGCGCGGACCTGGGCGTGGTGCTCTCGGCCTCGCACAACGCCATGCCGGACAACGGAATCAAGTTCCTGGCCCGTGGTGGCGTGAAGCTCGACGACGCCATCGAGGTGGCGATCGAGAAGCACATGCGCGAGACCTGGGAGCGGCCGACCGGTGGCGACGTGGGCCGCGTGTCGCAGCACTCCACGGCCGTCGAGCAGTACGCCGCCCACCTCGTCTCCACCATCGCGCACCCGCTGTCGGGCATCAAGGTCGTCCTCGACTGCGCCCACGGCGCCGCGTGGCAGGCCGGTCCCCGGGCCCTGCGCGACGCCGGTGCCGAGGTCGTCGCGATCTGCGCGGAGCCCGACGGGCTGAACATCAACGACGGCTGCGGCTCTACCCACCTCGAGGTGCTGCAGAAGGCCGTGCTCGAGCACGGTGCCGACGCCGGCTTCGCCCTCGACGGGGACGCCGACCGTTGCCTGGCCGTCGACGCGACCGGCGAGATCGTCGACGGCGACCAGATCCTGGCCGTCCTCGCGCTGGCGATGCGGGAGGCCGGTGAGCTCCACGACGACACAGTGGTGGCCACCGTGATGAGCAACCTCGGCTTCGTCCAGGCGATGAAGGCCAACGGGCTCGGCGTACGGCAGACCAAGGTGGGTGACCGCTACGTCCTCGAGGCGATGAAGCTCTCCGGCTTCACCCTCGGCGGTGAGCAGTCCGGGCACGTGATCATGAGCCGGCACGCCACGACCGGTGACGGCATCCTCACGGCCCTGCACGTCCTGGACCGGATGGCCGACACCGGGCAGTCCCTGGCCCAGCTCGCGAGCGTCGTGACCCGGCTGCCGCAGGTGCTGGTCAACGTGCCGAACGTCGACAAGGCCCGGGCCGACGAGGACTTCGTCCTGGCCGCCGCCGTGGCCGAGGCCGAGGCCGAGCTGGGCGACACCGGCCGCGTGCTGCTCCGCCCCTCCGGCACGGAGCCCCTGGTGCGCGTCATGGTCGAGGCAGGCACCGCCCCGCAGGCCCAGCAGATCGCCGACCGCTTGGCCATGGTCGTAGCGCAGCAGCTCTCCCTGGCCTGAGCCGAGGTCGCTCCCGCTCCGGGCGTCTGAGGGCGACGAGTGCGGGTACGGGTCACCCATGAAGCTCCTACGAGGCGCAGCAGCGTTCACCATCGCCAAGAGGGTCTACACCGAGGCCCGGAAGCCGCAGAACCAGGCTCGGATCAGGTCCGCGGTCGACCGGGTGCGGTCGCGGCGCAAACCCGGGACGCGCTAGCCCCAGACCTCCGCTGCGACCTCGACGACCAGCCGGAGCTTGGCGATCTCCTCCTCCTGGGTGAGGTTGTTGCCCTCGACGGTGGAGGAGAAGCCGCACTGGGGAGAGAGGCAGAGCTGCTCGAGGGGGACGTACTTCGCGGCCTCGTCGATGCGCCTCTTCAGGTCGTCCTTGCTCTCCAGCACCGGGCTCTTGGTGGTCACCAGACCGAGCACGACCTGCTTGCCCTCCGGGACGAAGCGGAGCGGCTCGAACCCGCCGGAGCGCTCGTCGTCGTACTCCAGGAAGAAGCCGTCGACGTCGAGCTGGCTGAACAGTGCCTCGGCGACGAAGTCATAGCTGCCGGACGCGGCCCACGACGAGCGGTAGTTGCCGCGGCACATGTGCGTGGTGACGGCCATGTCGTCGGGCCGGTCGGCGATGGCCGCGTTGATCTGGCGGATGTAGCGCTCGTGCTGGTGCTCCGCGTCCCGGCCCTGGGCGGCGACGTTGGCACGCTGCTCGGGGTCGTTGAGGTAGGCGAGGCTGGTGTCGTCGAGCTGGAGGTAGCGACAGCCGCGGTCGTAGATCAGCCGCACCTGACGGGCGTACGCCGCGGACAGGTCGTCCCAGAACTGGTCCTCGTCGGGGTAGACCGACGGATCGATGGCGGCCGTCCCGCCGCGGTAGTGCACCATGCTCGGCGACGGGATGGTCAGCTTCGGCGTCATGTCGTCGGGCGCCACGGAGGCCAGGAAGTCGAACGCCTCCCCGAAGATCGGCTTCTCGATCCGCACCGGGCCGTCGACGACCAGGCCCGCGGAGGTGAAGTCGAGGTCGCCGCCGGCGTTGTGGAAGTGCACCTCGAGCTGTTCCTCGGTGCGGTGCACGCCCTCGAGCTGGTAGATGAAGTCCATGTGCCACGACGTACGGCGGAACTCGCCGTCGGTGACCGTGTAGAGCCCCGCCTCGCGCTGCAGGTCGACGACGTCGATGATCGCCTGGTCCTCGGCGTCGGCGAGCTCGGCGTCCGAGACGCTCCCGTTGGCGTGACCTGCCCGGGCGTCCAGCAGCCGGCGCGGCCGCAGCAGGCTGCCGACGTGGTCGGCGCGGAAGGGTGGGGTGGAGCGTGACGACACGCGAATCTCCTCAGGCAGTCCGACAGGTCCACCTACGTTAGCGCTGGCCGCGCTTTCCCCGAAGTGCAGCGTGAGACGGCATGATCGGGGGTGGGAGGAACCACATGATCCGAGTGCTGGTCGTCGACGGCGACCTCGTCGTCGCCGAGGCCCTCGGGCACCTCGTGGGACGCACCACCGGTTTCGCGTTCGTCGGGACCGCACGCAGCGGCGCGGACGCGTTCTCGCTGGTCGCCGAGCTCGATCCCGACCTGCTGCTGGTCGGAGCGGGGCTCCCGGACATGACCGGCGCGGACGTGCTCGCCACGCTCCGCGCCGTGGGCAACGACGCCGGCGTGATCCTGGTGAGCAACCCGCAGGACCACGGCGAGCTCGCGACCCGGCTCCACCAGGCGGCCGCCGACCTCGGGCTGCCCCACTGACCCGTCGCGGTCAGTGGGCCGCGAGCACCGCGACCACGTAGTCGTCGGCCGGGGGCAGCAGGTCGTAGGTGCCGAACAGCTGCTGGATCCTCAGCCCCGCGCCCTCGACGTGCTCTGTGAACTCCGCGACGGGGTAGTTGCGGCTGCCCTTGGGCCCTTGCTGCGGGTGGAAGCCGACCAGCACCCGGCCGCCCGGGCGCAGGAGCTGGCCGAGCGTCCAGAGCGCCCGCGTCTCGGTGCCCTCCGCCAGGTAGACCATCACGTTGCCGACGACCACCACCACGTCGTACGCCGTGGGCTGTCCGGCCTCCTCGAGGAGCGCGGTGGAGAGGCCGAGGATGTCGGTCTCGAGGACGGGTACGCCGGGGTACCGCGCGCGCGACCGGGCGACGAGGTCGGGGTCCTTCTCGACGGCGGTCACGTCGTGGCCGCGAGCCGCCAGGGCCGCGGCGACCCGCCCCATGCCGGAGCCGGCGTCGAGGACCTGCGCCCGCCGGGGAGCGAGCGTGTCGGCCAGCCGGGCCTCGCCGTCGACGTCGACGCCCTGGTCGATCAGGTCCTCGAAGAGCTCGGCGTACTGCGAGACCTGGCCGGTGTCGGCCAGCTCCCAGCGGGTGGGCGGGATGGGCTCGGTCATCGGACCAGTCCCGGGTGCGCGTCGCGGGCGGCGACGCGTCGCCACACCTGGCGCTGGAGGGCGAGCGCCGTGGTGCCGGCCAGGAACATGCCGACCAGGTTGATGGCCAGCTGGGTCAGCGCGGACCCGGCCTCGCCCCAGACGCCGCAGGCCAGGCACACCGCCAGGGTGCCGACGGCGGGGATCGTGGTGACCGAGATGAACACGCCGACCAGCGGGCCCGACTTCGCCGTGGTCAGGGAGAGGACGCCCGCGACCCCGGCGAGGCACGCGACGACGAAGGACCAGGCGTCCGGGCTGACGATGAAGTCGGTCAGGGGACCAGAGGACGCCTGGTGCTGGGTGAACGCCCCCAGCCGGTAGCCGACCGCCCAGAAGACCGTGGCGACGGCGGTCGCGGCCGCGAAGCCGACGGCCAGCGAGCGCAGGGCTGCCGGGAGCATCCCGAGGCGGGGGTGCGCGAAGGCGAAGCAGATCGCAGCGATGGGTGAGAACTCCGGGCCGACGACCATGGCGCCCACGATCAGGATCGGCTGGTCGGTGATCCTCCCGGCGCCGGCCAGCAGCGCCGCCAGGGTCATGAAGGCGATGAAGGCCCAGGACAGTCGGGAGTCGTCGCGCAGCTTCTGCTCCACCGACACCCAGACCACGCCGTCGTCGGGCGCCCCCGGGGCCAGCCGCTCGGCACGCGCCGCCTCGTCGCTCAGGATCGTGTCGATCTCCTCGATGCTGATCGAGCCGCGGTGCTGGACGTCGAGGTCGCGCAGCCTCTTCACGACACCTGTGGCGCTCTCCCGCGCCACGTCCGCGAGCACCAGGCACCCCTCGGGTTTCAGGAAGCCGCGGGGAACCACCGCCAGGTTGGTCACTGTCTCGTCCGCGCCGAGAAGTGCGACGACCTCGTCGGTCAGGTCCCCGGGAACGCGCAGGCGCAGGTGCAGCACTGCGTCATCATGACCCATCGGGGCGGCGGCGGGGCCACCTTCGGTCGCGGGGTGGACACGGTGGCTCTCACAGCTTCCGCAACCTCACCCAGCGCACGGAGTGGTCGTGGTCCTTGCGGAGCACCAGCGTCGCGCGCGAGCGGGTGGGCTGCACGTTCTGCTTCAGGTTGGGCCCGTTGATCTCGTCCCAGATGCGGGTCGCCTCGCTGATCGCCTCGTCGTGCGAGAGGGAGGCGTAGCGGGCGAAGTACGAGGCGGGGTCCCGGAAGGCGGTCTCCCGGAGCCGCAGGAAGCGGTCGGTGTACCAGCGGCGGATGTCGGCGGTGGCCGCGTCGACGTACACCGAGAAGTCGAAGAAGTCACTGACCGCGAGGCCCACGCGGCCGTCGGCCCGGATGCCCGCCGACTGGAGCACGTTGAGCCCCTCGATCACCACGATGTCGGGGCTGGAGACCACGACCTTCTCGTCGGGGACCACGTCGTAGACCAGGTGGGAGTAGATCGGCGCCTCGACCTCGTCCTTGCCGGACTTGATGTCGATCACGAACTTCAGCAGCGCCTTGCGGTCGTAGGACTCCGGGAACCCCTTGCGGTGCATCAGCCCGCGCCGACGGAGCTCGGCGTTGGGGAACAGGAACCCGTCGGTGGTGACCAGCGCGACCCGCGGGTGCTCGGGCCAGTGCGCCAGCATCTGCTGCAGCACGCGTGCGGTGGTCGACTTGCCCACCGCCACCGACCCGGCGAGGCCGATCACGAACGGAGTGCGCGGTGGCTGCGGCTGGTGGAGGAACTCCTCCTGGCTGTGGTGCAGCGTGGTCGCGGCCTTGACCCGGAGGCTGAGCAGCCGGGAGAGGGGCAGGTAGACCTGCTGCACCTCCTCGAGGTCCAGCTCGTCGCCGAGCCCTCGCACGCGATCGATCTCCGCGGGGGAGAGCGGCTGCTCGGTGGCCCGGCCGAGGGCCGCCCAGGCCTCCCGGTCGAGCTCGACGTACGGCGAGCTCTCGCTCGGGTGCCCATGGGACATGCGCGTCACACTAGAGGCTCACCCGGTCCGGCGGGCCGTCGCACCTAGACTGGCGGACATGTGCGGAATCGTGGGGTACGTCGGCGACAAGCAGGCCAGGGACGTCGTCATCGAGGGCCTGCGCCGGCTGGAGTACCGCGGCTACGACTCCGCGGGCATCGCCGTGGTCGACGACGGCGCGATCGTCTCGGACAAGCGGGCCGGCAAGCTGGCCAACCTCGAGAAGGCCATCGCGGAGCACCCGCTGCCTGCCTCGACCACCGGGATCGGCCACACCCGCTGGGCGACCCACGGAGCTCCCAACGACGTCAACGCCCACCCGCACCTGGGTGAGCACGGCCGCGTGGCCGTGGTGCACAACGGGATCATCGAGAACTTCGCCCAGCTCCGCGCGCAGCTCGAGCGCGACGGCCACGACCTGCTCTCGGAGACCGACACCGAGGTCGCCGCCCACCTCCTGGAGGTCGAGCTGGAGACGACCGGCGACCTGACCTCGGCGATGCAGCAGGCCTGTCAGCGCCTCCAGGGAGCGTTCACCCTCGTGGCGATCGACGCGCAGGACCCCGACCGGGTGGTGGCGGCACGGCGCAACTCCCCCCTGGTGGTCGGCCTCGGGGAGGGCGAGAACTTCCTCGGCTCCGACGTCGCGGCCTTCATCGAGTTCACCCGGGACGCCGTCGAGCTCGGCCAGGACCAGGTCGTCACGATCACGCCCGACGACATCGTCGTGACCGACTTCTTCGGCCAGCCCGCGCCGATTAAGGAGTACCACGTCGACTGGGACGTCTCGGCGGCCGAGAAGGGCGTATACGAGTGGTTCATGCTCAAGGAGATTGACGAGCAGCCGCAGGCCGTCGCCGACACGCTGCTAGGCCGCCACTCCGTCGACGGGCTGCTGCAGCTCGACGAGATGCGGCTGAGCGACGACGAGCTGCGTGACGTCGACCGGGTCATCATCATCGCGTGCGGCACGGCCTCGTACGCCGGACTCGTCGCGAAGT
>JAOPYC010000048.1 GCA_025964795.1 Marmoricola sp.
GTGTGCGGCGCGGTGGCTCCGGCCTGGGCGCCGGTGCTGGTGCCGTCGCCGAAGTCGAAGGCGTAGGTGAGGGCCTGGCCCTGGGGGTCGGTGCTCGCCGAGGCGTCGGCGGTGATTTGGGCGGGCGCGGTGGCCGAGGACGGCGTGACGCTCAGCCGGGCCACCGGCGGCTGGGGGGCCGGGGCCTGGGGTTGGAACTCGTAGGCGCCCAAGTCGTCGTAGGGCCGGGGCCCGGAGGCGAACGTGTTCGGGGTGGTGGAGTCGTCGGCTCGCCCGTGACCAAGCATGTCGGTGTCCTGCTCGCCTGCTGTCGCCGAGTCGCCGCGGTCGATCGCCGGGGATCCCGCGGTGATCCGCAGGTCCCCCGCGGAGGCGTCGACGAAGCCGGGGTCCCCCTGGACCCCCAGCTGCTCCTGGCCGGTCGCCGCCCGCATGGCCGCCAGGCTGGTGTAGCTGTTCTTGAAGACGTACATCTTGCCCGGGGTGCTCAGCCACACCAGGTTGTGGTCGACCACGGTGGTCGGTGGCGCGGAGTCCCAGATGCCGATGTTGCCGGCACGTCGCGCGCACGCGATCCCGTCGTACGCCGGGTAGACGGCGTTGTCCACGGCGACGTTGTTCGTGATGGTGTAGTTGCCGGACGTGCCCTCGACGTTGATGCCGCTCGTGCAGTTGTGGAAGACGGTGTTGCCGACCAGCCGTCCTCCCGTGACGTTCAGGTCGTCGATGCCGTGGTCGCCGTTGTTGTAGGTGATGTTGGCGGCCGCGAGGTTGTTGTTGCCGCCGGTGAAGAACTGGATCCCCGAGTCCTCGTTGTCGTGGGTGACGTTGCGCAGCACCGTGTTGCCGGGAGCGGTGACGCCGATGCCGTTCGCGTTGCGGGTCCATCCCCACGCGTTGAAGCCGGCCTCGTTGTCGGCGACGGTGTTGCCCGTGCTGGAGCCGGTGAGCGAGATGCCGTGGCCGTTGTTGCGGTCGGTCGTGTTGCCGCTGACCATGGACAGGCTGGTCGCGCTCAGGCTGATGCCGTTGGCGGTGGCACCGGACACCGGCCGGCCGGCACCACTGACCGTGTTGCCGCGGATCGTCAGGTTGTTGCTGCCGCCGGCGTAGATCCCGTCCTTGACGGTGTCGGTGATGACCAGGTCGGAGACGACGACGTAGGAGAGGTTCACGATGCTGACGCCGTAGGTGCCATTGCCCGTGATCGTGGGGTTGCGCCCGGGCCAACGCGTGACCGTCACCGGGCTCCCGGCCGTTCCGGATGCGGTGGGCTTGACCAGCTCGGCGTAGGTCCCGTCGCCGACGTACAGCGTGTCCCCGGTGCGCAGCCGGGCACTGCCCACGGCGACCGAGCAGAACGGCGCGGCCTCGGTGCCGGGCCCGGTGTTGGAGCACGCGGCGACGGTCCTGTCGACGTAGTACACGGAGGTCGCCGCCCCGGCGGGCCGGGCGACGAGGACGAGCCCGGCCAGCCCAGTGAGCAGCGCGACCAGCGACCGGGCCACGACCCTCGACGGGCCAGGCGAGTTCGGTGCGGAGAACCTGGGCACGGCTGCTCCTCGTGGAAGTGCTCTGGCCTCAAGTGAGCACCGGCGTTCGCTCGGACGCCTCATGCTCCGGGCGTATTTTCGCTACGCCGAACGAGTGAGTAGGTCGGGTGACCCCCGTCCTCTCACTCGTACGGCGTAGCCGGGCTCGCCCCACTGGCGGAGGTGGGGCGCCGCACCGGTCGGCCAGCCTTGGCGCCATGGTGCCTACCCGTGCTCCCGCGCGCGTGACCGGACTCGGTCACGCCGGCCTGCGGATCGACGTCCCCGACACCGGCCTGCGCGTGCTGGCCGACCCCTGGTTCACCCGCTCCGGCGCCTTCCTCGGTTCGTGGTTCCCGTTCCCGGACAACGCCCACCTCGACGGGCCGGACCTGCGCGACGTCGACGTCGTGGTGGTCTCCCACGAGCACCTCGACCACCTCGACCTCGACCTGGTGGGGGGCCTGCCGGCGCACGTGCCGGTGGTGGTGCCCCGCTATCCCTCGACGATCATCGAGCGTCGGCTGCGGGCCGCCGGGCACCACAACGTCGTCGTCCTCGACCCGTGGGAACGCTATCCGCTGGGGGACGCCGGTGACTGGCTGTGCGTGATCCCCGAGCAGTGCCCGATGAGCCACGACGCCGCCGTGCTGTTCTCGCTGGCCGGACGCAGCGTGCTGCACACCAACGACGCGCGGATCTCACTCGCGCAGGCACGCCGGGCGGTGTCCGAGGTGGGGGCGCCGATCGACCTGATGGGCCTCCAGATGTCCGGCGCCAGCTGGCACCCCGTCTGCTACGAGTACGACGACGAGGACCGCGCCCGGATCAGCGAGTCGAAGCGGCTCGGCAAGTTCGCGGCGGTGCGCCGCCTCGTGCGCGGGGTCCGCCCACGCATGGTGATGCCGTACGCCGGCCCGCCGGTCTTCCTCGACGACGACCTGTTCGAGCACAGCACCGGCCTGCACGGCCCCGGCATCTTTCCCGACCAGCACGAGGCCCTGGGATGGCTGCTCGAGCGACTGCCCCAGCAGCAGGGCACCTACCTGCTGCCCGGCGACGCCATCGAGCTCGACGGTCTCGAGGTCACCCGCGACCCCGAGTGGGCGGACTTCTCGCTCACCGGCCCGGTCGTGCAGCGCCGGGCCTACCTCACGGCCTACGCGGAGCGGAGGCGTCCCGCGATCGAGGCGGTGTGGGCGGCGCACCCGGTGCCGGAGGACGGCTCGGGTCTGGGCGAGGCGTTCCGGGAGCACCTCGAGTCCCTGGCCACGCTGTCGTCGTACTTCCTGGCGAGGATCGGGATGGTCCTGCGCTTCGAGGTGACCGGGCCCGCCGGTGGCACCTGGGACGCCCACCTGGGCCCGGAGCGGATCCGCGTCGACCTCGACGGCGGCGCGGGCCACGCCGACTACCGGCTGCGCCTGGAGTCGCGCTGGCTGGCGGGCGTGGTCAGCGGCCACACCCGCTGGGAGGAGCTGCTGCTGTCGCTGCGCTTCAGCGCCCGCAGGGAGCCCGACCACTACAACGACTACCTCGTGGGCCTGCTCAAGCACGCCGACCTCGCCGCCCTCCGGGCCGTGGAGCGCTACGAGGCGGCCCGGGACCCCCAAGACGTCACGGTGGTCGCGGTCGGCGCCGAGCGTCGTACTGTCAGCCGCTACTGCCCCCATGCCGGTGAGGACCTCGCGGAGACCGCGGTCGTCGTCGACGGGCCCTCCGGGCCCGTGCTGCGGTGCCTGGGGCACAACTTCGAGTTCGACCTGCAGACCGGCGAGTGCGTCAACGCCCGCTGCGACCCCTTGGTGGTCGGAGCCGTGGAGGCGAGCGGGTTCGAGGCTCGGTGACGCCGCGGACGGCTCAGTCCGCGAGCGTGGTGTCCGCCGACGGGCCGCCCGGCAGCCCACGCAGGGGCGGCTCGGAGAGGTCGACCAGGCCGACGACGAACAGCGCCGTGAGCGCGAGGTAGCGCAGGGTCTCACGCACGGTCGCGCCGCGCACGAACTCGAGGTCCGTCTGCACCCGCAGCGGCACCAGCACCTCGAGGTACCACCGCTCCACGTCCCAGCCCGCGGGCGGAGTGGCCGAACGCTCCCGGTAGCGCAGCTGCGCCGGGCCGGTCAGCCCGGGGCGCTCCAGCAGCACGGGGGCGCACGCGTCGCTGTACCGAGCGGCCAGCTCCACGCTCTCGGGGCGGGGCCCGACCAGGGTCATCTGGCCACGCACGACGCTCCACAGCTGGGGGAGCTCGTCGATGCTGAGCCTGCGAAGCACCCGCCCCAGGCGGGTGATGCGCGCGTCTCCCGCAGCGGTGACGCCGGGACCGGCCGGGCCGGTGCGCATGGTGCGCAGCTTGTGCAGGGCGAAGGGGCGCCCACCCTGGCCGATGCGCTCGGCCTGGTAGAGCAGGGGCCGACCGTCGCAGACCAGGATCGCCAGCATGGCGAGGGCCAGCACGGGCAGGGTGAGCAGCAGCGCGATCCCGCCCAGCAGCACGTCGAGGAGGCGGCGCGACGGGGACAGGCGCCGCACGCGATCAGGGGCCGGGGTGCTCACGGCTCATCCCGTCCCGGCCGCGACGAACACGTCACTGAAGACCTGCGCCGCCAGGGAGCACTCGTGGGCGAGTTCGGCTGTCGCGGTGGGCAGCGCCGAGGGCGTCATGTGCGTGAACAGCGAGACCCCCTGCCGGCGTTGGGCGAGCAGGGCCTTCCACAGCGGGTTGGAGGTGGGGCTGCTGCCGAACAGTGAGACCGTCTGGTCCTTGTACTTCTGCCGCCACGTCCAGATGTCCGTCGCCTTGGCGCCGTGGCGACGCGGGGTCTCGACGAAGACCCGCGTGTCCAGGGCGGCGGAGCCGGAGTAGCCGCTGGGCCTGGCCAGCGCCTTGCGCGACTGCAGGCGGGTCAGGTGCGGCCAGGGACCGGTGGCCACGTAGGTCCAGGCCAGGTCCTGCGCGGCGACCAGGTCCTTGTCGGGATACTCGCTCGGCTCCCCGAGACCCGTGCTCAGGTCGAGCCGGTCGATGAGCCCCGCCCGCAGGTAGGACGTCACGGCGCTGATCGTCGCGGCCGGCGCGGTCGCGCGGGCCTTTCTGCCGCACTCTGCCGCGTCGGAGGTGCGCGGGAGGCACCCGAGCTCGAGGACGACGGCGTCCACCAGGATCGGCAGGCCCGGTGCCACCCGGGCCAGCGCGCTGTCGGCGTCGCGCAGGAAGCGCAGCGCCTGCGCCGCTGAGGTCAGGCCGTCGTAGTAGCCGATCTCGTCGGCGATCTTGAAGCCGGCGGTCCCCGGCGTCCTGGCCAGGACGCCGAGACGGGTCACGGCCTTGGCGAAGCTCGTGGGGCCATCGAGCCAGCGCGCCACCAGGTCGCTCTCCCACCAGATGCGGACGCCGTGCTGGACCAGGAGCTTGGCAACTCGCTGGTAGGCGTCGTCCGTGCGCAGGACGCGGACGTCGCGCACGAGGGGATCGCGGGTGGGCGCTGGATCGATGGCCCCCGAGGTCGACCCGGCGGCATCGGGGGCGGTTGCCGACCGGGCCGACGTAGAGGGGCGCGTCACCTCGCGGTTCGCGGTGTGACAGACCACGGCGAATGCCGCGGACAGGATGATGACGAGGACCACGGGGAGGACCAGGGGGAGGATCGCGTGAGGGCGGTTCACGGCGTCACCTCCGCCGGTCGTCCGAGGTTCGATGCCGGGTGTGGCGGCGCGTCGGCCGCCGCGCGGTTGACGGCGCGGTTCATCCGCAGCAGCACGAGCACCAGCACCCCGTCGCTGACCAGGTAGGCGACGGCCGAGGCGACGGCCGCGCCCATGGCGCCGTGCCGGGGGATGAGCAGCAGGTCCAGCACGACCGTGACGCCGAGGCCGAGCCCGAGCACCGCGGAGTTCAGACCGGGGCGGCCGCGCCCGTAGAGGTAGCCGCTGGCGGCACCCGCTGCCCCGGACAGCAGCATGCCCACCACGATGACCTGAGCCGGGTGCACGGCCGCCTCGAAGTCGCTGCCGTAGAGCAGCCGGGTCACCGGCCCGGCCAGGGCGAACACCGGCGCCGCCCCGAGGGCGACGATGACCAGGGCGGGGCGGGCCATGGCCACGGCACGGCGGACCGCAGTGGTGGGGTCGAGCCTGGCCAGCCGGGGGTAGGAGATCCAGGTCAGGGCGAGCGAGGGCAGCCGCAGCAGCTCGGCGTACTTCGAGGCGACCGCATAGCTGCCCAGCACGGCCGGACCGGCCCACGCCCCGAGGATCGCGAAGTCGAGCCGGGTGTTGAGCAGGGTGAGCAGGCCGCCGACCTGCCCGCGCAGACCGTAGGAGCTGATCTCGCGGGTCAGCGCCCGCTCGGGGCGCCCCCAGATGCCGCGCGGTGCCCGGGCCAGGCCGCCGCGGCGCCAGTGCAGCGCACGTGCCACCCGCGCCCAGGCACACAGCCCGACCAGCAGGTCGGCCACCGCCAGGGCCCAGACGACCGCGGCACTGTGCGGACCGAGCACGACCAGTGCGACGGCGTACGCCGGCACGAACGCCACCTCCTCGGCCGCGATCACCGCGTCGGAGCCGCGGCGGTCCTCCAGGCCCTGGAGTGCCGTCTTGCCCAACGTCATCACCATCTGGGTCGCCACCGTGAGGCCCGCCGCCGCGACCAGCAGGGTGGAGTCGAGCCGGAAGAAGGTGTCGCGCAGCAGCGGGGCCAGGGCCCACCACAGGAGCGTGCCCAGCAGGCTGCCCCCCACCGCCATCAGGGCGATGGTCGGCCACAGGCCGGACCGCTCGCGCCGCCCGGGGGACAGGAAGTAGGGCAGGGCACCGGGCAGGCCCAGGACGGCGAGCACGCCCACCAGGCCCGGGAGCATGCGCAGCAGCGCGTAGGACCCGACGGCGCTGGCGCCGCCGGACCGGGCCACCATGATGGTGGCCACGGTCAGCCCCGCGATCGCCACGACCCGCGCCGAGACGTTGCTCAGGACGTGTCGCCACATCGGCAGGGGACGCCGGGGAGAACCGCTCACGACAGCCCCTCCTCACGGTCCTGTCGGCGACCCTGGGACAGCGCGAGGGCGGCGACCAGGCCCAGCCACGTCCACAGGTGGCGGAAGTGCAGGGTCTCGTAGAACGCGGCAGAGACGGCGATGACCGGAGCCCCGACGACCAGCGCCCAGGCCTGGGGGACAGCCCGGTGCCACGCCCCACGCAGCGGGGTCACGAGCAGCCGGCGTAGGTAGGTGCCGGTGGTGAGCCCGAGCAGCAGCAGCCCGATCACCCCGACCGGGCCGCGCTCGAGGAGGGTGGCCAGGTAGTCGTTGTGCGCCTCCTTGACGTAGGGCGCCTGGAACGCCAGCAGCGTCGCCTTCGTCCTCGCGGGGCCGTAGCCGGTGCCCGGGCTGGAGAGCCACAGCCGGGTCCCCTCGTTCAGCAGCGCCGCGCGCTCGCTGACCGACCCGTCGCTCCGCCCGACCGAGTCGCGTACCAGCGGCACCGACTCGGCGGCGGCGATGCGGACGCTGGTCAGGTCGACGCGGGGCGCGACGTAGACCGCGGCCCCGACCGTGGCGGCTCCGCACAGGCTCAGTGTGACCAGGGCTGCCGTGGGGCCCTGGCGCCGCAGGGTGGTCAGGATCGCCAGCCCGCTCACGGTGAGCATCAGGCTGAGCATCCCGCCGTTGCTGCCGGTCATGACGAGCGCGGTCAGCACGACGGCGTACGACGCCCAGCGGACGCGGCGCCGGACCGGTCGCTGGCAGGCGAACATGATCAGCAGGCTCAGCACGAGATAGCTGCCGGCCAGGTTGGGGTCGCCGAAGGTGTACGACGCCCGGGAGGCGTCCGCGTCCGTCACGCCGGACAGCGGAGCGAACCCGACCAGGTAGGCCAGCACCCCGATGGAGGCCAGCGCCGGCGCCGTCCGGCACCACGCGCGTGTCACCACCTCGACGAGGCGCACGTCCTCGCGCCCCAGCGCCACCACGGCGCACCACAGGAGCAGCAGCACGTCCTGCGCGATGACCAGCACGACGTGGGCCGGAGCGCCCGCCACGATCGCGCCGGTCAGCCCCCCGCAGACCAGCAGGGTGACCGCCGACGAGTACGGCAGGCGAACGACCCGGCGCGTGCCGCTCAGCGCCACGGCCGCCAGGATGATGGAGGCGGCCATGAACGGGTCGGCGAACGCCGTGTTGCCGGGGCCCGGCGGTACCAGCGCCGGGGTGAGCACGACGGTCAGCGCGACCGCCAACGTCAGTGGGGTCGAGCGGGCGCCGAGCGCGGGACGGGGTCGCCGCTCCGCGGTAGGGGCGCCGGTCAGTGCCGCGGAGGTCATCGCACCCTCCGGCCCGGCTTCGGCGGGTGGTGCGGCAGCGTCACGAGGAGGCGCAGGTGGTCGCGCCCGAAGTCGTCGTCGTTGGCCTTGGCGGCCACCTCGGCGATGCCGGTGAGCGCCACGTCGTACCACAGGTGGGCAGGGAGTCCGAGCCGGCGGAGGCCGTGCGCGAGCCGGGCGCGGACGAGGCGCGAGTACCAGCCGTCGCCCAAGAGCCCGTAGGTCACGGCGGCGCCGTTGTCGCCGCGACGCAGGCCGGGGTGTCCCGGGACCGTCCGTCCGCGACTGGTGTGCCGGTCGAGGTAGAGGCTGTAGCTGAGCACGAACCGCGCCGCGTCGCGCAGCGGCCACCCGCGCGCCTCGCTCGCCTCCCAGTCCACCACCCCGCTGACGGCACCGCCTTCGACGAGCACGTTGCCGAACCAGAAGTCGCCGTGGACGGTGGCTCGAGGGCAGGTCTCGGCGCCCATGGTCGAGTCGGCCGTGCGCAGCCGGGCCAGCGCCGCGCCGAGCAGGGGGCTGCCGTCCCAGCGACGGCTCAGCTCCTCCGCGACCTCCGCGGCCCAGGTGAGTGACTCGGGGGCGGTGCAGGTCTCGGTCCACAGCGACTCCAGCCAGCCGAGGGCCAGGTCGAAGTCGGCGACGACGGCTCCCCGGCGGGACGTGTGCCGCCACTGGTGGTACCCCTGGCTCATCGGCCGCCCGGGGAGCTGCGTGGACACGAGCATCTCGAGCTCCTGCTGGCCGCCGGCGCCCGGGACCCCGGGGGCCGGGCCCGAGGAGACGTACCTCGGGATGGTCGAGGTCAAGCGCCCCAGGGGCATCCGGCGCAGGTCGACGAGCGCACGCGCCTCCCGTCGTACGGCGGCGAGGGCCGGCTGCGTGGTCGGGATCTTGCACACCAGCCCGGCCCACGGTGACTGCGTCGTCGGGGCCGTGAGCAGGAACGTGACCTTGGCGTCGGGATCGCGGCTCGCCGCCAGCAGCACCCCGCGGGCGCACAAGTCGCGCAGGGCGGCGTGGCCGGGGGCTGAGGCGCTCATCGTCGCTCCCCGATCAGGACGCGCCCGGGGGCGGCGGTGCCGGTCCACTGCCAGGGGAGCCGTGCCGCGACCGCGAGCACGACGGTGGCCGGGGCGGTGACCCACCCGGGGGCGGGCGGGATGGCGGCGATCCCGGTCCAGAACCGCGCGACGCTGTGCGCGTCGTCGTCGAAGAGGACGAGAGGACGGTCGGCCGAGGGGAGTGCGACCAGCTCGCGGTCGACGCGGACCCCGGCCGCGGCGCACAGGCGGCGCAGAGCACGTCGGGAACAAGGCCGGTTGGTGGTCACGGCCACCGGGGTGCCGGGCGCCAGCGCGGCCAGGGCCTGGCGGGCGTCCTCGGCGGGCACGGTCACCGTGCCTGGAGGACAGAGGATCGCCCATGGGGGAGCGTCGACAGCGGCCTCCTCGGGCGGCGTGACGGGTCGGCGCTGCGTCCCGCGCACCAGCATCAGCATCGGGTTCACCGTCCTCACCCCGCCATCGCCGTGAGGCTCGCGCGCAGGGCGCGGGTGTACTCCTCGTCGAGCGTCGTCCCGAGTCGCTGCTCGTCGAAGGCGTCGGCCGCCCGCTCGCGACCGCGGGCCACCATCCCGGCCGCCCATCCCGGCTCGTCGAGCACCCGCGTGAGGGCGGACGCGAGGTCGTGCGGCCGCCCGGGCGGGACCAGCACCCCGGTCTCGCCGGGGACCACCAGGTCCGGGACCGAGTTGACGGCGGTCACCACGACGGGGATGCCGCACCGCATGGCCTCGACGACAGCGCACGGCAGCCCCTCGTAGCGGCTGGACATCGCGAAGGCGTCGAACGCCGGCAGCAGGTCGGCCACGTCGCGCCGTTCGCCGGCCAGCAGCACGTGGTCCTCCAGCCCGAGGTCGCGGACCAGGCGGCGCACCTCCTCGAGCATCGGGCCGGAGCCGATCCACACGCCGTGGGCGTCGGGCCTGGTCCGGCGCAGGTCGGCGATCGCGGCCACGAAATGCTCGGGTGCCTTCTGGTAGTCCAGGCGTCCCACTGTGCCGACCACCACGGCGTGCGCGGGCAGTCCGAGGGCCTGGCGGGCGGACTGGCGGCTGGCCGGGGTGGCCGGCACGATCCGCGCCTCCACGACCGGGGCGATGGTGCGCAGCCTGGTCCCGTCGGCCAGCCCGCGCCGCAGCGCCTCGGTGGCCACGCCGGTCCCGATGCAGAGCACCACGTCGGTGAGCCGGGCCAGGCGGCGCTCGACCGCGACGTACGCCTGCCGGCGCAGGGGGCTCTGGAACTCGTGGAACGGGAAGCCGTGGTAGGAGTGCGCGATCACGGGTACGCCGCAGCGGTGGGCCGCAAGCCGGCCCACGGCACCGGCCTTGGCGCTGTGCGTGTGCACGACGTCGAAGGGATGCGCCCGGAACAGCTCGGTCAGCCGACCGAGGGCGACGAGGTCGTGGCGGGGGGACAGGGGGGCCACCAGCGACGGCGCGATGAGCACGTCCATCCCCGCGTCGGTGGCCTGCTCCGCCAGAGGTCCGGCCTCGCCGGTGACGAAGGTGACGTGGTAGCGCGCGGGGTCGAGTGCCCGCGCCCCGCGCAGGGCGACGCCGCCCGCGCCGGCGATCATCCGGGTGACCACCGTGGCCACCTCGATGCGGGGGCTCATGACGGCCCCCCGGTGCGCGGGGTGGCGATCTGAAGGCGGCGGGGTCGCGATCCGGCCTCGAGGAGCTCGGGGCCCAAGATCGAGGCGAGTCGGCCGGCGGCGGCGGCGGTGGTGGCCGGCCCGGGCCGGCCCAGGGTCAGCTCGTAGCAGGGCAGCGACCTGGTCAGGCGGTCCGCGACGTCCTCGAGGTCGGGGTGGACCGGGCCGAACCCGGCCAGGGCGAGGTGGGCCACCAGCGGCCAGAAGCGCTGCAGCTCGCCGGCCGCGTAGGTCCCGGCGACCAGCTCCCGCGCAGCCCGCTCCTGGCGGATCGGCTCGAGCCGGGTGCTGCCCCGGTCGTCGCGACGCACCACCGCGACCAGGGCGGGGCGCAGGCTGGTGAGCCGCCCCGTGAAGACGTGCTCGCGCCGGCCGTGCGCGGCGCGCGACCCCGCGGACGCGGAGGCCGGGGTCGTGGCCGTCGACCGATGCCGGACCGGCAGCCGCAGGGGCTCCACCACACCGTGCACGATGTGCCCGTCGCTCACGCCGAGGTTGTCGCAGGTGGCCCGCGCCCCACGGGCCAGGGCGTCGGCGACCAGGGACGACTTGCCCACGCCGCCGGGACCGGCCAGCAGCACCGGCACTCCCTCGACCTCCACGACGCTGGCGTGCAGCGGAGCCATGCCGCCGACGGCGAGCGCGGACCACAGGGCCGGGTAGTGCAGGAGCACCTGGGCGCGCAGGGAGCGGTTGCGCTGCCGGAGGACGCGGGCGGCCCCGCGTTCTGCCGATGAGGGTGCCCACCGGGACGAGACCCGGACGCGTGCCGACGTACCCGCGGCGGCGTCCGGGGCAGGTCCCGAGAACGGGCTCCACAGCTGGGTGAACCCGGACCCGCCGACGCTGCTGAGCAGGGCACCGTCGGGGCCGACCCAGACGCCGCGGGTGACGGGGTCGAACTCGCGGAGCGAGGGTGCCCGCTCCAGCGGGTCGAGGAGCAGGTCGTAGGGGTCGTCGATGCGGGTGAGCCGCTCGCCGGTGGCGGCGGACACGGCGTCGCGGAACGACTCGGGCCCCTTGACGGCGACCCGCTGACCGGCCGTGATCAGGCCACGCTCGCTCATGAGTGCTCCTCGACGGGGGTCCAGACATCGGGGCGGTCCGGGGACCAGGAGGTGCCGGCGTCGAGCACGCCGATCAGTGGCCACCGGGTGGCGCGCAGCACGTCGTGCAGGGCCTCGACGTGCTCGTGGGCCACCGGCCCGGCGCAGACGACCGCGATGCCGGCGGTCACCTCCTGCCGGTGCTGGAGGGAGGCGAGGTCGACGAAGCTGGTCGACCACTCGTCGTCGCCGCGGTCGCTGCCGGCGCTCGACGCGCCGTCGGTCATCACCCGGTCCAGGAACCGATCTCGCTCCGAGGACAGCCGGGACAGGGAGCGCACCAGGGCCGAGGCGGACGCCTGCCGGTCCGGGTCCGCTGCCATGATCACGAGCGTGTCCAGCCCGTTGCGGCGGGCGACCAGGGACAGCATGCGCGCCAGGCCCGCGGGGGCCTGCTTGGCGCTGGCCAGCATGGGGGCGTCCAGGATGCGGGCGAGGCCGCGTGCGTCCGGGACCTTGGGACGGAGCGTCTCGATGGCCGCCGCCGTCGCGATGCCGAGGCACACCCCGAGCACCAGGGCGAGCCCGGCACGGGGGAGCAGCGCGGAGGGCACTCGCAGGACCGTCGGGTGGCTCCCGTCGACCAGGACCGCGCGGCCGCGGGTGATGTCGGCCATGATCAGGCTGGCGCGCTGGGCCGACAGCTCCGAGGCGACCCGTCCGGCCTCGGTGACCAGGTCCTTGAGCTGGTCCCGGGCCGCGCCTGGCGGCGTCGCGGCCAGCTGCTTGGCGAGCCGGTCCCGCTGGGTGCGACTGTCGCCGAGCCGGCGGTTCACGTCCTCCACGGCTGTCTCGAAGCGCCCCCGGTCGGCGTTGTTCATGAACGTCAGCACGCGCACGCTGAGCTGGTCGACGAGCGCCTTCGCGTGCGGGCCGGTGGAGTCGGTCACCGTCAGCTCCACGACTGGAGACTCACCGAGACGCTGGGCCGCGACGTGCTTCTCCGAGACGATGACGGCGTCGCCCTTCAGGTGCGCCGCCTTCAGGGCGTCATGCACGACGCTCGGCGTGGTCGCGATGGCCAGGATCCGGGAGCTGAGCGCCTCCGCCTCGGTCGAGCTCGTCGGGACCGCGGACGTCGCCTGGATCCGCACGCTGGCGCTCCAGTCGCGCGGTTGGGCGAACCCGAGGGCGAGCACCAGCCCGACCGGGAGCAGGGCGATGAGCACGATCGCGGGGAAGTGCGATCGGATCACCCTGGTGAAGAGTTCGTCGAGTGTCATGGTGGCTACATTTCTGCTGGTGGCTGCTTGGGTGGGTCGTTCAGTTGAGGACGGCGATGGGTCGCATGCGGGCCACCGGGCGCACCAGGCCGTTGCGCTGGAGCACGTCGAGGGCGGCGTTCACGCCGTTGTCGTCGTAGTGCCTGACGGTGGCGGGGGCGGCGTCGGAGTAGCGGTAGTGCTGGGTGCTGCGCCCCTGCGGGTCCTCACCGGACAGGCCGCGTCGGACCAGGTCCGAGATCACGGTGCCCGCGCCGTGGCAGGCCGAGTGCAGGCTGGCCCGGGCGTCGTCACCCGCGACCGCGAGATAGCTGGAGGTCCGGTTCGTCCCGGGGAGCAGCACGGCCTGTCCGGTCTCGGCGAACGTCGTACCCGGCGTCATCATGTCCGCGGTCCAGGCGCGGCAGGAGTTGTGGCGGTGCACGACGCCGGTGCCGGTGCCGACGGGCTCCTCGTAGATGCTGTTGTGGGGCGAGTCCACGACGAGCCGGCCGGTCGCGCCGCCGAAGCTCTCCGCGGCCAGGCGGCGCAGGGAGGCGTAGGTCGAGACGCGGAACGCGAAGCCGTAGTTCATCGAGGCGGCGTTGGCCAGCATCAGTCGCTGGCCCTCGTCGGTGTCGAGGCCGATCGGTGGGCAGCCGTCGGTGAAGTAGAGACCCAGCCGCTCGCGCAGCTGGTGCCACGACCGCGCCGTACGCAGGTGGAAGAGCGGCTTGAGGGCGAGGTTGACGGCCTTGATCTCGCGCGGGTAGTCCTTGCGCCGGGTGAACATCCGTCCGATCTCGCCGGCCAGGACCCCGCCGCCCCCGTGGTACTGCACGGTCAGCTGGCCCTCCCGGACACCGAGCCTCCCGGCCCGCTCCGGGTCCAGCACCTCCTCGACCCGCTGGATCTCCACGAAGTGGTTGCTCGGGCCGATCGTGCCGAACCGGAACCGGGCCAGCTGCACGGCCAGGCCTGGGAGCTCCGAGCGCAGCCGGTCCATCCCGCCATACTGTTCGAGGCCGATCCGGCCGCCCTCCTCGATGCGTTCGAGCTCCTCCGCCGGGGTGCCCCAGCGCTGGGTGCCGAACTCCGCGCCGTACTCAGCGGCCTCGAGCACCTCCCTCGCGCCGAGCTCCCGGTGGCCGCGGGTGGGGTAGGGGTAGCGCTCGCGCACGCCGCGCATGAACTGGTCGATCGCGCGCGGGTCCGGGTCGTCGGTGTCGAGCGCGATCAGCGCCATGCCGCAGTTGACCGAGGACCCGGTGAGATCCGGGCGGATGCTGCCACGGGTGGCCACGGCCACGCTGGAGGGCAGCTCCATCTTGGACTTGTGGTGGAAGTCCGGCAGCACCACTGGCGGGGCCGCGAGATCGGCGTTCGAGACGCGGGAGCGCACCGCAGCCAGGGCCTGGGGGTCCGCGGCCAGCAGGGTCTCGTCCTCGAAGACGGTGGCGTCGAGGCTGGAGATCATCCTCGGTTCTGCTCGTGGATCCATGTTCGTGGTCATGCTCGTCACTTCTCTCTGCGGTGGCTGGCGGTGGGGGACGACGGCTCAGTAGTCGTCGGGGTACGGCGCCAGGACGACCGGCCGGGCCGCGACCGAGGGGGTGTACTCCGGCACCAGCTCCCGCAGGTACTCCCGGACCTCGTCGGAGCGGTTGTGCTCCGCGGCCTCGTAGAGGTCGAGCAGGCGGGCGTGGAACCACGTCGACGTCGTGGGCGGGCGGGACTTCGCGATCCGCGCGTGCGAGGTGGGCTCGACGTCCTCGCTGACGCCGAAGAGCTCCTCGTGGAGCTTCTCGCCCGAGCGCAGCCCGGTGAACTCGATCTCGGCGTGGCGGGCGTTGAGCATCAGGGCGAACCGCTCGACGATGTCGACGATGCGCACGGGCTCGCCCATGTCCAGCACGAACGTGCCCGCGCTGTCGGCCATCCTCGCGGCCTCGATGACCAGCCCCACGGCCTCCTCCACGGTCATGAAGAAACGGGTGACCTCGGGGTGGGTGACCGTGATGGGCCGGCCCGACGCCAGCTGCTGCTTGATCACGTGGAGGAGGGATCCGCGCGAACCCAGGACGTTGCCGAAGCGGACCGACGCCAGGGAGGTGAACTCCCCTTGGTGATCGCTCAGCACCATCTCGGCGAGGCGCTTGGTCGCCCCCAGCACTGACGTCGGGTCGGCGGCCTTGTCGGTGGAGATCAGCACCAGCTTCTCAACGCGGTGGGCGATGGCGGCGTCCACCAGGTTGTGGGTGCCGAGCACGTTGGACTTCACGCCTTCACAGGGGTGGCGTTCGAGCACCGGCAGGTGCTTGAGCGCGGCGGCGTGGAAGACGATCTGCGGGCGGTGCTCCCGGAAGACCTGGTGGAGCCTGGCGCGGTCGCGGATGTCGGCGACCACGGTCGCGTCGGAGTCGAGCAGGCCCTGGCCGGTGACCTCGAGCTCGAGCCGGTGCAGGTTCGACTCGTCGTGGTCGAGCATGACAAGGCTCTCCGGGGTGAAGCCCTGGAGCTGGCGGCACAGCTCGCTGCCGATGGAGCCGCCGGCCCCCGTCACCAGCACCCGCTTGCCCGTGATCGCCTGGGCCGCCTCGCGGCTGACGACGTGCATCTCGACCCGACCGATCAGCGGGCGGACCTGCAGGGCCCGCATGTCGGTGCCCGCGACCTCGCGCTGCAGGGCGGACAGGAAGGGCGGCAGGTGGCGTACGGCGACCCCGCACGCCATCGCCCGGGCACCGATCTCCTGGATCTCGCCGGGGGACAGCGACGGGATCGCGATCACCAGCACCTCGGCGTGCGTCTCGTCGAGCACCCGCTCGAGCTCGGTGACGGTGCCGAGCACGCGGCGACGGGAGACCTGCTTCCCGTGCAGCGACTCGTCGTCGTCGAGGAACCCGACGGGGTTGAGCCCGAAGGAGCTCACTCGGATCAGGTCCCGGACCAGGGCGCGGCCGGCGGCGCCGGCCCCCACGACCAGGGTGCTCAGGCCGGGGCGGCGACGACCCCGCTGGCGGGGGATGCGCACGACCGGTGCGGCGGTGGTGACCTGTGACATCAGATGTTCCTTCCTGCGGTGGCCGGGTCCGCAGCGGAGGTCGCTGCGTGGACGGCTTCGATGACGGTGGCGACGTGGACGTCGCTGAGCTGCGCGTGCAGTGGCAGCGAGAGCACCTCGTCTGCGAACCGGTCCGCGCCCGGGAGTGGGCGCGGCTCGCCGTACGCCCCGGAGCGTCCGGCCGTGAAGTGGTGGAGCGGGATGAAGTGCACCGAGGTGCCGATGGAGCGAGCGGCCAGCGCCGCGGCGAGGCTGTCCCGGTCCGTGCCGGAGTCCTCCTGGACGCGGATCGCGTAGAGGTGCCAGGCATGGACACCCAGGCCGCGGGGCGGCCGGTGCGGGAGTGCGATGCCCGGCAGCCCGGCCAGACCGCGGTCGTAGAGGTCGGCGATCTCGGCGCGGCGTCGCTGCCAGGGCCGGATGTTCGCGAGCTGGCCCCGACCGATGGCGGCCTGCACGTCCGACATGTTGGCCTTGAGCCCGGGTTCCACGACGTCGTAGCGCCACGAGCCCCCCGGCTGGTAGCGGCGCCACGCGTCCTTGGACATGCCGTGCAACCGGCTCTGGTGGCAGTGACGGGCCAGCTCCGCGTCGTTCGTGGTGATCATGCCGCCCTCGCCGATCGGCAGATTCTTCGTGGCGTAGAAGCTGAAGCACGCCGCGGCTGCCCCGCCCCCCACCGGTCCTTCGGGAGTGAAGGTGCCGACCGCGTGGGCGGCGTCCTCCACCACCCGCTCGAGCGGGAGGCCCGCGGCCTGGGCGAGCAGCGGCACGTCGGCGGGGTCCCCGGCCCAGTGCACCACCACCATGGCCGCCGCCGCCGGCTGCCCGCGTCGCTGCAGCATGCTGTTGGCCTCGGCCGTGGTCTGCGGCGTCGGCATCCCGGTCACAGGGTCGACGTCGACGAGGACGGGCTGGAGCCCCGCGTGCAAGATGGCGTGCACCGCGCCGCAGAAGGTGTTCGTGGAGGTCAGCACCGGCGCGTGGTCGGGGAGCCGCAGGGCCCGCAGCGCGAGCTCGATGCCGACCGTGCACGAGGTGACGGCGACGGCGTGCCGGGCGCCGACGTGGTCGGCGAACTCGCGCTCGAAGGCCTCGACCTCGGCACCGGTGGTGACCCAGCCCGAGGCCAGGACCCGAGAGGCGGCGTCGCGTGCCGCCGGAGAGATGAAGCAGTCCGCGAACGGGACGGGCATCGACGTGCCGGTCCCTCCGGACCCCTCGACATCGAGCCATCCCCGCCGCTGATGCGGCACCTGGCTCGCGGAGCCTGCCCTGTTGCTGATCGTCATCGCGCCCCCCGTTGTGGTTGTGGGCATGACGCTAGGTCCGGGTCCGGTCGGAGGCCTCGCGCGAGGGGGTGATTGGCGCTACGCCAATGAGACCAACTCCGGGTGACGACGAGGCGTCCAGCAGGTGTCGAAGCCCGGCGGGCTCAGGTGTCCGACGGGTCCCGGCCGGTCACGCCCAGCTCTCGGGCTGCGGCGATCAGCGAGAGCGTGCTGTGCAGCTCGGCGTGCCGGAGCAGGTTGCGCACGTGGGTGCGCACGGTGTTCGGCGAGATGAACAGGTGGCGGGCCACCTCCTGGCGCGTCATCCCGCCGACGAGGCACTCCAGGACCTCACGCTCCCGGGTGGACAGGTGGTCGAGGAACGTCTCCTCCCGGTCCCGCCGGCCCGACTCGGCGAGGAGCTGGTCGAGCACTGGGCCGACGAGCTTGGGCGCGATGTAGGTGCGCCCGGAGAAGCCCGCATTGATGGCGACGAGAAGCTCCTCGAACGGGGTGCCCTTGGACACCCAGCCCGCGGCGAGGGTCAGCCCCTCGATGACCAGGTCGGGCTCCACGCCGGCGGCCAGGATCAGGGTGAGTGGCACGGGCACGAGGGCGCGCAAGAGGGGGAACAGGTCGAGCCCGCACTCCTGGCCCAGCTTGAGGTCGAGCAGCACCACGTCGGGGACGAACCGGTTGAGCGCGGTCCGCGCCATCGCCAGGGAGTAGGCCGTCATCACGGGGCCGAAGGTCCGGCCGCGGGTGTTGGACAGCATCCGGAGCCGCAGCGAGTCGGCGACCATGCGATGGTCGTCCACGATCAGCACCGAGGTCTGGGGCTCGTGGGCGACGACGTTGCCCTCCATCGCTCAGTGGGCCGGTCGGAGCCGGGTCATCGTGACCCGACCAGGCCACGCGCCACGGCGACCTGCGTGGCCTTCGCACGCGTCGACACGTTCAGCTTGCGCATCACGCTCTGGACATGGGTCCGGACCGTGTGGAGGGAGATGTCGAGGTCGAGGGCGATGTCGCTCGTGGAGGCGCCGCGCACCAGGGCCTGGAGCACCTCGTTCTCACGTTCGGTCAGCGTCTCGCCCTCGATGGTGGCCGCACGTTGCCGCGGCATCCGGTCCCAGCCGGTCACCACCCGCTCACCCCGCTGCAGGGCCCGCACCGCGGCGCCGAGGCTGTGGCAGTCGACCGACTTGTTGACCACCCCGCCGAGGATCTTGGCGTCGAAGGCCGCCCACACGGAGAAGTCGGCGTCGGCGGTCAGCATCACGATTGCCGTGCCGGGAGTCTGGGCCCGCATGCGCGCGGCTACCTCAGGTCCGGACGCGTCGCGGAAGTGGGCGTCGAGGACGCATACGTCCGGCTGGTAGAGGTGGACCAGGCCCAGAGCGGCCTCGGGCTCGGGGGTCGAGGCGACGACCGAGACCCCCAGCACCTCCAGGGAGAGCGACAGGGCCTCGAGCACCATCTCCTGGTCGTCGCACAGCACGGCGCGCAGCCGGGTCAAGGGGTGCTCCGCAGCTTCAGGCGTACCAGCGTGCCGGGCCCGGGCCCACTGGAGATGTCCAAGGAGCCACGAAACGACGTCAGTGCGTCGGCGACCGAGACCATGCCCAGGCCGCGCCCGGACTCGAGCCGTCCGAACCCGACCCCGGTGTCCTGGACCTCGACCACCACCCACTCCGCCGAACAGGACACCCGGACGACGATGCGCCCGTCGTCGCGCGCCGCTCGATCGGCGTTGTCCAGCAGGTTGTTGACGGCCCGCCGCAGCGCGGTGTGGTCGCCGGTGGCCCGTGCACGGGGTGTCTCGATGTGCAGGTCGACGTGATGGTGCACCTGGTTGGCCTCGACGCACTCGCGGACCAGGTCCACCACGTTGGCCGATGTGGGCCGACCCGTCGTCAGGGAGTTCTCGAGCACGGTGTGCATCTGGGAGAGCTGGCGCTGGATCAGGTCGAACTTCAGCTGGGTGGCAGCGTCCTGGCCCGGCTCGCTCGGCATGCTCGCCACCAGCATGGCCGCATGCACGTACTGGACGAGGTCGTGGCACACCGCTCTATACCCGGTGAGCGCGTTGTCGGCACTACTTTCTGGCGCAGCAGTCATCGGATCCAGCCCCCTTACCCGCAGCGTCGGGTCGCAGGGTCCGGGCTCACCGTCGCACATCAGGCACCGGATGCTCCGCTCGCATATGAACGATCGGGGTGCCCGTCATGGACGTTACGACAACGTCCGGACGGGCGCACTTGTGACGGGGGCGCCGGCACACATGTTGAGACGGCATGTCACTTTCTGGTCCGTAAATCATGGTTCGTCCCGGCCCAAGCGGACTAGACCCGGGTAGTCCGCGTGACCGGGCATCTCATCCGACCATGCGAATAGGTAAGGCTGGCCTTATGGTGATCGCTGCCGCCACCTGAAAGCGAAGCCCCGTGCCCAGTAGCCACATCGCCCTCATGGGCGCCATCGCCGGTGCCACCATCTTCCTGGGCCTTCCGCTCGGCCGTCTGAGCAACCCTCTGCCTCGACTGAAGGCAGCACTCAACGGTGTGGCCATCGGGGTGCTGTTGTTCCTGGTCTGGGACATCTTGACCCACGCCTGGGAGCCGGTGGACGCGGCGCTGGCCGGTCATGCCTGGGGCGACGTGGCGTCCTCTGGCGGGGTGTTGACGGTCGGACTAGCACTCGGAATGGCCGGGCTCGTCTACTTCGACAAGGCGATGAGCATGCGCCGGGAGCGGGCCCGCTCGGTCCTCGCCCGATCCAGTGCCCCGGAGCCGGGGAACGCCGGTGGGGGCACTGCGCTGGCAGCCAAGCAGGCCGGCCCCAGTCCCCTCGCCGGGTCCTCCACCGCTGCGGACCTGTCGCTCATGATCGCGGTGGGTATCGGACTGCACAACTTCGCGGAGGGACTGGCGATCGGGAACTCCGCGGCCAACGGGGAGCTGTCCCTCGCGGTGCTGCTCGTGATCGGTTTCGCCCTGCACAACGCCACCGAGGGATTTGGCATCGTGGCGCCACTGGCGGGCGCGTACGTGCGGCCCTCCTGGAGACGGTTGGCTCTTCTCGGACTGATCGGCGGGGGACCGACATTCGCAGGGACCCTGATCGGGCAGAGCGTCGTCAACGACACCCTGGCCGTGGCCTTTCTCGGACTCGCAGCCGGCTCCGTGCTCTATGTCGTGATCGAACTGCTGGCCGTGGCGCGCCGTACAGCCCTCAAGGAGCTCACCACCTGGTGCATCCTCGCTGGTCTCGCCCTGGGCTTCGTCACAGACGGGATCCTCGTCGCCGCTGGCGCCTAGGACGCCGACGCCGAGTCGCAGGTGGTCGCATTGCTGCGCGTCCGTGTCCGGATGGCGCAGGACGGTATCCGGAATGCGACTTCTGTCCTGATCGTCCGCGGCAGATGAGGCAAGGCCGGCGCATTTCAGGTTCGCTATGTCGCGTCGGATCTCACCGTGCTTCTCCGTCCTGCCGCTCATGGGCGGAATCCTGAACGGCACTGCACGGTGGAGCCGCGCGCGGCATGGGTCGCGGGCCGGCAACAGAGGATCTGTGGCCGGAGTGGCACCGTCCACGCGCACCCTCCGACATCTGTGCTGGGGGAGCCATGATGAAGAGCAGCTACGGAGCGGCGGGTTTCGACCCGAACGGCAGGCAGGACGCGGCGGTCGGGTCACGCCGCGCACGCGACCCGGACGAGGCAACCGCGATCGTCAGCGACATCTACCTCCCCAACCGGTTGATCCTGCCGCGAGGCGTGTCCGAGGTCGACATGGAGCTGACGGGCTACGAGCTCGGATCAGTGACCGTTGGCCGGCTGGAGTACGGCAAGAACGTCCTGCAGGTCGCCGGTGAGTGCCAGAACTTCCACGTGACGATGCCCCTGCACGGCCGAGCTCTGTCGACCCATGGCGGTGGCGAAGTGGTCCCGACCATCGCCGGGCAGGGACTGGTCTTCTCCCCGGGCGCCCCGGCGGAGCTGCGTTGGTCATTCGACTGCGTGCAGCTCTGCGTGATGCTGTCGCGCCAGGCGGTGGAGCACGAGCTCGAACGTCTGTTGGGAACTCGACCCAGCAGCGTGTTGCGCTTCGACTTCGGCACGCGTGCGCGGGACAAGCTCGGTCAGCGGTGGCGCACCATGCTGCGGCTCGTGATCGAGGAGATCGAGCACCCGACAGGAATCATGGCCGGCACGATGGTCGGCAGGCACATGGAGGCCATGCTCATCGACGGGCTGCTGCTGGCCCACCCCCACAATCACAGTGAGGCGTTGCTGCGCCCGGCGGCGCCCGGCGCCTCTGCGACGGTGCGCCGGGCTGTGGACCTGATCGAGTCCCAACCAGGTGAGGCATGGTCGGTGGTGCGGCTCGCCGGTGCGCTCAACGTCAGCGTCCGCGCCCTGCAGGACGGGTTCCGGCGCGACCTCGGCGTACCACCCATGAGCTACCTCAAGAGGGCGCGCCTGAATCGGGCGCGAGTGATCCTGCGCGACGCCTCACCACATGAGGTCACCGTCCGGGCCGTCGGCAAGCAGGTCGGCCTGCTGCACCCGGGCCGGTTCGCGGCCGAGTACCGCGCCGAGTTCGGCGAGGACCCCTCGGCGACGTTGCGCCGCGGCCGGTGAGCCCTCAAGTCGCGAACCCACACCGTCCTGGACTGCTGGTGCCGTCCGTTTTGCGCGTCCGTCTGTCCGGGACGCGCGCAGTGTTCGGACGTTGACTACGAAGTCCGACAAAACACCCAAACTTTGCACAGTCGCGGCGCGCCCCAGGTTCGACCCCTTCATCCCCGAGCACTGGCATCCCGCGGCCGCGCCTGGTCCACATCACTCACGGAGGAACTCCATGAAACGCTCATCTGGCGCTGCCGGGCTCGTGGTTGCCATCACTGCCTGCGCTCTGCCCTTGTCGACCTGGTCGCAGGCAGAGGCGGCCACCGCCCCGCGCCTGACCTCCTTCGCCACGGCGGAGGTGCTGCACCTGGACGCGGTGAACGTGGCGGGCCTGACCTCGGTGGGGAACGTCGGCGTCGGTCGGGCCACCGGTGGCCTCGACGCCAGCGCCACCGCACCGTCGAACGCGGCCGCCCGCAACCTCGACGCCGGGGTGCTGGGGCTGCCGATCGGTCTTCTCTCCTCCGTGCAGCAGAGCGCTCCTCCCGTTCACCCGTCACCCGACACGGCGACGGCCGGGGGAGGCACCCTGCCCGGAGTGCTCCGGCTGGGCGTCTCCAACGCCTCTGCGTCGGCCAGATGGGAAGGCACGAACGGATGCCTGGCGGCAGGGGAGCCCCTGTCGTCCTCCAGCGTCAGCACCGCCGACGTCGGCACGCTGGACGTTCCAGTAGTCGGGTCGTTGATGTCTCTGACAGGAACCGCCCGCGCCAGCCAGACCGCGGAGCTGTCGGCCAACGGCGGCCCCAACGGAGGCCGCGACGTCGTCACGACCAGCTCGGGCAGTACGTCGGAGCTGCGTCTGCTGAACGGCCAGGTGCAGGTCGGCGTGCTCGACAGCCCCACCCTGGTCGCCCGCGCCTCCGGCGTCAGCGGGGGCGCGCAGGTCACGTGGCGTGCCCCGGCCATCAGCGTGAAGGTCGGCACCAGCACCAGGGAACTGCCCTTGGACGGCAGCCCCCTGGACATCGCGTCTCCGGACAACCCGGCGCTGAAGGTCACCCTCGCCGCCGGCCAGGTGCGGAACGTCGTCCGCTCGGCCGACGGCACCGAGGCCTCGGCGGACGCCAGCGCGCTCAGCGTCTCCATCTCCCAGCTCGGCGTGGTGATCCTCAAGTCGGATCTCTTCCCGCTCTCGGCCAAGGCCACCGCGCCGCGAGGCGGAGTCCAGTGCGGCGTATCCCTCACGGACTCGGACGGAGACGGCCTGACCGACGCACAGGAGAGGTCTGGCTCTGAGAACTCACGCTACGGCTCCAGGCCTACCGACCCCACCAAGGCCGACACCGACAACGGCGGTGTCAACGACGGCGTCGAAGTCACACGCGGCACCGACCCGCTCGACGCCGCGGACGACAGCGAAGCCTCCCTCCCCGTCCTGGACTCCGACGGTGACGGCCTGAACCTGCTCGAGGAGCTGCAGCACGGGACCGATCCCACCAACCCGGACACCGACGGCGACGGCCTCAAGGACGGCGCAGAGGTCAACATCCACACCACCGACCCCACCGAGCCCGACACCGACCAGGACGGGCTCACCGACGGCGCCGAGGTGATCACGCACAAGACCAAGCCGACCGTGGCCGACACCGACAGGGACGGGCTGACCGATGGCCGGGAGGTCCTCACCACCAAGACCAGGCCGACCGTGGCGGACACCGACAGGGACGGGCTGACCGATGGCCGGGAGGTCCTCACCACCAAGACCAGGCCGACCGTGGCCGACACCGACAGGGACGGGATCAGCGACGGCCGGGAGGTGCGGCAGATCGCGACGAAGCGCTACAAGCGGTGCTTCACCAGCCCGCTGCGGAGTGACACCGACCGCGACGGCCTGACCGACCGGTCCGAGGTGGTCCGCTATCGCACCAACCCCTGCGATCGCGACACCGACCACGGCGGCTACAGCGACGGCGTCGAGGTCCGCGCCGGAAGCGACCCGCTCAACAAGCGCAGCTCGCCGAAGCACCCTCACCGGCGCTAGCCGGGAGAGGACCACCTACGCGAAACGGTCGCCCGGGAACACCCCCGGGCGGCCGTTGCGTCTCGCCGCTCAACCGCGCGAACGGCTCCCTGCCGTGTCGATCGCCGCGGCGGGCGCACCCGTCCCCTTACCCGAGAGAGTTGTGGAGCCGATCGTGGCGTACCTGGTGATCGTCGTGCTGCTCACGACCACCTGCATCCTGGCGTTGCGGCTGCGGAACCTCCAGAACGCCGCCCGCGCGGAGGTCCTCGACCGCGGCATCGCCGCCCGGATCGACGCAGCAAGTCACGAGCGCATCGCCTCGTTGTTCGAGTACCACCCGCACGCGGTCTACGCCCTCGACCTGGAGGGGCGCTTCGTCGACGTGAACCCAGCCTGTGAGCGCCTGACCGGTTACTCACGCTCCGAGCTGCTGGGAATGGACTCACGGGCACTGTCCGCGCCGTCGGACGCCGAGCTGGCGCGAGCCAGCATCGAGGACGTCGCCGCCCAGCAGATGCGCGAGTTCGAGACCACCATCCAGACCCCAGACGGTCGAGTGGTCGAGCTGCGGGTCACCGGCGTGCAGATCGTCGTGGAGTCCCAGGTCACGGGGATGTACGGGATCGCGGAGGACGTCACCGCCGCTCACCAGATGCGACGGGACCTCGAACGCGCCCGCACCGAGGCCGAGCAGGCGAACGAGGCGAAGTCGCACTTCTTGTCCAACGTGAGCCACGAGCTCCGCACACCGCTGACCAGTGTCCTGGCAGCCAGCGAGATGCTGCGTGACACCGCGACCGACCCGGAGCAGATCCTGCTGCTCGACCACATCGAAGGTCCCGGGCAGCGACTCCTGCGCCTGGTCGAGGACCTGCTGGACTTCTCGCAGCTCGAGGCCAGCGCCACCTACATCGCGATGGAGGGGTTCAAGGTCACCTCGATGCTCTCCGGGCTGGGGGTCGCCGTACGGCGCGATGTCCTCGCCAAGGGGCTGGAGTTCGAGTGTCGTGTGGGCGAACAGGTCCCTGGCACCCTCATCGGGGACGAGGGCCGGATCTCCCAGGTGCTGGAGAAGGTTCTCGAGAACGCGGTCAAGTTCACCGACAGCGGGTCGGTCCGGTTGTCGGTCGAGATCGACCGCACGGGGAGTGCCCCAGCCATCGCGCTCGCCGTCACGGACACGGGGATCGGCATGACGCAGGAGCAGGTCGCCGGCCTGTTCGCGCCGTTCTCCCAGGCTGATCCCTCGACGACGCGCCGCCATGGCGGGACCGGGCTCGGCCTGGCCATCTGCAGCAAGCTCGTGACGTTGATGGGCGGCTCCATCGACGTGCACAGCGTCCTCGGTGCCGGAACCACCGTGACGGTCCTGTTGCCGATGGCGCCGCTCCCCAGGGACCACCGCTCCACCACCGTGGTGAAAGCGACCTAGTAGTCGGCGCACACCTGGGTGGTGACCTCGCCCGGGGGGCAGCTGGGCCCGACCGAGGCACGAGCGAGCTCGAGTGACTGACTCCGCTCGGGCCCGAGGGTGGACAGCACTCTCAGCGAGAGGGCAGCCACGTCGTACTGGCCGGTGGGCACCGCGGCTCGTCCTGTCTCCCACTCGGCGTACCGGCCCCCGCCCACAGGACGGTTCTGGGCGTTGGCCACCACCGAGACGAGGCCGTCGGGGCCGAGATAGGCGTTGACGACGCTCGACAGCGCGGAGACCGCGGACCCCACCGCAGCCGACAGGGTGGACCCGAGCTCACCCAGCGGTGAGTCATCGCTCAGCAGCACCTCCTGCAACGCGTCTCCGACGACCTTGCCCGCCCCACGGGTGGCCGCTCCCTCCAGGCCACTGACCAGCGGACTCACCAAGGCATTGACCAGGGCTCCGAGCCCGAGCGGCGCCGGCAGCATCTGCACGGCCGCGGTGACCGACCCACCCCCGGCCAACAGGTCGGCCAGGGTCCCCTCGACCACCGTGTCGAGACGGGCCACGTCCAGGGTCACTGGCGGCGCGAGGGGCGGCTTCACGGTCCCTTGCAGCGTGATGCGCACCGTGGTGCTGACCCGGGCGGCGAGGAGCGCGCTCCGGGTGGCGGCAACCACGTCTGCCACCCAGCCGTCGAGGGCCTCACCCAACCGGGCGACCAGGGTGGTGGTCACCTGGTCGTTCAGCACCAGCTCGGTGTTGGGGTCGAGCTCGTTCAGACCGGCCCCGCCCTGCATGCCGCGTCCGCCGTAGGCGCGGCCGAGAAGAGCGGCCAGGTCGATCCTGACCGATCCCGTGGCGAGGTCGAGGCGGACTGTCTGGTCGTCGTCGGACACGGTGGTCGACAGGAGCCCGCGCACTGCGCTCAGGTCGAGGGTCACGCTCGGACCAGAGACCGACACGAGGCCCAGCCTGAGCCCGCCGAGCACCGGGTCGAGCAGTGCGGAGACCCCGGACCCGATGTCACCGACCACGTCGGCGTCCTGGTCCAGGCCACCGGCTGTTCCCAGGACGTCGTCGAGCGCCGTGCGACCTGCTGTGCCGAGACCGGTGACGAGCGGGCTCTCGAGGTCAGCGTCGAGGCCGGCCACGGCGTACTGCCGGGTGAGGGCGCCGGGGTCGTCCGCGTCCCAGGCCTGCCGGCACGCATCCAGTCCCGCCCGCGATGCGACCGCCCCGACGCCTAGAGACAGGTCGCTCACGCCCGCGACGATGTCGCTGACCGCGCGCCCGGTGAGCGACTCCACCAGGCGCGAGAGGCGCAGGGTGCCCAGCCCAGGCGCAGAGGTCGACGTCTGCGCATCCAGCATCACCGCACCGGAGTCCGAGACCACCCCGCTGGCGCCGTACGACGGCCCGCTGGACTCGGCATGACCCACCTGGTTGACGGTTCCGATGGTGTTGCCGGCGCCGACCTCCAGCGCGTCATCGAGCGTGCCGGTCGAGGAGAGCCGCACGGCTCCCAGCGCGGTGAGCTCCACCGGGTTCGCCCAGGTGTGGCTGTCCACCCGCTCCGCGGGGCCATGAGCCTGGGACCGGGCACCGTCAGAGGTCACGGTCACTCCCGAGACGACGGCCAGGGACCCTGGATCGTCCCCCAGCAGCGAACCGCCGACCAGGCGACCGGCTCCACGCGTCGCGAAGCCTGAGGCCCGTGAGCAGTCGAGCGTGCCCAGCCGGGTGCGGACGTGCTCGTCCTGGCGCCAGGACGCGTCGCTCACCAGGACCTGCCCGGGAAGCAGGATCGCGGACACGAGTGCGCCGACAGCGGTGCCCGCCACACCCGCCTGGCGTCGCCTACCCACCGCACGGCCTCCTCCGGCGCACCAACAGGGTTCCTGCCGCCAGAGATCCCATTCCCAGGATCAACAGCCCCAGGGCGGGGCCACCCGTGCCGGGAATTGGGGAGAGCGCGGTCCAGGGCTCCTGCGACGTAGAGGCGCCCCCGGTCAGGGCTCCGTCGTCGGTGGCGTAGAGACCCACGCCGAAGGTCGCGCTGGCGCTCGTGCTGGATCGATCGCCGGCGGCCTCCGCGGGCAACCCGATGCTCACCAGCAGGCGCTCGCGCCGGTCCCCGACCAGGTCCGGGAGGCGCCACGAGCCTGCCCCTTCGTCGGTCGTCGGTCGCGAGACCAGTCGCAGGGGCTGGTCCGGCACCACCATGACCTCGCGGCCGGGGCACCGTGGGCGGACCCGACTCTCGGTTATGGGGTACTCACGCGTGCACCGATGCACCGAGATCCGCAGATCGCGCTCCGAGACCAGCTCACCGGAACCGAGGAGGCGCAGGGACAGGGCCGCGTGCTCGGCGCCCTCGAGCCACGCAGTCACCGACCAGTAGCGCGGTTCTCCGGGCGCGAGGTTCGTGAACCACGGGGACCTCGGCGAGGCGGAGATCTGCAGCAGGCCGTCGTCGTCCTGCGCTGACCGGGCGGGTCTCGGGGGCGACGCGAAGGATTCCGTGGGCCACCCGAGTCCGATCAGGACCGCCGCGACGGCGACGAGGACGAGCCGGTGGAGTCGTGGTCGGCCGTCGCGCATCCGTCCTCCTCTCGAGGAGTGCGAGCGCCGGGCTCGGCCGGGATGACAGGAGGTGACGCGGGCCAGAAGGCCCGCAGAACCAGCAGTCCGATACCCAGCACCAGGCCGGCCAGGGCCACAGGGTGCTGCGCACGAGCGAGGGCCGTACCCGCCCCCGGTAGCGACCAGGACGTGCGCAGGACGTGGTCGACCTCGTAGGGGAGATGGTCGACGGTGTCGTTGGCGTCTCCCTTGAGCGCGAGCACCCGCGCCTGCGCGGACCCGGCCACCCGGCTCACGCGCACCACGCGGTGCGTGATCAACGGGCTGCTCGCGTCCCGGCGAACGGTGACGACGTCGCCCACGTGCACCTGGGCGGCCGGCACGGTTCGTGCCACGGCCGCCGTGCCCTGCGGCATCGTCGGCGCCATCGATCCTGTCCTCAGCACGACCAGCGAGAGGCCCATGACAGGAGCGAGCAGCAGCCATCCGATGGACAGGGCGCCGGCCAGTGCGCCCAAGACCAGCACGCCACTCTCGAGGCGCCGCAGCCAGCTCGCCAGGGGAGGCCTCACTCCGAGACGGCTGCGAAGCGCCAGGCCGGGTAGACCGAACGGCCCTGGAGCCCTTGGGTCGCTGCGCTGTCCGGGAGGGAGATCCGGAAGCAGTAGTACTGCACGTTGCCGCGCGCGGCACTCAGCGACTGGGGCGAGGCGCTCAGCGGGTCCGCGAGGGTCAGGTCCTCAGCCACCACCGTGCCCGAGGTGGCGAAGGACCCGGCGGAGCAGTCAGCGGCGACCGTGGCGTCAGTGGTCGCCCGCACCGAGTAGGTCAGGTTCTCCCACAGCAGGCCCTGAGGGTCGTCCGCGCTGTGGCCCACGGCCGGCACCGGCGCCTGCAGCGTCAGCGTGCCCGCTACCGACGAGGCCTCGGTCGTCAGGGCCACAGGCGCGTAGATGTCGTCTCCGGGGGTCATCGCGCTCGGGTCGACGACGAATTCCAGATCGTCACCGGGATTCTGCTCGAAGTCTGCGAACGAGCCGGTGGCAACAGTGGGCGCTGCAGGGCCCGACCAGGTGTCCTGCTGGACGTTGAAGGAGCTGGTGCCCACACCCGGCGTACCGCTGCCTCCACCACCGAAGACCCACTCCTCGTCGTTCCACGCAGCCAGGCT
>JAOPYC010000062.1 GCA_025964795.1 Marmoricola sp.
GTGAGCAGGTCGCCGGTGAACGCGCGGGTGGCGATCAGCAGCGCCACGGTGAAGCCGATGCCGGAGATGGTGCCGCTGCCGAGCACGGCCGCCCAGCCCACCGGCGACCGCACCCGCCCGCGAGAGAGGACGGTCACCGCCCACGAGGTGACCACGACGGCCAGCGGCTTGCCGGCGACGTACCCGACGAGCACGCCGAGGGTGACGGGCGTCGTGTAGGCGTGGGCGAGGAAGCCCCGCCGAGGGCCAGCGCGGTGTCGGTGGACATCGCGATGCCCCACCCGTGCGCGCTCGAGCGCCCGGCGTTGAAGGCGAGGTAAATCAGCACCGGGATCACCATCGCGAGCAGTCCGACCGCCAGCGGCAGCAGGAACCGCCGCCGCTCGCGCAGGTCCCCGAGGTCGAACTCGAGGCGCCGATCGCCCCCGGCGCCACAGGGTGTGCCGGCGCCACAGCCCGCTCGAGGTCGAGGCGTCGCTGCCTGCGTCACTCATCGCTCGCCCCGCGATGAGACTACTGAGGCGGAGGTTTCCCGTCGCCCCGTAGGTTGCGCACATGACGCGCACAGCACTCGTCCTCGGTGGGGGCGGCATCACCGGTATCGCCTGGGAGCTCGGCATCCTCAAGGGCCTGGCCGATGCGGGGGTCGACCTGAGCCAGGCCGATCTCGTGGTCGGTACGTCGGCGGGGTCGGTCGTCGGGGCCCAGATCACCACCGGCCAGACGCTCGACGACCTCTACGCCACGCAGCTGGAGCCGGCCGACCACGAGATCGGTGCCGAGCTGTCGCGGTTCACCATGCTCCGGCTGGTGCCGCCGATGCTCTGGCCGGGCACCCAGGAGAAGAAGCTCAAGCGGGTTGGCAAGGTCTCGATGAAGGCCCACTCACCCGGCGGGGAGAAGCGCATCGGCGTGATCCGCTCGCGGATCGGCACGGTCGACTGGACCCACCGCGACCTCAAGGTGACCGCGGTCGAGGCGGAGACCGGCGAGTTCGTGGCCTTCGACCGCAACAGCGGGGTCGACCTCGTGCACGCGGTGGCGGCGAGCTGCGCCGTACCCCTGGTGTGGCCGGCGGTGACGATCAACGAGAAGCACTACGTCGACGGTGGGATGCGCTCGACCGCCAACGTCGACCTGGCGGCAGGAGCCGACGTGGTCGTGGTGATCGCGCCGCTGCCGCAGGCGTTCAGCAAGGCCACCTCGATCCGCGCCCAGCTGGCGAGCACCGGCGCCGCGCGCACGGCCGTGGTGACCCCCGACGAGCGGGCGCTGCTCGACATCGGCAAGAACGTCCTGGACCCGGCCAAGCGCGCCGACGCCGCCCGCACCGGCCTGCGCCAGGCCGCCGACGTGGTCGAGAAGGTCCGCGCGGCCTGGTGCTGAGCGCTGCGGGTCAGGGCTGCTTCGAGTGCGCGAGCATGCTCCGCTCGCGGCCGGTCGTGACAGCCGTGAGGCCGAGGGCGACCAAGGTCATCACCACGACGAGCGGCCAGTAGACCCACAGCTCCCACTCGTAGTGCTCGCTGAGCTCGTAGGTCTCCTTGAGCCCGATGAGCCACGCACCGAACCCGACGAGCATCCAGCCGCGCACGATGGACATGAACCGCGTGAAGAGCTCGACCTCCTCGGGCGTGAGCAGCGTCAGGATCGACTGCTGGTAGTCGTTGCGGCGTCGCGAGACGAGCACCAGCCGCACCGGTGGCAGCAGCCACCACCAGCGGGAGACCCGGGGCGGGGGAGGCAGCCCGTCCATCGCCAGCTGCAGGCGGTCCCGCGCCTCGTCCTCGGCGCGCAGCTCCACGCTGGCCTGGTAGATCGGCCCGGCGACGAGCAGCCAGGCCCCGAGGAAGCCGAACCAGTAGATCAGGGTGTGCACGAGGTGCAGCGTGTCATGCGTCGGCGGCGCGGGCCCTGAGCCAGTCGACGACCTCGGCGGTGATCTCGTCTCGGTTGGTCTCGTTGAAGATCTCGTGCCGGGCCCCGGGGTGGACGCGGGTGGTCACGTCGACCACGCCCGCGTCGCGGTAGCGCTGACCCAGCAGCTCGGCCAGCTGCCCGTCACCGGAGAGCGGGTCGGCCTGTCCGGAGACGATCAGGATCGGCAGGTCGGGACGGATCCCGGCCAGCGCCCCGGGGTCGGCGAGCCGCGCCGCCTGGGTGAACATCTGCGGGATGGCGTCCTCGGGCACGTCGAAGCCGCACAGCGGGTCCACGACGTAGGCGTCGACCTCGGCCTCGTCACGGGAGAGCCACTCGTAGCCGGTCCGGTGCTCGAACCCGGCGTTGAACGCCTCGAGGCCCACGGGTCCCTCGGCCTGGGCCAGGTCGGCGGCCAGCACGTCGAGCGCGGTCGAGCCGGACAGCACCACGCCGGCGTACTGGTGGGAGTGGTCCAGCAGCACCGACTGCGCGGCGAAGGACCCCATCGAGTGGGCCACCAGGAACAAGGGTAGGTCCGGGTTGGCCCGCTGGATGCTCCCGCCGTACGCCGCGACGTCGTCGATCAGGCCCTGGAAGCCGGGCTTCCCGAAGTCACCGAGCCCGGCCTCGGAGAGGGCGGACCGACCGTGGCCGCGGTGGTCGTTCGCGTCGACGAGGAAGCCGGCCTCGTTCAGCGCCTGCGCGAGCCGGTCGTAGCGCGCGCCGTGCTCGGCGAGCCCGTGGGCGATCTGCACGACGCCGACGCGGTTGGTCGCGGCCGCCGTCCAGGCGTACGTCGCGAGCTCGGTCGCATCGGCAGGGGACCTGAACACGGACTCGTGGAACGTCATCTCGCGATCGTGGCACACGGTGCGCTGCCGCGCGAGCGGCACCTCCTGCGGCCGGCGCTGCCCCAGCAGGATCATGTCCGAGGCCTCCGATCCGACGACCTGCGTCGTCTCACGATGGAGGAGTCCGGAGGGGGCGCTCTGATACCTAGGAGTCTGTCCTGCCGCCTGTGGCAGGCTGCCACGGATGGCGATCCGGATGCGACCGGATGCACCTCGACCTCTACAGCGACGACCCGGACAGCCAGGTCGAGCCCCTGGTCGGGCTCGGTGCCGAGTGGGTGCGCGGCGTGACCGAGCCGGACGACACCTACGTGGTCCTGCTCGACCCCGAGGGCAACGAGTTCTGCGTGGTCGCGGTGGACTCCCCCTGATCGGGTACAACGAAGCCATGGCCCTCGTGAACAGCACAGGATTCGCCCACGTCCGGATCACCGTCACCGACATCGCCCGCTCGAAGGCGTTCTACGACCAGGTCTTCGGCTGGCCGGCGGCGATCGACACCTCCGGGGACGTCACCGCCCCGAAGGAGGACGGCAAGCCCGAGAACTTCTACGGCGGCACGATCTACCAGACCCCGCAGGGGACGCTGTTCGGCCTGCGTCCCGTCGGCAGCGCCCGGTTCGACTCCGAGCACACCGGCCTCGACCACGTCAGCTTCGCCGTCGACTCGCGCGACGAGCTGCAGAGCGCGGCGGCGGCGCTGTCGGAGGCCGGCATCGAGCACGGCGAGATCATCGACCTCGACGACGCTGGCCTGGCCATCTTGTCGTTCCAGGATCCCGACGACATCAACATCGAGCTGACCGCGCCGCTCGGCTGAGCCGCGCGGGATCGGGTCGGCCCAAGCGGTCCTTCTGCAGGCTCAGGCGCGGATCTGCTTGTTGCCCCTGCCCCCCGTGACCGTCTCCGCGACACCGACGAGCAGGACCGCCGCCACGATGGCGACGATGCCGCCGAGGATGTTGAGCTCGCCGAAGTCGCCGGTGCCGAGGGTGCTGGCGACGAGTCCCCCGATGAGGGAGCCGACGATCCCGAGGCCGAGCGTGGCCAGGATGCTGAGGTTCTGCTTGCCGGGCTTGATGAGACGCGCCACCGCACCGACGAACAGACCGAAGACGATGAAGCCGATGATCCCGAACATGTTGTTCCTCCTGTAGTCGTGTCCACCACGCTAGCCCCGCGATGGTTGGCGACTTGGTGCCTCGCCCCAGACTGGCCCGATGACAGGGGAGCAGCCGAACGCGGTCTACCGCGTGGCGTGGGCCGTCGCCGCGCTGGTCGCGGTGGGCGTGCTGGTGCTCTCCCTGCTCGTCGTCCTCGGCCGGGGTCCTTGGCTGCCGGGGGTGGCCGACTGCACCGTCGAGGCGGGTGGGCGTTCCGTCGAGCTGTCGGCCCAGGAGGCGCAGAGCGCCGCGTCGGTCGCGGCCGGGGCCGTGCGGGTCCGGGCGTCCGCGGCCCGCGCAGAGCGCGCGGTCGCGAGCGTGCTCGACGCACCCGACGCGGACGTCCGGCTGGTGACGGCCGCGCTCACCGGCCGGGTCCCCCACGCGCTCAGCTGCCGGCACGGCGGTGCCGACCACGCCGAGTCCGACCGGCTCGACGCCGCGGGTCTCACCGGTCGCACCGAGCGGGTCCGTCGCGACCTGCGCGCCGCGTTCGGCCCGCTGAAGGAAGGCGGCTTCGCCCCGGGCGGGGTGCGCAGCGGTCACATGGTGGGGTCGGCGCACTACGAGGGCCGTGCCGTCGACGTGTTCTTCCGGCCCGTGAACCGGCGCAACCGGACCGGTGGCTGGGCGACGGCGCAGTACCTCGTCGCCCACGCCCAGCGCCTCGAGATCGACACGGTGATCTTCGACGCCCGGATCTGGACCGCACGCCGGGCCGACGAGGGCTGGCGCACCTACCGGCTGGACACGTCCGGGCGGTCGCGCCAGGTGGCCGCGATCCTGCTGCACCGCGACCACGTCCACGTCGACGTGGCCGGCTGACCCGAGGCAGCCCAGTCAGCCGAGGCTGTCGCCGGAGAGCCGCTCCAGCCGAGCCTCGAGGGCGGCGTGCCGGTGGGCGTTGCCGCGCAGCCCGACGTACGCCGGACCGTAGGCGGCCAGGAGCGCGTCGTCGAGTCGTCGTACGGCGCCGGGCGGGTAGCGGTAGGCCATCCGGGTGCGGATCACGTCCTCGTCGCCGGCGCGGAGCACCTCGCCGAGCTCGTCGAGGGAGGTGATGCCGAGCTCGAGCAGCAGCCCCGAGATCCAGGCGTAGTGGTCGGTGCGTGACCAGCCGGACTCGGCGTACTGCCCGGCCAGGAACGCCGCGAGCTCGCGCGGATCGATCCGCGGGTCGTCGTCGGGCACCAGCTCGGTGTCGGGACCGCTCGCGGCCGAGGAGCGCAGGGTGTCGCGGATCGTGGAGAACTCGCGGTCGGCCAGCTCCAGCAGCCCCGCCGCGAGGGTGAACCGGCGGTCGAAGTCGCGCGCGTGCTCGTCGGGCATCGTGCCCTTGTAGCGGATGTCGTGCTCGAACTCCGCCCACGCGTGCTGCAGCACCGTGCGGATCTGGATCTGCGCGGTGTGCCCCCGCACCAGCTCGTACGACGGGTGCCCCTCGCGGGCGGCGTCCAGCTCGATCAGCAGGTGCCGGCTGGCATAGCCGAACCGGCCCTCCTGCGCGGTCTCGCGGCCCATGTCACGATCGTCCTTGACCACCACCTGGTCGCCGAGCAGCTCGGCGACCGCGGAGACGTCGCTGTGCACGTAGGTGATCACCCGGATGCCGATGGTGTCGGTGATCTCGCGCAGCGGGTCGGTGTAGAGCGCCTTGCCGTCCCGGGTGCGCCGGGCCTTCTCGGCGAAGGAGGCGACGGTCTTGGTCCGCCCGGTGACGCTGAGGTAGTTGATGCCGGCGTCGTCGAGGATCGAGGTGACCAGCGCCAGGAACTGCTCCCCGGCGGCCACCAGCGCGGGGTGCCGGAGGGTGAACTCGCGCACGGGGTCGGCCACGGGGGCCGGCGGCCGCGGCGGGCGCGGGCTCGGTGTCAGGTCGGCGGGCAGCGTCGGGGTGACGATGTAGCCGGTCTCGAAGTCGCCGTACGTCGTCGCGTCCTCGGCCCTGCGGTCGACGAAGAGAGCCACGTAGGCGCACACCACCGCGTCCACCTGGTCCTCCACGACGCGGAGCTCGCTCTTGCGCGTCGCGGTCTCGGCCAGGGTGCGCAGGGCGGTCCAGGCGGGATCGGCCAGGTCGAGGCCCGGCTCGGCGTCCGCCAGGCCCTCGAGCAGCCCCATCAGCGTGAGCAGCTCGAGCCGCAGGCTCTCCAGGTCACGGCCGGGCTTGTTCTTGTACTTCAGCGTGCGTCCCAGGCGGAACAGCGCCACCGTCGCCGGGTGCGGGTAGACCTCGATGGCCCGGCGCCGGCGGCCGGAGCGCGGGTTCATGTCCAGGCCCAGCGCCTGGCTGAGCACGGCACCGCGCGGCAACCCGCTGAACTCGGGCTTGCCGGTGTTGGCGGGGTGCGCGCCCGCGTCGAACCGGGCGAAGTCCCGGTTGAGCGCCGCCTCGGCCGGGCGGTTGCCGGTCGGGTTGGTGACGATCAGGGGAGCGTCGATGGCGACGAGGCAGTCGCCCGCGGCGTACGGCGTCAGGGCGGCGAGGATCTCCTCGTCGGTGCTCACCGTGGAGACGTGCACCAGCCGGCCGGCATCGTCGACCACGGCCAGGCCGGTGGGGCGCTTCATCCCCCACGCGAGGTCGACACCGATGTGGAACACGCTGCCCAGCCTGCCGCATCGCGCGTGGGTGTGCGCGACTGGCTCTTTTCCGACCGGCGCTTCTCCGCCGGGCTGGTCCTACTGGCCGACCCGGCCGTCGATGCGCTCGCGCAGCAGGTCGGCGTGGCCGCAGTGGCGGGCGTACTCCTCGACCATGTGCAGCAGCACCTCGCGGAGCACGTCGCCCTGCGGCCCGGTGGTCGCGAGGTCCTCGGTCCGGTCGACGTACGCCTCGGCGAAGGCGACCTCCTCGCGCCAACGCGCGAAGGACTCCTCGACGACGGCCGGGTCGGAGCCGGCGTCGTCGAACTCGTTCTCGCCGTCCCCGCGGTAGAGGCGTGGGACGTCCTCGCCCGCCATCGCGATCCGGAACCACGCCTGCTCGACGGTCGCCAGGTGCCGCACCAGCCCGAGCAGCGAGAGGTCCGAGGGTGGGACCGAGCGCCGCGCCAGCTGGGCGGCGTCCAGGCCCGCACACTTCAGCTCCAGGGTCAGCCGGTAGTTGCGCAGGTAGCCGAGCAGCAGCTCCCGCTCCCCGTCGAACCCCCCCTCCTGCCGCGGGTCGTCCTCGGGCGAGAGCCACATGTCCGACCAGCCGAAGGTGCGGGCAGGGAGGGCTCCGTCGTCGTGGGGCATGGCTGCACTCTCGACCAACGCTGTGGACGGGGCAACACCATTGCGGGGAATAGCCCCGCCCGGCGTCAGGGTTGCCCCGTGGAGCCCGCCACCGCGGCGCCGCCACGAAGGAGAACCGCGTGAAGATCCTCTACACCGCCGAGGCCCTCGCCACCGGCGCCGGGCGCGACGGCCACGTCCGCTCGACCGACGGCCGCATCGACATGGACCTCGCGGTCCCGAAGGACATGGGCGGCTCCGGCAACGGCGCCAACCCCGAGGAGCTCTTCGCCGCCGGCTACGCCGCGTGCTTCCACTCCGCGCTGCAGGCGGTGGCCCGCAGCGCCAAGGCCGACCTCGGGGACTCCACCGTCGGCGCCAAGGTCAGCATCGGGCCCAACGACGCCGGCGGCTTCCAGCTCGAGGTGACCCTTGAGGTCGTCATCCCCGAGCTGCCGCACGACCAGGCCCAGGAGCTCGTCGAGCAGGCCCACCAGGTGTGCCCCTACTCCAACGCCACCCGCGGCAACATCGACGTGCACCTCAAGGTCACCGACGACTGAGCGGCAGACCCGACCACGGTGGTTGAGGAGCGAGCCTCAGCGAGCGTCTCGAAACCAATGCGCCGAGCCGCGAACCGCCTCCTCGGGTACGCCGAGGGTCTGGCTGTCACCTCGCCAGGTTTCGTCTCGAAACCCGGTGACCCGAACGGCGGCCTCAGCCCATCCCGTGGACGGCGAGCGGATGCAGCAGCTCGCGCTCCTCGTAGGAGAGGTGTGAGAGCAGCGCGTCGGTGAGCAGGTCGACGGTGCTCGAGAACTCCTCGAGCGCCTCGGTCGTGCGGTCCGGGTCGGCCGAGACCAGCGCGACCAGTGCGCGGTCGACCTGCTCCAGCACGTCGTGGATCACCACGTGCTCCTCCGCGAGCCGGTCGACGACCGGGGCCGCCTGCGGGTCGCTCTGGCGCAGGTGGCGGAACATGCTGTGGTCCTCGAGGCTGTGGTGCCCGGTGACGATCCGGCAGTAGGACTCGCAGTAGGCGCCCAGCGTCCAGTTGTTCTGGCGCATCGTCATCGTGTTGATCACCGACCGCGCCTGGCTGACCTGCATCAGCCCGCGCCGCACCTGGTCGATCACGTCGCGCAGCTGGGTGAGCTCGCTGCGCAGGGCGTCGTGGACGTCGACCAGGTGCTGGGGGTAGGCCTGCTGGTGGGCGGTGTACGTCGCCCCGGCGGGGACCGGGTAGGTAGGTCGGGTCGACTCGTCCCAGGGGACCTCGCCGAGGAGGGCCGGAGGGGGCGTGACGCGAACGCTGTGCTCGCCACTGCTTGTCGGGTGCAGAGATTTCGAGACGCTCGTTGGCGCTCGCTCCTCGACCACCGTGGTGGTGTTCGCCCGGAGCTCCCGCTCGGCGGCCACCTGCTCCCGGACCGCGGGGACGACCTCCAGGGCGAACCGGCGTACGTCGTCAGGGTGGTCGGTGCCCAGGATGAACGTGCTGATCCCCTCGTCGACGGCGAGTCCGGCGAGCTGCTCGGCCCAGTCACGGACGGTGCCTTCGAGGAAGCCCGCGCCGGTGCCGAAGCTGCCGAAGACGTTGTACATCCGCCGGATCGCCTGCGGCCCGCGACCGTTGGCCTCGGCCCGCTCGTCGATGACCGCGTTCAGGGAGGCGAGGGCGGGTGGGTCGGCGTACCCCATCGACGGGATCCAGGCGTCTGCGAGGTCTGCGGTGACCCGCAGCATCCGTGGCTTGTAGGAGCCGATCCAGATCGGGATGTCGTGGGCCGGCTGCGGCCCGGCGTGCAGCCCGCTGACCTGGTAGTGCTCGCCCACCGCCCGGACGGTCCCGGTGCCCCAGACCGCGCGGATGACGCCGATGGCCTCGACGAGGGCGTCGACGGCCTGCCCCGGCGTACGACGTGGTCCGCCGGCGGCCGCGATGGCGTCCCAGAAGGCGCCCGACCCCAGCCCCAGCTCCACGCGGCCGCCGCTGAGCCGGTCCAAGGTGGCGGCGGAGCGGGCGAGCACGACGGGCGGTCGCAGCGGCAGGTTGGCGACGTTGGGCGACACCTTGATCGCGGTGGTGCGGGCGGCGATCACCGAGAGCAGCGTCCAGGTGTCCAGGTGCTTGGCCTGGTAGGGGTGGTCCTGCAGCGTGACCAGCTCGAGGCCGATGACCTCGGCCAGCTGCGCCAGCTCCAGCGTCTGCTCGGCGGCGGTGGCATCGGGACTGGGAAAGATCCCGAACTGCAGGTCGTGGCCGTAGTCGGGCATGCCCCGAGCCTAGTTGCGCCCGGTCCGCCGACAGCCCGACCGCCCCCGGACCGGGTCAGCAAGATGGTTGAAGAAATCTCGGAATCCCGTGTGCCCAAGGGCCTCTGGGCCCATTCCTGGTGCAACCACCACGCTGGAGCCAGGGCCGTTCCTGTGGACGAGTCCGCACGGCTACCAATTCCTGCGGGACCGGCATGCCCGGGGCCGTGGCAGGCTTGTCGACGTGAGCGACATCAACGAGACGCTGAAGCAGAAGATCGATGAGCTGGACCTCGACCGGCGGGTCAACGAGCTGGCGGAGCAGGCCGAGGTGTGGTTCCACCGGGCGGTCGGGACGGCGGCCGGGTTCGCGCACGAGCACCTCGACGACGTCGACCGCGCGCTCGACAAGCTGAGCGAACAGATCGACCGGCGCACCGACGGCAAGTACGCCGAGCAGGTGGGCCGGGTCCGTGGCCAGGTCGAGCTGGGCCTGACCAAGCTGGCCGAGCGCCGCCCCGACGACACCGTCTAGGGCCGGGTCAGTCCGAGCCGGGCAACGCGGCGCTGAGCCGTCGCGCGACCGTGGCGATCAGGTCGTAGGGCACCGGCTGGCTCACCGGGAACTTCAGGGTCCCCCGGCCCGCGACGTACGGCGCTAGCTCGGCCTGCAGGTCCTCGTCGGCTGGGGCGGGGTAGAGGCTGACGTGCTTCTTCCAGCCGGCGTAGTGCACGACCCGGCGGCCCTCGACGACCACCGTCGGGATGTTGTAGGTGATCGTGTGCTCGCCCTGGGGCAGGGCGACGCGGATCGCCGCACCGACCTGTTCGACGATGCTGCGCACCTCGGGGCCCAGGGAGTCGAGGTAGTCCTCGACGCTGTCGAACTGCTGGGCCACGGCGCTCACCGCGTCAGGGTCGGGGGACCAACGCGTTCAGCGACGTGAGCCAGTCCACGAAGGTGGGGACCACGGAGCTGTCGACGGTGGTGTCGATGCCGGCGTAGCGCAGGCCGATCAGGGCGAACGTCGCGAGCGAGAGCACCAGCCCGATGGAGGCGAGCAGCGTTCCGGCCACCCAGGCGCGGCTGGCGCGGGCCAGGCCGACGATCGAGCAGACCAGCGCAAGGGCCGCGAGGCCCAGGCAGAGCACGCGCATCAGCGGGAACGGTGCCGCGAGCACGGACACCAGCCCGGCGAGGAAGCCGAGCTCGGCCGCCACCGAGGTGTGCACCGGGATGGCCGGGGAGGTCTCGAAGAGGGCGCCCAGCTCGTCCTCGACGATCGCCGGTTCGGCGGCCGGGTCCGGCGCCAGGTGCTGCCTGAATCCCCGCCCGAGATCCTGAGTGGTCATGGGGAAATCGTAGGCTCGCGCAGCTCGCTCGGGCCCTCGCCGCGCGGGAGCGCGGGCGCGGCGAGGAGCCCGGAGGTGTCAGCGGAAGGTGCCGGCGAACCAGCTGTTCGTCCACGGCTTCGCGATGCGCACGTGGTCACCGCTGCCCGGCGCGTGCAGCATCTGCACCGAGCCGTGACTCCACTTCAGGAACATCGCGGTGTGGTAGACGTGGCCGCCGCTGGTGAAGTAGAGCGTGTCCCCGCGGCGCAGCTGGCTGCGAGCGATGTGGTGTGCGCGCCCCGCCTGGGCCGCGGCCGTGCGCGGGATCTTGATGCCGGCCTTGCCGAAGCTGTACTGCATCAGGCCCGAGCAGTCGAACGAGCTCGGCCCGTCGCCGCCGTAGCGGTAGGGCTCGCCGAGCTGCTGCAGCGCGATCGTTGCGGCTCGCTCGATCCGGGAGCTGTTGCCGCCGGTGGCAGCCGGCTGCGTCGCGTGGTGATGCCTCTTCTTGTGGTGGCGCTTGCGGTGCTTGTGCTTGTGCTTGCGGTGCTTGTGCTTCCGGGCGGCGTGGTCGGCCTGGCCATTCGCGGCGGACGCCTGGCGGCTCGGGGCGGCGGTGGCGGCCGGTCCGGTGAGGGCGAGCCCGCCCAGCAGGAACAGCGACAGCAGCAGGGGCATCAGGGTGCGGCGTGTGCGTGCGAATGAGGGCACAGTCATTCCTTCCCACGCCTGTGAGGTGAGCTGTCGGGTTGGGACTGGAAGTGCCCCGTCACCTGTCGGTGACTTCACCCCGAGCGCAATCTGCGCGTGGAACCTGTGGGTCCCCCACTCCTGCCCGCATGTGTCTGAGAGTGGGCATCCGTGGCTGGGCAGGACTCGGCGTTGCCGCGGATGCTGGTCGACCCGGAGAGATTACGCCGAGTGGGTCCCGTGCCGCCGGGAACCCCGGAAATTCCGTCGGGGCTGAGAGGGTTGACCCGTGCAGGGTCCCCTCGCCTCCGTCGCGGCCACCATGGCCGAGCGCCTGGCCGTGCGGGCGGGCGACGACCTGGTTCCGACCGCCGACGTGGTGATGGACACCGGCTTCGACCTCGCGGGTGCACCCGACGTGGTGTGGCCGTGGATCGTGCAGCTCGGCAAGCAGCGAGCCGGGTGGTACCTCCCGCGGGGCGTGGAGCGCTTCGTCCCGCGGTCGCGGCGGGCGGCGCGCGTCGTGCTGCCGCAGTGGCAGGGCCTCGCCGTGGGCGACGTCATCCCCGACTACGGCGGCGCGGAGGCCACCTTCGATGTGGTGGAGGTCAACCCCGCCCGGCACCTGGTCTACCGATCCACGCGCCGCCACACCGAGGTGTCCTGGGCGATCACGCTCACCCCGACCGAGGTCGCGACGGAGACCGCGACCGGGACCCGCGTGCACCTGCGCCTCCGGCTCGGTCCCGTACGACGGGTCCGGCTGGCCGAGAACCTCGGCGGTCTCTTCGACGCGCTCACGATCGCCGGGATGGCCGCCGGCCTCGAGGAGCGCCTGGCCGTCGGCTGACCGTCAGAGGTCGACGGTGTCGCTCTCGCCCACGTCGGGCTTCTCACCGGTGACCTTCGACTTCGCGAAGGCCAGCGCGGAGGCGATCCGGCCGCCCGGGCTGTCCCAGAACTCCGCGGAGTCGGCCTCCACGAGCAGCAGCTGGACCTCGTCGGAGTCCTTGCCCTCGGGGAACCACGCCTCGACGGTGGGGTTCCAGAGCTCGTCGATCTTGGACTGGTCGCGCTGCAGGGTGGCGTGGCCGGTCAGCGATAGCCAGGTCGACCCGTCCGCGAAGGCGAGGTTGACCCGCTTCTCCGCGGTGATGTTGGCGGCCTGCTCGCTGGTGCCGTCGACGAAGAACCACGCGTCGCCCTCGTCGGTGATCTCCTGCGGGGTCATCGGGTGGGAGTGCAGGCGCCCCTGGTCCGCGACACCGATCGAGGTGAGCATGCAGAACCGGTCACCGCGCATGATCTCGACGACCTTGGACTGGGCGAGCTCCGGGCTCTGGGACTCCGACATGGTGGCTCCGTTCATGAGTGCTTCGGTTGGTCAGGTGGGTGCCTGTACCCCGATCCGATCCCGCTACCCGCCCGGAACCGGTCCCGCCAAAACGGTCATGCCGGGTGTACTACCAGTCGACCGGGTGATCCACAGGGCCGGCACCGAGGGTCAGCGCCCCGCCCAGAGCAGCAGCCCGGCGAGCAGGGCGAGACCGCCCAGCCGTCCCAGGAACAGCCGCGTCCAGCGGCCGCTACCGCGCGACTCCTCGCTGATCACCGTCGTCACGATGCCGGTCTCGGACTCGGTCGTCGCGTTCGGCGCGGGCATGGTCAGCGCCCGGGGCCGCGCGGGCCGGTCGGTCGCGATCAGTGACGAGAGGTACCAGCGGCCCAGGAACGCCGGCCGCCGCGGCAGGGCGACCCCGGCGTCGGCGGCCACCCAGCGCGGCATCGCCTGGTCGCGCAGACCGGCGTCCAGCCAGGCCTCGTGGACGACCGTGGTGCCCGGCGAGGAGATCAGCGCGACCCGCCGGGCGTCGCAGCGGTAGACCGCCTCGGCCGCTGGCAGCCGGCCGTCCTCGGGCCGGGGGTCGGTGGTCCAGACTCCGAGCAGCGGGCGACGCAGGCGCGGGTTGCGGTCGGGGAGCAGGACCACGTAGGCCCGGCGCGGCACGTGCGCGGCCGAGTCGAAGTCGCTGGCAGTGATCCACACCCCGACCATCCGGCGTACCACCCAGGCGATCGCGACCAAGCCGAGCACCAGCACCAGGAGCAGCTCCGGGCCCGAGTGCCCGGCGGCGAGCAGGACGACCAGCACGGCCACCGTCGCGACGGCCCAGGCCAGCGCCCGGTCGCGATCCTCGGTGAGCTTCTCGCGCAGCACCGGGCCCACCTTGGGCAGGGCGCGCGCCCGGACCTGACGGCCCGGCCCGGCCGACGTCGCCTGCAGCGTCGGGTCGAGCTGGTCGGCGGGGTCCTCGGAGATCGGGGTCTCGTCGGAGGCGGCCAGGGCACGGTTGACGCGGGCGTAGCGGATCGATGACGCGTTGGGCAGGAGGCCTCCGACCAGGAAGCCGCACAGCCCGGCCAGGCCGAGGTCCCCGCCGCCGAGGAACGTGGCCAGCACGAGCACCGCGATCGTGGCCTGGGCAGCGATCGTGCGCCGCGGGATCGGCCGGCCGCGCAGCCAGGGAGCGACGGCGTCGAGGTAGGCGACCGCCTCGAGGCAGGCCAGCACGCCGAAGACGAGGAGCAGGTCCAGGGCACGACCGAACGAGCGGGCGTCGGCGACCAGGGCCGCCGACCCGGCGAGGGCACCGAGGCCGACGACGATCGAGCCCGTGAAGGAGCCCTCGGGCCACGCGCGGTCGTCGCGCGGGTCGGCTGCGGCGTCGCTCACGATCCGCATCGTCCCACGGGTACGTTGCCGAGATGGTCACGCCGAGGGAGGGACACCGGTCGTGGCGCGCGCGAGCGCTCTCCCGCGGACCCGACCCGGTGGTGGTCGTCGACCTGCTCCAGAACGCCAAGGCCGCGCTGGCCGGCGTGCTCGCCTGGGTGGTCGCCCTCGACGTGCTCGGGCTCGAGCAGCCGTTCCTCGCCCCCTGGGCGGCGGTGCTCGTGGTGCACGCGACCGTCTACCGCACCGTCTCGCGCGGCGGGCAGCAGGTCGCCGCCACCTTCGCGGGGGTCTTCCTCGCCTGGGCGTGCGGAGCGGTGTTCGGGGTCGACCCCCTCGGGATGGGCGTGATGCTCGTCGTCTCCTTCCTGCTCGGACGCCACCGGTGGCTGCGCGACGAGGCGACCACCGTGGCCACGACCGGGATCGTCGTGCTGGCCACCAACTCGATCGGGCAGTCCAACCTGCTGGCCAGCCGGCTGGTCGACACCACGGTCGGGATCGCGGTCGGCCTGCTGGTGAACCTGCTGGTCTGGCCCCCGCTGCGCGACCGCGCGGCCTGGGCCCGGGCCGACGAGCTCCCGCAGGACCTGGCCGACGTGCTCGCCGAGATGTCGGCGGGGATGAGCCCCGACCTGGAGCCGGCCGACACCGAGCCCTGGATCAGCCGGCTGCGCCGCCTCGACACCCGCATCGACGAGGCGTGGCGGCTGCTCGGCCAGGCGCGGGAGAGCGGCCGGTTCAACCTGCGGCGGAGCCGGCCCGCCGGGTTGGACGACCTGACGCGCACGCTGCACCTGCTCGAGCAGGCGGTGGCGGACGCGCTGAGCATGGCCCGCACCCTCGCCACCAGCGCGGAGCACGCGACCCTGTGGTCCGAGGAGTTCCGGGCGCCGTGGAAGCGACTGCTCGGCGAGGCGGCCGAGGCGATCTCGGCGCACGACACGGAGCGGCTCGACGCGATCCGGGTGCAGCTGGGCGAGCTCGCCGAGTCGCTGTCGACGGACTCGTTGCCGGGCTCCGCGTGGTACGAGTACGGCGGGCTGCTGGTCAACCTGCGCAACGTGGTCGGCGCGTTCATCACGGTCGGCGAGTGGAGCCGCGGCTCGGCGTCCTCCCCGCGGCGGAGCACGCGCGGCCCTCGTTTGCGGCGCCGGGTGCCCGGGTACTCAGGCGGGGATGACAGCGCATCCTGAGCACCAGCGTCCCGACGGGGTCAGCGACGCCACCGTGTCGGCCCTCGGCAAGCTGTCCGAGGCGCTGGAGACGGTCGAGGCCGCGCGCGGTCACCTCTACGCCTTCCACCGCTTGTGCGGCACCGCCGACCTCACCCTCGGCGAGGCGGTCAGGGAATTGCGCGAGGCCGGCCACGCCGAGCTCGCGGAGCGGGTCGAGCAGGAGCTCGTGGGGCGCAACATCGTCGAGGGGCGGTGGAGCTTCCAGCTCGTCGAGGAGTACGACGACACCTACTACTCGGTCTTCAAGGAGCACGAGCAGCGGGCCCGCGACGAGCTGGTCCAGGGTCGCCGCCACCTGTACGAGGCGGAGATGAAGGAGGACCGTCGTACGCACGGGGCCCGGCACCACGAGTCCACCCCACAGGACGAACCGGCACCGACCGCACCGACCGCACCGACGAAGGGCACCAGATGAAGCTCCAGCGCACCGTCGAGACCAACGCCACCCCCGAGGTCGTGTTCGCCTACCTCAGCGACTTCACCCACACCAACGAGTGGGACCCCGGGACCGTGAACACGGTGCTGGTCTCCGGCAACGGCGGCGTCGGCACTACCTACCGGAACACCTCGAAGTTCATGGGGCGCGAGACCGAGCTGACCTACGAGGTCGTCGAGCACCAGCCGAACAGCCTGTTCGCACTGCGCGGCGAGAACTCGTCCGTGGTCGCCAACGACCGGATGGAGATCACCGCGATCGGGCTGGCCTCCAAGGTGACCTACACCGCCGACTTCGAGTTCAAGGGCCTCGGCCGCTTCATCGCCCCGCTGCTGGCGCCCGCGCTGAAGAAGCTCGGCGACGAGGCCGAGCACGGGCTCCGCGAGGCGCTCGCGAAGCTGTAGCCCCACCTCGGCGCTGGGTTCGCCTCGCCCCCGTGGATACGGTTCACGACATGAGCAGCTTCCCCCAGGGTCTCGCCCGCGGCGTGGACACCGTCATGGACCGCACGGTCGCGCCCGGGTTCACCAAGATCGGTCTCGCCGTACGCCGCAGCCTGCCCGGCTGGCCCGCCGACCCGGCCCCCGGTGCCCTGGCCGGGAAGACGGCCGCGGTCACCGGGGCGACCTCCGGTCTGGGCCTGGCCACCGCGGAGGCGTTCGCGCGCCTCGGCGCCGACGTGCGCCTCGTCGTCCGCGACGTGCAGAAGGCGGCCGGCGTGAGGAGCCGGCTCGAGGCGGCGGTGCCCGGGGCTGCGGTGAGCGTGGACCGCTGCGACGTCTCCGACCTCACCGACGTACGCCGCTTCGCCCGGGAGCTCGAGCTCGACCGGCTCGACGTGCTGGTGCACAACGCGGGCGCGATGCCGCCCGAGCGCACCGAGTCGCCACAGGGGCACGAGCTGACGATGGCGCTGCACGTCCTCGGGCCGGTGCTGATGACCGAGCTGCTCGCGCCCAGGCTCGCCGGCCACGACGCGCGGGTGCTGATGGTGACCTCGGGCGGGATGTACGGCCAGCAGCTGCGGGCCGACGACCCGGAGTACCTCGAGGGCGACTACGCGCCTGCCACGGCGTACGCGCGGAGCAAGCGGGCCCAGGTCGAGCTGCTGCCGGTCCTGGCCGAGCGGTGGTCGCCTGCCGGCATCGGCGTGCACGCGACGCACCCGGGTTGGGCCGACACCCCCGGCGTGGTCGAGTCGCTGCCGACCTTCCACAAGCTGACCGGCCCGCTGCTGCGCGACGCGGCCGGCGGAGCGGACACGACGGTGTGGCTGGCCGCCGTACGGCCCCAGCCGCCCTCCGGCGAGCTGTGGCACGACCGACGAGCCCGCCCGACCCACCTGCTCCGTCGTACGCGGACGGGCGAGGCGGAGCGACGGGAGCTGTGGGACTGGGTGAGCGACCAGGCCGGTCTGGACGAGATCGCCCGCTGACACGGGCCCCGGAAGTCCGCCTCCGGTCGCCCGGGCCGGTCTACCTTGTGCGGGTGGACACCAGTCGTGACGAGACGGACGCGGAGCGCTACGACCGCAACTGGATCGACCTGATGCAAGAGCTGCGCGTCGCGCAGACCGGGGTGCAGGTGCTGGCCGGCTTCCTGCTGACGCTGCCGTTCAGCTCACGGTTCGGCGACATCAGCGGGGGACACCGCATGATCTACCTGGTGGCCTTCAGCCTCGCAGTGGCCACGGTCGGCCTGATGACGGCCCCGGCCGCGCTGCACCGGTTCCTGTTCGGCCGCCACGAGAAGGACGTGCTCGTGCTCGCGGGCGGCCTCTACGCCAAGCTCGGCCTGGCCGCCATGGGCCTGACGCTGGTCACGGTCGTGGTCCTCATCTTCGGGGTGGTGGTCGACGACACCGCCGGGATCATCGCCGGGGTCGTCGTGCTCCTCTTCTACGCACTGGCGTGGGTGGTGTTGCCGTTGAGTCTGGTGAGACGGGGTACGAGGCGTCAGTGAGCAGCCGATCCCCGTCCGAGAAGGCGGCCCAGAGCGTCCAGGAACAGATTGCCCGGGCGGAGGCCCGCGGTGCCGAGGAGGTCCGGGCCGAGATCCGGCGCCTGCTCGACGACCGGCGTCGCATCGTCCGCATGGGCGACCAGCAGATCGAGGTCATCGAGGTCTCCGCGCTCGACGACCTGGTGTCCGAGCCCGAGTAGGCCTGTGCCACGGGAGAGCACCGGGTCGGCGTAGGCAGGTCGGCCCCGTCACGCGGTAGGCCGCGAGGCCACGTCGTACTGTCGCCGTGCCGGCCACGCCCTCAGGGAGACCCATGGCCGCATCTTGTCAGCGTCCTCGGGAGGGATTGCATGCAGCACACCGACTGGCTTCTCCGGCACAGCGAGCGCGCGAACGCCGACACCCGGCTCGACGACCTCCATCCCGGTGACGAGGCCTGGTCGGAGGGCAACCTGGTGCGTCCGCTGATCCACGGGGCGACGTACTTCGCGGAGCTGTGCGAGCGCATCGAGGCGACGAAGGCCGGTGACCTGGTCTTCTTCACCGACTGGCAGGGCGACGCGGACGAGCAGCTCACCGGTGAGCCCGGCAGCGAGGTCGTCGAGGTGCTCGCGTGCGCGGACGAGCGCGACGTCGACGTACGCGGGCTGATCTGGCGCTCACACACGGAGATGATCAACTTCAGCGCCAGCGAGAACCGGCTGCTGGGCCGGCAGCTGCAGTCGCGCGGGGCTGAGGCGCTGCTGGACATGCGCGTCCGCACCGGGGGCTCGCACCACCAGAAGCTGGTGGTCATCCGGCACCGGGACCACCCCGAGCGGGACATCGCCTACGTCGGCGGGATCGACCTGTGCCACTCGCGGCGCGACACCGCGGCGCACCACGGGGACCCGCAGGCCCTCGAGATGGCCCCCGAGTACGGCGACACCCCGCCGTGGCACGACGTGATGGCCGCGATCACCGGGCCCGCCGTGCACGACGTCGAGACCGTCTTCCGGGAGCGCTGGGAGGACCCGACACGGCTGACCCGGCACCCGGTCTACTGGACGCAGGACAAGATCCGGGGGATGGACATGACTCCCGACCCGCTGCCCGAGCAGGCCCCGCCGCCGCCCTCGCCGGAGGGTGCCACGCAGGTCGTCCAGCTGCTGCGGACCTACCCGAACCTGCGGCAGGGCCGGGACTACCCGTTCGCCCGCGGCGGCGAGCGCAGTGTCGCGCGCGGCTACAGCAAGGCCGTGGCGAAGGCCCGGAAGCTGATCTACATCGAGGACCAGTACCTCTGGGGTCAGCAGGTCGGCGACGTGTTCACCGAATCGCTGCGCGCGGACCCGGAGCTGCGCATCGTGGCCGTGGTGCCGATGTTCACCGACCAGGCCGGCTTCCTGGCCCGGGCCCCGCAGATGCTCGGCCGGGCCAAGGCGATGCGAAGGATGGAGGAGGCGGCGCCCGGTCGGGTGGCGATCTACGGGATCGAGAACCACCAGGGCACCCCGGTCTACGTGCACGCCAAGGTCTGCGTGATGGACGACGTCTGGGCGACGATCGGGTCGGACAACTTCAACCGCCGGTCGTGGACCCACGACTCGGAGCTCTCGGCGGTGGTGGTGGACCCCTCCGGGTCGGACCACAGCCCCTACGCGCGCCGGCTCCGGCTCACGCTCGCTGCGGAGCACCTGGACCGCCTCGACGACGTCGTCGACGACCCGACCGACGGGACCGGTGACGAGGTGAACGGGGCCCGGTCCCTGCTCGAGGTGATGGCCGACTGCGTGGACGCGGCCGGCATGTTCACGGCGTACGAGCAGACGGCGCGCGCGCTCGACGACTGGCACGCCGGCGGCCAGGTCGGGACCCGCCCCCCGGGCCGCCTCCGCCGGCTCCAGCCGCCCGAGCTCTCCCGCTGGGCCCGCGCCGCCGCCACCATCCCCTACCTCGTCGTCCACGACCCCGACGGCCGCCCGAAGCCGCTGCGCCGGACGGAGAATTTCTGAAACGCCATCTCCGCGTTGCACCAGGGGGGAAGTGACAGTTTCGCGGGGGCAGTGACCTGCACCCCCGGCCCGCAGGCGGCGGGTGGGCGCAGCGGCTGACGGTCCCGGGGTTTGACCCCTGGGCGACGATGGGGGCATGGCAGACGTGGAGACCAGGAACAACGAGGCCGAGAACCGCTACGAGGCGTACGTCGACGGGGAGCTCGCCGGCTCGGCGTACTACGAGCTCGACGACGAGCGGATCGTGTTCACCCACACCGAGGTCGACGACAAGTTCGAGGGCCACGGAGTCGGGTCGGCGCTGGCCCGGTTCGCGCTAGACGACGTCCGGGCCACGGGTGGCCACCGCGTCGTCCCCCGATGCCCGTTCATCAAGGGCTGGATCGACCGGCACCCCGACTACCGCGACCTCACCCGCTGAGTCCACGTCGCGGATCGGCCCTTGATCGAGACCGATCTGCGAGCAATGTTCGGGAAATGGCTGACAATCGGATCACTGTCGAACGGACCATCAACGCGCCCAGCGCCCAGATCTTCGAGGTGCTGAGCAACCCCGAGAACCACGTCGAGCTCGACGGCTCGGGCTTCGTGAAGTCCGACGAGAAGACGAACCGCCTCGAGCAGGTCGGCGACGTGTTCACCATGAACATGGAGGGCGACCACATGGGCGGGGAGTACCAGACCGAGAACCACGTGGTCGGCTTCGACGAGAACAAGCTGCTCGCGTGGAAGACCGCGCCCGCCGGTGCCGAGCCGCCCGGCTGGCAGTGGGTCTGGGAGCTGGAGTCGGAGGGCTCGGACTCCACGCTGGTGAAGCTCACCTACGACTGGGACGCCGTCACCGACCAGGACCTGCTCGCCAAGGTCGGCTTCCCGCTGGTCCACGAGGACCAGCTCGAGGACAGCCTGGTCCGCCTCGACGAGCACGTCACCGGCTCCTGACCCTCCGGTGCTCGCCGCCGCGATGGACCTGGCCCGGCTCGTCGCCGCCAACGCCCCGCTCGCTGACCCGCTCGGCTCAGAGCAGCTCGGCGACCAGGGCCTGGACCCGGCGGCGGATCTCGTCGCGGATCGGGCGGACGGCGTCGAGGTCCTGGCCTGCCGGGTCGTCGAGGACCCAGTCCTCGTAGCGCTTCCCCGGGAACCACGGGCACTCGTCGCCGCAGCCCATCGTGACCACGACGTCGGCGGCGTGGACCGCGTCCGGGGTCAGGACCTTCGGCTGCTCGGCCGCGATGTCGATGCCCTCCTCCGCCATCGCCGCGACGGCGACCGGGTTGACCTGGTCGGTCGGCTGCGACCCGGCGGAGCGTACGGCGACCCGCTCGCCGGCCAGGTGCTGGAGATAGCCGGCCGCCATCTGGGACCGGCCCGCGTTGTGCACGCAGACGAACAGCACGGTGGGTCGATCAGGCACGGAGGACCTCCTGGGCAGGAACCGGGAAGAGCAGGTGGACCAGGCCGAGGCCGAGGACGCCCCCGACCAGCTGGGCCAGCACGAACGGTGGTGCCGAGGAGGGCGCTATCCCTGCGAAGGTGTCGGTGAGCATCCGCGCCACGGTCACGGCGGGGTTGGCGAAGCTGGTCGAGCTGGTGAACCAGTAGGCGGCGGCGATGTAGCCGCCCACGGCGTACGCCACGGCATCTCCGCGGCCGCGGCGCAACGTGCCGAAGACGACGAGCACCAGCCCCCCGGTGGCGACGACCTCGCCGAGCAGCAGGCCGGCGCCCGCACGCTGGTGCGTGGACCACGTCACCGCGTCGAGGTCGAACATCAGGTTCGCCACCACGGCTCCGACGACACCGCCGAGCGCCTGCGCCGCCACCAGGGCCACCGCGTCCCGGGTCGTGAGCAGGCCCAGGAACCGCTCGACCAGCGTCACCACCGGGTTGAACGACGCGGAGACCGGTTGCAGCGCCAGCACCAGCGCGACCAGGGCCGCCCCGGTGGCCAGGCTGTTCTCCAGCAGTTGCAGACCGACGTCGCTCGGGGACAGCCGGACCGCCGCGATGCCGGACCCGACCACCGCCGTCACCAGGAAGGCGGTGCCGACAGCCTCAGCACCGGCGCGACGGGCCAAGGAGATTGGCGGGGTCACGCCACGACGCCGCCGAGCAGGGTCCCCAGCGCGGACAGCGCCTCGGCCCGCACCCGGTAGTAGACCCACACCCCACGCTTGCTCCGGTCGAGCAGCCCGACCTCGTGCAGCACCTTGAGGTGGTGGCTGATCGTGGGCTGCGACAGGTCGAAGGCGTCGTTGAGGTCGCACACGCACGCCTCCTGGTCGGCGTGGGAGGCCACCAGGGACAGCAGCCGGAGCCGCACCGGGTCGGCCAGCGCCTTGAGCAACGGCGCGATCCGGATCGCCTCGTCCGCGCCGATCGGCTGCTTCAGCAGTGGTGAGCAGCACGCGACGGTCTCTGTGGGCGTCAGCAACGGCAAGGACATCGACATGTGTAAATATTGACATGTGTCTATGTCCGTGGCAAGTTCGACGCGAACCCACGCCCTTGGAGGACCCATGTCTCGCGTCCAGCTCGCCCTCAACGTCGACGACCTGCAGCAGTCGATCGCGTTCTACTCCCACCTGTTCGGCACCGAGCCGGCCAAGGTGCGCGACGGCTACGCCAACTTCGCCGTGGTCGACCCACCGCTGAAGCTGGTGCTGATCCAGAACCCGGGTCGCGGCGGCTCGCTCAACCACCTCGGGGTCGAGGTCGCCGACACCGACACCGTCGACGCCGAGCAGACCCGGCTGGCCGCGGCCGGTCTCGGCTCCGTCGACGAGCGCAACTCGGTATGCTGCTACGCCAAGCAGGACAAGTTCTGGGTCGAGGGCGCGCCCGACCAGGAGCGCTGGGAGGTCTACACGGTGCTCGAGGACAGCACCGTCTACGGCAGCCACGGGGGCGAGAACGAGATGGCAGCGCCGCAGTCCAGCAGCGCCTGCTGCTAGCGGGTGGTCGCCGCGACCACCTTGTAGCGGACGAACGCCGGGAAGGCGACGGCCGCCAGGACGGTCGCAATGATGACCAGCAGTCCGCCGCCGGCGGCGGTCGCGGCCGCGCCGATGGAGACGGCGACCGCGCCGTGGGCGACGTCGGCGATCCGGGGGCCACCGACCACGACCACGGTGAAGACTCCTTGGAGCCGGCCGCGGACGTCGTCCGAGGCGGCGCTCTGCAGCATGCTCGTCCGGAACGCGGCCGAGGCCATGTCGGCCGCGCCGCCGACCACGAGCATCAGCACCGCGGCGACCAGCATCGGCAGCCGCCACCGGTCGGCGAGGCTGACGGCCAGGCCGAAGCCGAGCATCGAGGACCCCCAGACCATCACCGCCGCGAGGACGGCGACGCCCTGGCGCTCGACCCGCGAGACCCAGCCCGAGAACACGCCCCCGAGCACGGCGCCGATCGGGATGCCGGCGAAGAGCAGGGCGAAGGCCAGCCCGCCGCCGTCCGGACCGCCGAAGTCGAGGTGCGCGATCTCGGGGAACAGGGCCCGCGGCATCCCGAAGACCATCGCGATGATGTCGACGAGGAAGGACATGAGCAGCACCGGCTGGCTCTTCAGGTAGGCCAGCCCGTCCAGCACCGCCGTGAACCCCAGGCTGCCCGTGGTGCCCTCGATCGGCAGCGGGGGCAGGGTCACCACGGCGAACAGCGTGGGGACCAGCGTGAGCGTGTCGATCAGGTAGAGCCACGGGAACCCGAACACCGGGATCAGTGCACCGGCGATCAGCGGCCCACCGATCGCCCCGGCCTGCATCACGGTCATGTTCAGCGAGTTGGCGGCGGGCAGCAGGTTCATCGGCAGCAGCCGGGGGAGCACGGCGCTCCGGGTCGGCTGGTTCACCGCGAAGAACGCCTGCTGCACCGAGAACAGGCAGAGCAGCAGCCACACGTTGCCGTTGCCGGCCCACGCCTGCAGCCAGAACAGCGCGCTGGTCGCGATCATCCCGACCGTGGTGCAGACCAGCAGTGTCCGCCGGTCGAGCACGTCGGCGAGCGCCCCGCCCCACAGGCCGAAGACCACCAGCGGCACCAGGCCGAAGACCCCCGTCAGCCCGACGTACGCCGAGGAGCCGGTCTCCGCGTAGATCTGCGCCGGCACGGCCACCACGGTGAGCTGGGCGCCGACGACGGTGACGATGTTGGCCGTCCACAGTCGCCGGAACTTCGCGTTGCGCAGCGGACGGGTGTCCGCGAACCAGGAGGCCACCGGCTCAACACTAGGCACCCGGTTGCCGAGGACAACCGGTGGTCCGGTGGTCGAGGGGCACGAGCGCACCGACCCGCGGGATGGGACGGGTGACGCACTTGGCTGACCGCGATTCCCAGGTCCGTGACAAGATGCTCCCGCAGCAGTCCGTCGAGCTCGAGAACCCGGGTGCGACCCTCTGGCCCGATCAAAGAGGATGTCCACGATGTCTACCCCGTTCCCCCCGGAGCTCCTGACCACGTTCCGAGCCCTCGCCGAGGTCGTCTACTCGGGCGAGTCCTACGAATCCGTCTACGACGCCGTGTGCCGCAGCACGGTCGAGTTCGTGGACGGCTGCGACCACGCCTCCCTGATGCTCCGCCGGCACGGCCGGATCCAGACCGTCGGCGCCTCGGACGAGATCGCCCGGCAGATCGACCAGCTCGAGCACGCGCTCGGCGAGGGTCCGTGCCTGGACGCGATCGACGAGTCCGAGCCCGACCAGCACTTCTGCACTGACCTCACCGGCGGGAGCAAGTGGCCCACGCTCGCCCAGATGATCCTCGAGCGCACCGAGATCAGGGGCATGGCGGGCTTCCGGATCCGCCAGGACGGCCAGAAGGTCGGCGCGCTGAACGTCTTCTCCGACACCCCCGGGGCCCTGACCGACCACTCGCTGGACCAGGCCATCATGCTGACCTCGTTCGCCTCGGTGACGCTGGCCGCGCTGGACCGCGGTGAGGAGGCCACCACCCTGCGTCGTGGCCTGGAGAGCAACCGCGAGATCGGCAAGGCGATCGGTCTGCTGATGGCGATGCACGACATCGACGACGACCAGGCCTTCCAGATGCTCTCCAAGGTGTCGCAGGAGATGAACATCAAGCTGGCGCAGGTGGCCACGCAGGTCATCGCCCACCACCGCAACCGCGGCGGGGTCATCCAGAACTCCCAGTGAGACACCCGGGTGATGCCTCGGGGTGATTTCCTCGAGGTTCTGGGTACTCAGAGGTTCGGCCGTCCAGCACAGGGCGTCGCGACTGTGCGGCGTACGCATCGGTGGCCTCTCGGACACGCTCCGCGTTGACGCTCGCGTCCGCCGCACGACCGGTTGTCACCGACATCAACGAGGAGATGCATCCGCATGGCTACTGAAGACAAGGCTGCCCACAAGGCCGAAGACCTCAAGGGCAAGGTCAAGGAGGCCGCCGGCAGCGCGACCGACGACGACTCGCTCGAGGCCGAGGGCAAGGCCGACCAGAGCAAGTCCTCGCTCAAGCAGGCCGGCGAGAACATCAAGGACGCATTCAAGAGCTGAGTCCCCGACTCACCACGCCTGTGCCGCGCCGGATCGGCCCCATTTCCGCCGATCCGGCCATCCGGCGCGACACAGACCAGCCCACCCCGGATGTGATTTGTCTGGTCCGCCGGGACATGGTCGGATCGGGCGCATGGGTTCCCCTGCACCGCGCCGGTCCCTGAAGGCCATCGCCGCCGGCAGCCTGCTGCTGCTCGGACTCGGCGCGTGCAGCCTGCCGGGCTCCGGCCCCGATCCGCAGGACGCCTTGGACCGGCTCGCGACGGCCCTCTCGGCGGGCAACGTCAAGGGCGTCGAGTTCACCTCCACGGGAGCGCCCGCGCAGTACGCCGCCGTCACCGCCGGTGTCCACGACGCCGACGTCTCGGCTGGCAAGGCGACGAGCGACGGGGACACGGCCTCCGGCAGGCTCCGCTGGCGCTGGAAGGTGGGACCGAAGACCTGGTCCTACGAGACCACGGTCAAGCTCACCCAGGGTCACGACGGCTGGCTGGTCCGGTGGAGCCCGACCCTGGTCGAGCCCTCGCTGAAGCCCGGCGAGAAGCTCGACGAGACCACCACCAGCCCCGAGCGCGGCAGCATCCTCGGGGCCGGTGACCAGCCGATCGTCGCCCCGCGTCCGGTCCTGCGGGTCGGCATCGACAAGCTCAAGCTGACCCAGGCCGCCGTGGCGGGCTCGGCCACGTCCCTCGCGAGGCTGGTCGACATCGACGGCCCGAGGTTCGTCAAGCAGGCCGTCGCCGCCGGGCCCAAGGCCTTCGTGCAGGCCATCGTCTACCGCCGCGCCGAGGCTCCCCAGGCGGTGCTGTCCGCGATCGCCGGCATCCCCGGCGCCGCGGTGGTCGCGGGTGAGCTGCCGCTGGCGCCGACCAAGGACTTCGCCTCGGCGGTGCTCGGGTCGGTCGGCCCGGCGACCGCGGAGCTGGTCAAGGACAGCAAGGGGCGGATCAGGGCCGGCGACGACGTCGGCCTCTCCGGCCTGCAGAAGAGGTACGACGAGCAGCTGTTCGGCACCCGCGGCGCCACCATCGCCGCCGTCGACGACCGGGACCAGCGCCGCACCCTGTTCAAGGCGGACCCGGCGCCCGGCAATCCGCTCCGCACGACGATCGACATCCCCACGCAGAAGCTCGCGCAGCGGGCGCTGGCCGGCGTCGGCCCCGCCAGCGCCCTGGTGGCGATCCGCCCCTCGACCGGCGAGATCCTCGCCGTCGCCAGCGGTCCGGGGTCGAAGGGCTACAGCACCGCGACCGTCGGGCAGTACGCCCCGGGCTCGACCTTCAAGATCGTCACCGCCCTCGCCCTCCTGCGCGCCGGGGTCTCGCCGACGACGCAGGTCGACTGCCCCCGGACGACCGTGGTGGACGGCAAGACGTTCAAGAACTACTCCGACTACCCGTCCTCGGGGATCGGCCGGATCCGCCTGGAGGACGCCTTCGCCAACTCCTGCAACACCGCCTTCATCGGCGAGCGCGGCAAGCTGAAGGACGACTCGCTGGCGAGCGCCGCCGCCTCGCTCGGCCTCGGGGTGGACCACGACACCGGCTTCTCCTCCTTCTTCGGCGCGGTCACGGCGCCGAAGAGCCAGACGCAGGCGGCCGCCAGCATGATCGGCCAAGGCACCGTGCTGGCCTCCCCGATGGCGATGGCCACGGTGGTGGCGTCCGTGGTGAAGGGGTCGCTCGTCGTACCCAGCCTGCTGCCGGACCAGAAGGTCGACCGGCAGCCACCGGCGCAGCCGTTGACCGCCACGGAGGCGGGTCAGCTGCGCCAGCTGATGCGGGGCGTGGTCGAGCGCGGGAGCGGCGCCCTCCTCCAGGGACTGCCCGGAGGCCCGGTGATCGCGAAGACCGGAACGGCGGAGTTCGGCGACAAGCCCCCACTGCCGACGCACGCCTGGATGGTGGCCGGACGCGACAACCTCGCCGTGGCCGTGTTCGTCGAGCGCGGGGCCTCCGGCTCGGGCACCGCAGGCCCGGTGCTGCGGGACTTCCTGGCCAACGCCCGCTGAGCGCGACGCCTGTTCAGCACGGGTCGGCCGGTCCCTGGTTGACGTAGGGTGACGTTGACAGTTTCACTGTCAACGTCGTTCCCATCCGCCCAGGAGGTTCCATGCGCACGCGCCACCACTGGGCCCGCCGCAGCGAGCAGCTCGACCCCGCCCGCGACAGCCACGAGATCAGCCTGCACGTCTCGGCCTACGACTTCCCGTGGGACAACCTCCAGGCGCTGTCGTTCGCGCTGTTCCGGACCTACGCCGTCCCCTCGATCGGGCGTCTGCTCGACGACACCCAGGAGTTCACCGGACGCGTCCAGAAGAGGTACGACGACACCGGCCTCCTGCTCGAGGAGGTCCAGCGGCACGGGCTGGGCAGCAGCCGCGGCCGGTCCGCCGTACGCCGGATCAACCAGATGCACGCGATGTACGACATCAGCAACGACGACTTCCGCTACGTGCTCGCGACCTTCGTGGTCGTGCCCAAGCGGTGGATCGACGACTTCGGTTTCCGGAAGATGACCCCGCACGAGATCGCCGCGACCACGAATTACTACCTCGAGCTCGGCCGGCACATGAACATCAAGAACCTGCCGGAGGACTTCGCCGGCTTCGAGCGGCTGCTCGACGACTACGAGCGCGAGCACTTCGCCTTCGACCCCGGCGGTCGTCGGGTCGCGGACTCCACGCTGGACCTGATGACCACCTTCCCGCCCAACAGCCATGCCCCCACGTGGCTGGTGAAGCGGTTCGCGTTCTCGCTGATGGACGAGCCGCTGCTCCGGGCGTTCCACTACCCGATCCCCACCCGGTTCGAGCGGGCCTTCTTCCTCGGCGCGATGAGGCTTCGAGCCCGGCTGCTCTCGCTCTTCCCGGCGCGCTCGGAGCCGAAGTGGGTCAGTGCCTACGGCTACTACCGCACCTACCCGGCGGGCTACGAGATCGACCACCTCGGCACCTTCCCCGGTGGGGCCGGGTGCCCGGTGCACCGCGCCACCCTGGAGCCCGGTGAAGCGGTCTCCTGACGCCGGCCCCCGGCCGGCCCATCTCCTGGGTTCCACCCGCAACGTCCTCGCGGTCGCCGGGCTGTTCGTGACCAACGGCCTCGCCGTGGGGGTCTTCGGCGGATCGCTGCCGGGACTGCGCGAGCACCTGTCCCTGGACGCCGGCGACATCGTCGGTGTCCTCGTCGCAGCAGCGATCTTCTCCCTGGTCTCGATGAACGTCAGCGGCTCGCTGGCGGACCGGATCGGCGCGCGCGGCCCGTCGCTGGTGGGCGGCGTGGGGGTCACCGCCGGCATCGCGCTGATGGGCGCGGCGCCGAACTACCTCGTCCTGCTCGTGGGGGCGGCGCTGTTCGGGCTCGGCAACGGCGGGATGGACGTCTCGATGAACGCCCTCGGCGTCAGCGTCGAGCAGGCCCGCGGCCGTCCCGTGATGAGCCGGCTGCACGCGAGCTTCTCCATCGGCAACCTCGCCGGCGCCCTCGTGGTGGTCGTCCTCGGCCGGCTGCTCACCGGCGACGAGAGCACCCGGTGGTCCCTGTGGGGCGGGTCCCTCCTCGCCGTCGCCCTGCTCGGCTGGCTGGTCCGCGCGGCGCCCGAGTCGCCGGTCCGGCCCGGCACCGGCGCGGACGGGAAGCGCGGCCCGGTGCCGCGGATCGCCTGGCTGCTCGGGGCGATGGCCGTGTGCTTCGGGCTCACCGAGGGCACCGGCATCGACTGGTCCTCCCTGCACGTCACCGACGTCGCCCACGTCAGCGCGAGCTCGGGCGCCTGGGGTCTCGCCTGCGTGAGCGGCTTCATGGTGGTGATCCGGCTGCTCGGGGACGCCGTGGTCGAGCGGCTGGGCCGCGCGACCGTCGTCCGCCTCGGGTCCTCGTGCGCGCTCCTCGGCTACCTGCTCACCGCCCTCACCAGCGGGCTGGCGATCATCCTGGTCGGGTGGTGCCTGGTCGGGCTCGGTGTCGGGCTGATCGCGCCGCAGATCTACGGGATGGCAGGTCATCTCGGAGGTGGTCGCGGCCTCGCGCTGGTGGTCAGCTTCGGGTACGCCGCGTTCCTGGTCGGCCCCGCGCTGATCGGCTTCGTGGCCGCCCACTCGGACCTGCAGCGGGCCATGCTCGTGCCGGTCGTCACCGCCGTGGGCCTGATCGTGATGTCGGCCCGGCTGCCGGCAGACTCGCCGCGGCAGGACGCCGCGGCCGCGCACCCCTAGGATCGGCCGCATGCCCAGCCTCCAGCACACCCTCGCGAGCTGGCTCATCCCGATCCTGCGCCGCAACATGTCGATCGACGACATCCCCGCCATGCGCGCCGCGCTCGCGCGGCAGAACCGGGAGGCCCAGGAGGGCCCACCGCGGGACGTGCGCGGCAAGCACGAGGAGTCCATCGGCAACGACCACGGCTTCCCGGTGTTCACGCTGTGGAAGTCCGGGACGGAGCTGCCCCGCCGCTCGGTGTTCTACCTGCACGGTGGCGCCTACGTGCGGCCCGCGGACAAGCGCCACTGGCACTTCGCGACCCGGATCGCCGACGCGCTCGGGGCGCGGGCCGTGCTGCCGGCGTACCCGCTCGCCCCGGAGTACACCGTCGACGACTCCTTCGAGCGCCTGCTGGCGATCTTCGAGGAAGTGGCCGCCGAGTCTCCGGACGGCGTCGTCCTGGTCGGGGACTCCGCCGGCGGCGGCTACGCGCTGGCGCTCGCGGAGGCGCTGCGTGACCGGGGCGGGGCCCAGCCCGAGCAGATGGTGCTGATCGCCCCGTGGGTCGACCTCACCGGCACCGCCCCCGGCATCCTCGAGGCCGCGAAGCGCGACCCGTGGCTGTCCTTCCCGCACCTGTCGGTCTACGCGTCCTTCTGGGCCGGCAGCGAGGACCCCGCCCGGCTGGCCGACCCGCGGGTCAGCCCCGGCCTGGGCGACCTCGCGGGCCTGCCGCCGACCCTGATGTTCTGCGGGACCCGCGACCTGCTGCAGCCGGGCTGCGACGCGCTGTTCGAGCGGGCGGACGCGGCCGACTGGCCGCTGGAGTACGCCGTGGCGCCGGGCCTGATCCACGTCTACCCGCTGCTCCCGGCCCCCGAGGCACGCGACGCGATCGAGCACATCCTGCGGTTCTGCAAGCACGGCTGAGCGGGCTCCACAAGCACATTGGGGTGTTGCGCCCTTCATTTCCGTTCTGGTCCATACCAAGGATTGTCCGTGTCTGTACCGAATGAACGGGCGGGTGATACTCACCAGCAATGGACGCCACCGACGTGGCCGTGATCGGCGCCGGAGTCGCCGGACTCACCTGCGCCCGGGCGTTGGAGAAGTCCGGTCTGCAGGTGCGCGTCCTCGAGCGCTCGGCCCGGGTCGGCGGTCGGGTCGGCACCGACCTCATCGACGGCTTCCGGTGCGACCGGGGCTTCCAGTGGCTCAACGCCGGCAACCCCGACGTCCGCGCCTCCGTCGACGTCGCCGCCCTGAACCCGCGTCCCATCGAGCGCGGCATGGTGCTGGCCCATCCCGACGGCTACCGGGTCCTCCAGGGATCCCAGACGGCGCTGATCGCCGCGATCCGCTCCGGGCTCGGGCAGCCGCAGGACATCGCGCGGCTGGTGCGCTGGAGCGACCCGCTGCGCAAGAGCACCGAGCGGCTGCTCGGCGGCGCCGACATGACGCTGGGGGAGTCGCTGGACCGCCACGGCATCTCCGGTCGCATCCGCGAGGAGGTCCTGCGCCCGTTCTTCCGGCTGGCCTTCGCCGACGAGGACCTGCGGACCTCCTACCAGTTCGCGATGCTGAGCATGCAGGAGATGGTCCAGGGGATGCCGGCCCTCCCCGCCCTGGGCATGCAGGCGCTGCCGAACCAGCTCGCGCTCGGGCTCGAGAACCCGGTCGAGCACGGCGTCGACGTGCTGGGCGTGGTCCGCAGCGTCGGAGAGGGCGTCCGCATCTTCACCGATGGAGGCGAGCTGCAGGTGCGGGCCGCGGTGGTGGCGACCGACCCGGTGAACGCCTCCTCGCTGCTCGGCCTCGGCACCCCGACGATGCGGGGGCTGGCGACCTGGTGGTACTCCACGGAGATCCCGCCGACCACGATGAAGACCCCGTTCGTGAACCCGATCGGTCCCTCCGCGGGGCCGATCTCGCACGCCGTCGTCGTCTCGAACATCGCCCCCCGCTACGCCCCGGCCGGCCAGCACCTGGTGGCCGCGTGCTCGGTCGCGGGGCCGGGGACCGACGCCGGCACCGAGCCCGAGGCGACGGTGCGGGCCCAGCTGGGGCAGATGTTCCGCACCGACACCAACGCCTGGAAGCTCGTCACCCGCCACGTGAAGTCGGCGGCGCTGCCGGTCTCGCGGCCACCGCTCATCCTGGGCCGCGAGGTCGACCTCGGCGACGGGTTGTTCGTGGCCGGTGACCACCGCGAGTCACCAGGCATCGCCGGCGCGATGCGCGCCGGGGGGCGTGCGGCCACCGCGGTGCTCGAGGAGCTGGGTCAGCCCGCGAAGCCCTGACGCTCGGAGACGAGGGACAGGGCCCGCTCGGCGGCCGGTCGGGCCAGCTCACGGTCCTCGGGCACCAGCCCGATCCGGGTCCGCCGGTCGAGCAGGTCCTCCACCGTGACGGCACCCTCGTGGGTGATCGCGAAGACCAGCTCGGCCAGGGTCGCGGGCAGCGTGGGTGCGATCGGCGCCACCAGCTCCTCGGCGTCCAGCCCGGTCACCGTGACGGCGTCGTCGAGGACCGCGGCTGCCTCGGTGCCGAAGCGCCGCACCAGGCGGGCGGGCGCGGCCAGGGCCGCGAGCTCCTCCCGGGAGGCGGCGCCCAGCAACGGCAGCGTCCGGGTGTGGCACGGCGCGGCGTCGAGCCCGGTGGTGGCCACCGCCCGGTCGACGGCGTCCTCGGCCATCTGGCGGTAGGTCGTGAGCTTGCCGCCGACCACGGTCACCACACCCTGGTCCGAGACGAGCACCGCGTGCTTGCGGGAGAGGTCGGCGGTCGTGGTCCCCGTGTCGAGCAGCGGCCGGAGCCCGGCGTAGGCACCGACGACCTGGTCCCGGCGTACGTCCTGCTGCAGGACGCTGTTGATCACGCCGAGCAGGAAGTCGATGTCCGCCTCCGGCGGCACGGGCACGTCGGGGATCTCGCCGTCGACCGCCTCGTCGGTCAGGCCGACGTAGAAGGTCTGGTCGGGCTGGGGCAGCGCGAACACGAACCGGTTGCTGGTGCCCGGCACCGGCGCCATCACGGCGCAGCGCACCCCGGGCAGGGTGTCCTTGCGCAGCACCAGGTGGGTGCCGCGGCTCGGGCGCAGCCGGATCTCCGGGACGAGGTGGCCGGCCCAGACGCCGGTGGCGTTGACGACGGTGCGCGCGCGGATCGACCGCGACTCACCGGTGCGGGAGTCGGTCAGCACGGCGCCGTCGCCGGTCGGCTCGCTCACCCGGACCCGGGTGTGCACGTGGGCGCCGTGCGCGGCGGCGGTACGGGCGACCGCGAGCACGAGGCGTACGTCGTCCTCGAGCTGGCCGTCCCACGACAGGATGGCGCCACGCAGCCCCTGACGTCGTACGACGGGGGCCAGGGTGAGCGTCTCGGTCACGCCGATGCGGCGCGGGCGGGGCAGGGTCTCGCGGCGGGTGCGCGCCACCAGCCGGAGCAGGTCGCCGGCCCGGATGCCGGCGCCGGCGAGGGCGGCTTGCGACCGGCTGACGTCGGGGGTCAGCGGCATCACCATCGGCAGGGCGTGCACCAGGTGCGGGGCGGTGGTCTGCATCAGGATGCCGCGCTCGACGGCGCTCTCGTGGGCCACGTCGAGCTGGCCCTTGGCCAGGTAGCGCAGCCCGCCGTGCACCAGCTTGGAGCTCCACCGGCTGGTGCCGAAGGCGACGTCCTCGGCGTCGACGGCGACCACGTCGAGCCCGCGGCTCGCCGCGTCCAGGGCCACCCCCGCGCCGGTGATGCCCAGCCCGATCACCAGGACGTCGGTGGACTCGGGAAGGTCGGCGAGGCCGACGTGGATCCTGGCGGTCGCCGTTCGAGCGGGCCCCGTCGGTCGAGCCTGTCGGAACCCCGTCATGGCGCCAGGAACCGCTCGACTAGAAGGGCCAGCTCGGCGTCGTACGCCGTCACGTCGGCGTCCCGCGCGGGAGCCGGTCCGTCGGTCATCGTGTGGGCCGAGAGGGCGAAGCCGTGGCAGGCCAGGACGAGCGAGCGGGCGATCACGTCGGGGTCGCCGGTTCGGACGGACCCGTCCCGCTGGCCGGCGGCCACCAGGGCGGCGAGCACGCCGGCAAGGCTGTCCTGGCTGCGGCCACGGCGGTCGAGCAGGTAGGGCAGCAACATCTCGGGGTCCACGTCAATGATCCGCCGCAGCAGGGCGTTGCCGCGCAGGGCGCGGACGGTGGCGACGGCCCCGCCGGTGATCCGCTGTGCCGCAGTGGCCTCCTCGCCGGAGTCGGTGGCCTCGCGGACCACGTCGCCCCACTCGCGCGTCATCAGGTCGGCGAGCAGGGTCTGGGTGTCCGGCCACCGGCGGTAGAGGGTCATCCGGCTGACGCCGGCGCGGCGAGCGATGTCGGTGAGCGTGGTCCGGCTCCACCCGACGGCGAGGATCGCCTCGCGGGCGGCGTCGAGGTAGTTGTCGTCGGGGGAGGTCACGGTCGGTCGCTCGGGGCTCGCGACCTCGCTCTTGTGACGAATGGACGGCATGTGTCACACTGTAACACATGAGCCTGTCACGAGCACCTGAGATGCACTGGTCCCGCTGGGGCGACCCGGCCCAGGAGAGCCCGCTCTCGGAGAGCGCCTTCGGCCTGGTCGACGCCTTCATCGGGACCAGCGAGACGCCGGCCGTCGACCCCGCGTCGGTGCGCCTCTCGCCCGTCCTCGGGGGCGCGCTGCTCGAGGAGCTGGCCGGCATCGTGGGCGCCGAGCACGTGCTCACCGATCACGACACCCGGCTGCACCGCACCCGGGGGAAGTCGACGCCCGACCTGCTCACGCTGCGCGCGGGCGACGGGTCCGACTCCCCGGATGCCGTCGTACGCCCCGGCAGCCACGAGGAGGTGGCCGCGCTGATCGCGTGGGCCGTGGAGCGCTACGTCGCGCTGGTCCCGTTCGGGGGCGGTACGTCGGTGGTGGGCGGCCTCGTCGCGCGCCGTGAGGGGTACGCCGGCGTGGTCTCGCTCGACCTGATCCGCTTCGACCGGCTGCTGGCCGTCGACCTCGACTCGATGACCGCCACCCTGGAGCCGGGCCTGCGCGGCCCCCAGGCCGAGGCGCTGCTGGCCGAGCACGGCCTGACCCTGGGCCACTTCCCGCAGTCGTTCGAGTACGCCTCCATCGGCGGTTTCGCAGTCACCCGGTCCTCGGGCCAGTCCTCGGCGGGCTACGGCCGGTTCGACGCGCTGGTGGTGGGCCTGCGGGTGGCCACGCCGCAGGGCGAGCTGGTCCTGGGCAACTCGCCGGCGAACGCCGCCGGCCCCGACCTGCGCGAGGTGGTGATGGGCTCCGAGGGCGTCTTCGGCGTGGTCACCGCCGTCACCGTGCGCGTACGACGGGTCCCTGTCGTCACGGTCTACGAGACCTGGCGCTGGGAGACGTTCGCCGACGGGGCCGCCGCGATGCGCACCCTCGCCCAGTCCGGCGTGCTCCCCACGGTGCTGCGCCTGTCCGACGAGGCCGAGACGTCCATCAACCTGGCCAAGCCGGCCGAGGTCGGCGGTGAGTCGAGCGGGGGCTGCCTGATGGTCACCGGCTACGAAGGAACCCAGGCGGCGGTCGACGCCAGGCGCGCCGCCTGCACCGCCCTGCTCGCCGGCCTCGGTGGCACCGCGCTCGGTGAGGACGCGGGCTGGTCGTCGGGCCGCTTCCGCGGCCCCTACCTGCGCGACTCGCTGCTCGACGTCGGCGTGCTCGTGGAGACGCTGGAGACCGTGACGTTCTGGTCCCGGCTCCACCAGGTCTACGACGCGGTCAGGGCCGTGCTCACCGAGTCGCTCGGCGAGGGCACGCTGGTGCTGTGCCACATCTCGCACGTCTACGAGACCGGTGCCTCGCTCTACTTCACCGTGGCCACCAGGCAGGCGGCCGACCCGGTCGCGCAGTGGCTCGCGGCCAAGGCGGTCGCCTCCGACGCGCTGATCGGCAACGGCGCCTCGATCACCCACCACCACGCCGTCGGCCAGGACCACAAGCCCTGGCTGGCCCGCGAGATCGGTCCGGTCGGGGTGCGGATGCTGCGTGCGCTCAAGGCGGAGCTCGACCCCACGGGGGTGCTCAACCCGGGGGTGCTGATCCCCTGACCGGTGTCGTGGCCGGCCTCGAGGTCCTCCAGGACTCGCCGGGGGAGCTCCGGGCGCTCACCGGCCCGGGGACGGCGGGTTCTTGAAGGCCCAGACCACCAGGTGGCTGTCGGCCTCGGCCTTCACGGCCCGGCCGCCCTCGTCGACCAGCCGCGCCGCGTCGCCGGCCTCGAGGAGGCGCTCGCCCAGCATCACCTGGCCCCGGGCGACGAAGACGTGCAGGCGCGGCGCGTTCGGGAGGTCCACCCGCTGCCCGGTGCCGAGGTCGACGGCGTGCAGCGAGGTTCCGGTCGAGCCGAGGGGCACGACCCCGTGGCCGTCCCCGTCAGCGACATGGATCCAGCCCTCGGTGCGGGGAACCTCCGTGGCCAGGTAGCCCGGCGCCAGGCCGTCCTCGTCGGGACGCACCCAGGCCTGCAGGAAGCGCGTCTCCTCGTCGCTGTCGGCGACCTCGGAGTGCACCACCCCGCTGCCGGCGGAGAGCCGCTGCACCTGCCCGGGGCCGATCACCCCGGAGCCGACGGTGGAGGTGTGCCGCAGCGACCCGGTGAGGACCCAGGTGACGATCTCGAGGTCGGCGTGCGGGTGGTCGGCGTACCCCGTGCCCGGCGGGAGCCGTTCGTCGTTGTGCGCGACCAGACTGCCGAACCCCACGTTCGTGGCGTCGTAGTGGGTGCCGAACGAGAACGAGTGGAACGTGGCGCGGCTCTCGGCCAGGGTCCGGAACCGATCCTGGGCCAGCCGGTACTCGATCACCGGGCCATGCTCCCACTCCCTCCGGGAACGGCGCCCGGCCTGTCTACTGAACTTTCATGAGCGAACAGGTCCCGGCGCTGCCGGACGACTTCGTGTTCGGTACCAGCACCCTCGACTTCTACGACCGGCTGCTCGACGAGCTGGTCGCGGCGGGTATCGAGCCGATGGCGACGCTCTACCACTGGACCTGCCGCAGGCGCTCCAAGACGCAGGAGGCTGGGAGGCGCGGGAGACCGCCGAGCGGTTCCCGGAGTACGCCGCCGGTCGCGCACCCCCTCAACCTCGCGCACGGCGAACAACCACACCCCGGTCCACCCCGCGTCCGACGCTCCGCGTTACAGCGGCTTGCGGCGGTCGCCTCAGGCCGCGGACTCCCCGAAGCCGAAGGTCGCGATCACCCGGTCCCCCTCGAGCAGGATCGCCTCCCGGGCGTGCACCTCCAGCGGGGTCGGTACGTCGGCGACCGACTCCTCGGTCAGGGCCAGGTGCGGGATCGAGGCGTGCAGCGAGGTGGGGTGGCCGATCACCTCGGGGAAGGCCTGTCGCAGGCTGCTGCTGATCCGGCGGAAGACGGCGACCGGCTGGGGCGGCAGGTACGCCGCACCGCTCGGGAAGCGTGCCGCCTCGCCCAGCACGAACGCGAACGGCACCAGGTCGGCGAAGATCTCCCTCAGCTCGGCCAGCACCCCGGCGTCGACGGCCCCCGCCTCGAGGAACGGGTCCAGTAGGGCGATGTGCGCGCCGGTCACGTCGTGCGCGATCTCCGGCACCGGGATCACCAGCCGCGTGAGGCCTCCGGACGGGTCGGGGGTCAGCTCGTGGTCGGGCACGGGGTCACGCTAGACCGCCCCCTACCCTGTGCGCATGGGCTCCGGACATGATCACGGGCACCAGGCCGGCCGGGCGAAGGACCGTTCCCGGCTGCGGCTGGTGCTGCTGGTCACCCTGAGCGTCGCCGTCGTGGAGCTGGTCGGCGCGTTCCTGTCGGGCTCGCTGGCCCTGTTCGCCGACGCCGGGCACATGTTCACCGACACCGCGGCGATCGTGCTCGCCCTCTCCGCGTCGTACGTCGCTACCCTGCCCGCCTCGCCCCGCCGCACCTTCGGCTACCACCGCGCCGAGATCCTGGCCGCCCTGATCAACGGGGTCGTGCTGCTGGGCGTCTGCGGCTACCTCGCCTACGCCGGGGTCGTCCGCCTGCTCGACCCGGTGGCGGTGGACGCCCCACAGATGTTGGCTTTCGCCGCGGTCGGCCTGGTCGCGAACCTCGTGTCCGTCTCGCTGCTGGCCACCCGCCGCGAGGAGTCGCTGAACATGCGCGGCGCCTTCCTGGAGGTGCTCAGCGACGCCTTCGGGTCCGCGGCCGCGATCGTCGCCGGCCTGGTCGTCCTCACCACCGGCTTCGACCGGGCCGACTCGATCGCCTCCCTGGCCATCGCGGTGCTGATCCTCCCGCGCGCCTGGTCGCTGCTGCGCGACTGCGTCAGTGTCCTCCTCGAGGCGGCACCGCCGGGCGTCGACGTGGAGGTCGTACGCCGCCACCTCGCGGGAGCAGCCGGTGTCACCGACGTGCACGACCTGCACGCCTGGCAGATCACCAGCGGCATGGCCGCGCTCTCCGCGCACGTGACGGTCACCGACGAGGCCCTCGACAGCCGCGGCGTGGGGCAGATCCTCGACGAGCTCGGCGAGTGCGTCGCCAGCCACTTCGGCATCGACCACGCGACCTTCCAGGTGGAGCCGGAGAGCCACCGCGACCACGAGCCCGGCGAGGCGCACCTCTAGCGCGAACGAGTAGCCGCCGGACTGACAGTGGTGGCGGTTTTCTGGTCAACCAGAAAAACCGTCACGCCTCCGCAGCCACCCGCATCCCCTGCTCGATCGCCCGCTTGGCGTCCAGCTCGGCGGCCAGGTCGGCGCCGCCGATGAGGGTGGCGGGGCGGCCGGCGGCGAGGAGGTCGTCGTAGAGCCGGCGTACCGACTCCTGGCCCGCGCAGACCACCACGTCGTCGACCTCGAGCAGCCGGAACTGGCCGCCGACGGTCAGGTGCAGGCCGGCCTCGTCGATCAGGTCGTACGACGCACCGCTGATCTGCTCCACGCCCGACTGCCTCAGCACCGCCCGGTGGGCCCAGCCGGACGTCTTGCCGAGGTCCTTGCCGATCATCGAGGTCTTGCGCTGCACCAGGTAGACCTCGCGGGCCGGCGTCCGCGGCTTGCGCTCGGTGAGGCCGGCGACGAACAGGGACGGGTCGCCGACGCCCCAGTGGGCGAGCCAGTCGTCGAGGTCCTCCCCAGGAAGGCTCGGGGTGTGGGTCAGCCAGACCGAGACGTCGACGCCGATCCCGCCCGCGCCGATCACGGCCACCCGGCGCCCGGGCGTGACCGACCCGTTGAGCACGTCGGCGTAGGAGTGCGCGTGCTCGATGCCGGGGATGTCGGGCATCCGCGGCTCCACGCCGGTGGAGACCACGACCTCGTCGTACGCCGACAGCAGGTCGACCGTGGCCGCGGTGCCGAGCCGTACGGTCACGCCCAGCACCGACAGCCGCCGCTCGTAGTAGCGCATCGTCTCGGCGAACTCCTCCTTGCCCGGGATCTGCATCGCGAGCCGGAACTGCCCGCCGAGCTCGGCGTCCTTCTCGAAGAGGGTGACCTCGAAGCCACGTTCGGCGTACGACGTCGCGGCGCTCAGCCCGGCCGGCCCGGCCCCGACCACCGCGACGGTGGAGCTCCGTCGGGTCGACAGCAGCACGAGCTCGGTCTCGCGGCAGGCCCGCGGATTGACCAGGCAGCTGGCCCGCTGGTTGGCGAAGGCGTGGTCCAGGCAGGCCTGGTTGCAGGCGATGCAGGTGTTGATCTCGTCGGCGCGACCGGCGGCCGCCTTGTTCACGAACCCCGGGTCGGCCAGCAGCGGGCGGGCCATCGAGACCAGGTCGGCGGTCCCGTCGGCGATCAGCTGGTCGGCGAGCTCGGGGGTGTTGATCCGGTTGGACGCGCAGACCGGGATGCCGACCTCCTCGCGCAGCCGCCTGGTGGTCCAGGTCCAGGCCCCGCGGGGGACCTGGGTGATGATCGTCGGCACCCGGGCCTCGTGCCAGCCGATGCCGGTGTTCAGCACGGTGGCGCCGGCCTGCTCGACGAGCAGCGCGAGCTCCATCACCTCGTCCCAGGTCTGGCCGCCCTCGACGAGGTCGAGCAGCGAGATCCGGTAGATGATCGGGAAGGCGTCGCCGACCACCTCGCGGGTACGCCGCACCACCTCGACCGGGAAGCGCATCCGACGGGTCGCGGTGCCGCCCCAGGCGTCCTCGCGTTCGTTGGTGCGCGCCGCGAGGAACTGGTTGATCAGGTAGCCCTCGGACCCCATGATCTCGACGGCGTCGTACCCCGCTCTCTGCGCGAGCCCGGCTGTGTGCGCGAAGGACGTCGCGGTGCGGTCGACCTGCTTGGTCGACATCGCGCTCGGACTGAACGGGGTGATCGGTGACTTCTTCTCACTGGCCGACTGCGAGAACGGCGTGTAGCCGTAGCGCCCCGCGTGCAGCACCTGCAGGGCGATCGCCCCGCCCTCGTCGTGCACCGCGCCGGTCACCTCCTTGTGCCGCTCGGCCTGCAGCCGGGTGGTCAGCTCGCTGGCGAACGGCTTGAGCCAGCCGCGCTTGCTCGGGCTGTAGCCGCCGGTGACGATCAGGCCCACCCCACCGCGGGCGCGCTCGGCGAAGTACGCCGCCAGCTTGGGGATGTCCCAGGCGAAGTCCTCCAGCCCGGTGTGCATCGACCCCATCACCGCGCGGTTGCGCAGGGTCAGGTCGCCGATGGTGATCGGCTCGAGCAGGTGCGGGTAGTCGTTCATGCTTCTCCCTCGGTCTCGCTGGTTGAGGAGCGAGCGCCGGCGAGCGTCTCTGAACCGACCCAGGCCTCGACGTACTCGCTGAGCCACTCGACCCAGAACTGCTCCTGCTTGATCCCGCCGCGCAGCACCAGCCAGGTGTCGAGCCGCTGGCCGGCCAGCTCGGCGGGACGGGGGAACTGCTCACGCTCGAGCCGCTCGAAGTGGGCCTGTCGCGTCCGGTGCTCGCCGATCAGGTGGCGGAGGTGGTCGAGCAGCGCCGTGCGGTCGCCGTACGACGCGCCGCGCATCTTCACCGCGACCTCGGAGCGCATCGCGGCCGTCCGGGTGGGCATCGCGATCCAGGTCTCGAGCGCGGCCCGGCCGGCGTCGGTCACCGCGTAGCGGCGCTCGGTGCTGCGCGAGTCCCCGGCGGTCGCCTCGAGCCAGCCGTCGTCCTCCATCCGCCGCAGCACCTTGTAGATCTGCTGGTGGGTGGCCCGCCAGAAGAAGCCGATGGACCTGTCGAAGCGGCGGGTCAGCTCGATCCCGGTGCCGGGCCGTTCGCTGAGCGAGACCAGCAGCGCGTGCTCGAGAGCCATGGGAGGAGTCTGCGCGAGGCGGGCGGGTTGTGCAACTAGTTGCACAGTGGGGTGGGTCACCTTCGGATCCGCTTGTAACGCGGAGTTGTCGACGCTGAACAAGGGGTGTACGGCGCACTCAGCGACCACAACACCGCGTTGCAAGCGGCGGGTCCCTAGAATCTGCGCATGCGCCTCACGCCCCTGGCCCTCCTGGTGGTCCCCCTGCTCGTCGCGACCTCCGCCTGCTCGCCCAAGGACGAGGACCCGACTGCCAAGTCCACGACCAAGACCGCCTCGTGCGCCAAGGCCGACCTGCCGCTCACCACGGACGGCAAGCTGACGATCGCGACGGACACCCCGGCGTTCGTCCCGTGGTTCGTGGACAACGACCCGAGCAACGGCAAGGGCTTCGAGTCCGCGGTCGCCTACGCCGTCGCCGGCAAGCTCGGCTTCGACAAGTCGGAGGTGGCGTGGATCAAGGAGCCGTTCAACAACTCCTACGCGCCGGGTGCGAAGAAGTTCGACTTCGACATCAACCAGATCTCGATCACCCCGGAGCGGGCCAAGGCCGTCGACTTCTCGACCGGCTACTACTCCGCGTCCCAGGCCGTGGTGGCGCTGAAGAAGAAGAACCTGAAGCCCGGCTCGCTCGCCGAGCTGAAGGGCCTCAAGCTCGGCGCCCAGACCGGCACGACGAGCCTCACCGCCATCCGCGACGTGATCAAGCCCAGCCAGACGCCCCTGGTGTTCCCGAACAGCAACGTGCCGAAGCAGGCGCTGCTCAACGGTCAGGTGGACGCCTTCGTGGTCGACCTGCCGACCGCGTTCTACCTCACCGGCGCCGAGATCAAGGGCTCCACCATCGTCGGGCAGTTCCAGCCGGAGACCGGGCAGAAGGAGGAGTTCGGCCTGCTGCTGGAGAAGGGCAGCGACCTGACCCCCTGCGTGGACAAGGCGCTCGCCTCCCTCAAGGACGACGGCACCCTGGCGGGCCTGGAGAAGCAGTGGCTCTCCACCACCGTCGACGTACCCGTCCTGAAGTGAGCCGTTGAGCGAGACCGCCTGGTCACCGAGCGAGCGCGAGCTCGAGCGGGAGCGCGTCCGCCGACGTGACCGCCTCCGCGGTGCGCTGATCGCCACCTCCATGACGGTGTTCGTCCTGGTGGTGCTGGTCTGGGTGGTCACCAGCTCGGCGGGCTGGCCCCGGTTCCACGAGACCTTCCTGTCCTGGCCGGACGCGAAGAAGGCCTTCCCCGACATCGCCCGGGGCTTCTGGACCAACGTCAAGATGTTCCTGATCGCCGAGCCGATCATCCTGGTGATCGGCATCCTGGTGGCGATCACCCGCTCGACGGTCTCCCCGTGGCTGACCCCGCTGCGCGGTGCCGCCGTCCTCTACACCGACCTGCTGCGCGGTGTGCCGACCCTGCTCGTGGTCGTGCTGCTGGCGCTGGGCGTGCCGGCGCTGCGGCTGACCGGGCTGACGACCAGCCTGTTCTGGCTGACCCTGGTGGCCCTGGTGCTGTCCTACGGCGCGTACGTCGCCGAGGTCGTCCGCTCGGGCATCGAGTCGATCCATCCCTCCCAGATCGCCTCCGCCCAGGCGCTGGCCCTGTCGCGTCCGCAGACGATGCGGCACGTCGTACTGCCCCAGGCGCTGCGGCGGGTGGCGCCACCGCTGCTCAACGACTTCGTCTCGCTGCAGAAGGACACCGCGCTCGTCTCCGCGGTCGGGGTCTCCGAGGCGCTGTTCGCCGCGCAGGACTACGGCAACTTCAACTTCAACTACACCCCGCTCCTCGTGGCCGGGGCCTTCTTCGTGGCGATCACGATCCCGCTCGCGCGCTTCACCGACTGGCTCGGCCGGCGCGCCCTGCGACGGCAGCGCGGATGAGCGGCCCGGTGCTCTCCGCCCGGGGGCTGCGCAAGAGCTACGGCGACCGCGTGGTGCTCGACGGCATCGACCTCGACATCCACCAGCACGACGTGGTCTGCCTGATCGGGTCCTCCGGGTCGGGCAAGTCCACGTTGCTGCGCTGCCTGGACCTCCTCGAGCAGATCGACGACGGCGTGATCGAGCTCGACGGCCGGGAGGTGTCGGACCCGCACGTCGACCCCCGCGCCGTACGCCGTGAGATCGGGATGGTCTTCCAGGCCTACAACCTGTTCCCGCACCTGAGCGTGCTCGACAACTGCACCCTGGCGCCGGTGCGCGTGCACGGGACCGACCGGGACGAGGCGGAGTCCCGGTCGCGCGAGCTGCTCACCCGGTTCGGGCTCGGCGACAAGGCGAGCGCCCATCCCGACCAGCTCTCCGGCGGGCAGCAGCAGCGCGCCGCCCTGGTGCGGGCCCTGTGCACCGGACCGCGTGTGCTGCTCCTCGACGAGATCACCGCCGCGCTCGACCCGGAGCTGGTCGGCGAGGTGCTGGAGATGGTGCGCGCCGAGGCCCGGGCCGGGATGACGATGGTGCTGGCCACCCACGAGATGGCCTTCGCCCGCGAGGTCGCCACCCGGGTCTGCTTCCTGGACCGGGGCCGGATCCTCGAGCAGGGCCCGCCGGAGCAGCTGCTGACCAACCCCGGCGAGGAGCGGACCCGGCAGTTCCTCCGGCGGGTGCTGCCGAGCTGAGCGGCCCGGGATCCCGTGACAGCGGGCGCCGCCCGGACCGCGCCAGCCCACGTTGACAGATCTGCTGTCACAATCGCCCGTATGACGTACGCACTCGGTCAAGGGACCGGACCGCTCTCGGGGCTCAAGGTCGTGGAGATCGCCGGCATCGGCCCCAGCCCGCACGCCTGCATGATCCTGGCCGACCTCGGCGCCGATGTGATCCGGATCGAGCGGCCGGGTGGGCAGATGCTCACCGGCGGGCCGAACGACCTGCTCAACCGCGGCCGGCCGAGCGTCGCCCTGAACCTGAAGGACCCCGAGGCGATCGCGACGGTGCTCGACCTGGTGGCGGAGGCCGACGTACTCATCGAGGGGATGCGCCCCGGTACGACGGAACGGCTCGGCCTCGGCCCCGAGGAGTGCCACGCCCGCAACCCGCGGCTGGTCTACGGCCGGATGACCGGCTGGGGGCAGGACGGGCCGCTGGCGAAGGCCGCCGGCCACGACATGAACTACATCGCGATCACGGGCGCCCTGTTCGGGATGGGTCAGGACAAGGGCAGGCCACACTTCCCGTCCAACCTGGTCGGCGACTTCGGCGGCGGGTCGACGTACCTCGTCATCGGCGTCCTCGCCGCGCTGCTCGAGGCCCGGGTCAGCGGCGCGGGCCAGGTGGTCGACGCGGCCATCGTCGACGGCACCGCCCACCTGAACGCCATGTCCGCCGGGATGCTGGCCGGCGGCAACCTCAAGGAGGAGCGCGGGGCCAACCTGCTGGACGGTGGGATGCCGTTCTACGACCTCTACGAGACCTCCGACGGACGGCACATGTCGGTGGGGCCGCTGGAGCCGCAGTTCTACGACGTGTTCGTGAAGCTGCTCGGGATCGAGGACGCGCCCGACCGCTACGACTTCGACCAGTCTCCCGAGCTGCGCCGGCAGGTCGCGGCGAGGTTCGCGTCCCGCACCCAGGCCGACTGGTCGGAGGTCTTCGAGGGGACCGACGCCTGCGTGGCGCCGATCCTGCCGCTCACCGAGGCGATGGACCATCCCCACATGGCGGCGCGCGAGATCTTCGTCGACCGCGAGGGGGTTCGGCAGCCGCAGCCCGCCCCACGCTTCTCGCGTACGACGGCCACCCTCTCCACCCCGCCGCCCGTCAAGCCCGGGATCGACACCCGCGAGACGCTGACGGCCTGGGGCGTCATCGACGTCGACGGCCTGATCGAACGAGGTGTCGCCGTCCAGGCGTGATCCGACGGACCGGGTAGTCCCGCACGCTCGGCACGTGTCGGGGCCTGCCTCGCCTGCGAAACGTTTGGGTCTGCCCAGCCCCGCGGTTGGGTAGCGTCGGCCACATGGCTGACAACCTCGACGGAACAGTGGCGCTCGTGACGGGCGCCTCCAGCGGCATCGGACAGGCGACGGCGGCCTCGCTCGCGGCCCGGGGTGCGGCGGTGGCCCTGGTGGCCCGGCGTACCGACCGGCTCGAGGAGCTGGCCGCCTCGATCCGGGGCAACGGCGGTACGGCACTGACGATCACCGCCGACGTCACCGACCCGGAGCAGGCCAGGCAGGCGGTCTCCACCACGGTCGAGGAGCTCGGCCGGCTCGACAGCGTCATCAACAACGCCGGCGTGATGCTGCTCGGCCCGATCGTCGAGGCCCCGCTCGAGGAGTGGGAACGGATGGTCGACCTGAACATCAAGGGCCTGCTCTACGTCGCACACGCCTCCATCTCCCACCTGCTCGCCGCCGCGGAGAGCGGACCGCGCCACGTCGCCGACCTGGTGAACATCTCCTCCGTGGCCGGCCGGGTGGCCCGCAACGGCAGCGGCGTCTACAACGCCACCAAGCACGCGGTCGGCGCGTTCAGCGAGTCGCTGCGCCAGGAGGTCACCGGCCGCCACGTCCGCGTCTCGCTCGTCGAGCCCGGCGCCGTGGCCACCGAGCTCGGCTCGCACAACCGACCCGAGATCCAGGAGGGCCTCAAGGCCCGGTTCGACGCCATGGAGCGGATGGAGTCCGAGGACATCGCGGAGACCATCGAGTTCATCGTCACCCGCCCCCGCCGGGTCGCGATCAACGAGGTCCTGATCCGCCCCACCGACCAGGAGAACTGACCGGGCAGTTCTGTCACGCCGTAGGACGCCGACCGGGCACTTTTGTCACGTCGTACGACGTCGAGCGGGCAGTTCTGTCACACCGTCCGTCGTCGACCGGGCAGATTTGGTCGCCCACTCTCGAGCTCACCGACCTGGGTCTGGCTGGACCGCGTGCCGAAACTGCCCGGTCGCCGTGCCACCGTGTGCCAGATCTGCCCGCTCAGCGGGCCAGGGCGTGCCAGAACTACCCGGTCACCGAAGGGTCGGGTGATCTGAGCCACATCGCACCCGGATTGACGATGACAGCATTACTGTCACAATGAAGTGCTCGTCGCCGCCCCTCCCTGGGCCCGCGCGAGCCAGCCGTTCGATGAGCCCGTAGGAACCACCGCCGAGTCGACCCGACTCGACCGAGAAGTTGGGATGAACATTCATGGCAACAGAAGCGTTCGTGTACGACGCGCTCCGCACGCCCCGCGGCCGAGGCAAGAAGAACGGCAGCCTGCACGAGGTGAAGCCGGTCGATCTCGTCGTCGGGCTGCTGGAGGCGGTCAAGGACCGCAACCCGAACCTCGACGTGAACCTGGTCGACGACGTCGTCCTCGGCGTCGTCTCGCCCGTCGGTGACCAGGGCGGCGACATCGCCAAGACGGCGGCGCTCGCGGCCGGTTACCCCGACACGGTGGCCGGCGTGCAGCTGAACCGCTTCTGCGCCTCCGGCCTCGAGGCCGTCAACCAGGCCGCCTCCCGCGTGCGAGGCGGCTTCGAGGACCTGATCATCGCCGGCGGTGTCGAGTCGATGAGCCGCGTCGCCATGGGCAGCGACGGCGGCTCCTGGGCCTCCGACCCCGCGACCGCGTTCGCCACGACCTTCGTCCCGCAGGGCATCGGCGCCGACCTGATCGCCACGATCGAGGGCTTCTCGCGCGAGGACGTCGACACCTTCGCCGTCGAGTCCAACCACCGCGCAGCGAAGGCCTGGGCCGACGGCCGCTTCGCCGGCCAGATCGTCCCGGTCAAGGACAACACCGGGCTGACCGTGCTGGACCACGACGAGTTCATCAAGCCGGAGTCCACCGTCGAGGGACTCTCCAAGCTCAAGCCGTCCTTCGCCGGCATCGGCGACCAGGCCGGGTTCGACTCTGTGGCGCTGGAGAAGTACCACTGGATCGAGAACATCAACCACGTCCACCACGCCGGCAACAGCTCCGGCATCGTCGACGGCTCCGCGCTGATGCTGATCGGCAACGAGCAGGTCGGCACCGAACTCGGCCTCACCCCGCGCGCCCGGATCATCGCGACCGCCGTCTCCGGCGCCGACCCGACGATCATGCTGACCGGCCCCGCGCCGGCGAGCTACAAGGCCCTGAAGAAGGCCGGCCTCGAGGTCAAGGACATCGACCTGTTCGAGATCAACGAGGCCTTCGCGGCCGTGGCCATGCGCTTCATGAAGGACATGGGCATCGACTCGGAGAGCACCAACGTCAACGGCGGGGCGTTCGCGATGGGCCACCCGCTGGGTGCCACCGGCGCGATGATCCTCGGCACGCTGATCGACGAGCTCGAGCGTCGTGAGCTCAAG
>JAOPYC010000079.1 GCA_025964795.1 Marmoricola sp.
TCGAGGGTCCGTCCCGGTGGGCGCGAGAACTGCGACTGACGGCCAGGTCAGAGAATGGCCTTCTTCAGGATCGCCTTGGAGGTCGGAGCCTTGGTCGCTGCGTCGGCGGCCGGGGCGAGAACACCCACAGCCATGACCGACACGAGTGCGGTAGCGACGCCGGCGGTGATGCGAATCCGAATCCTGCTCATTTTGACTCCTTGTGCTAGTTACGGGGGGTTGTCACCTTTGTAGCGGCATTGGTAGTTGAAGAGCGATGGTTATTTCGGACTATCTTCCGAGAACATGTCCGAAATAACGCGACATTATTGAGCCGGTGCCACTCAACTCTCCGCATGCTGGACTAGTTCCGGGCCGCCGAGGGTGGAAAAGCCGCTCGGAACGTGAGTGCGACGATTGCCCAGTTTGTGCAACAGGAGGGCCCCGAGTGACACAAGGTGACGTGTGGGACGAAAGGGAACGGGTCAGGCAGGTACGGCGGGCAGGCGCAGCGTGAACACCGAGCCCTGCGGCTCCCGCGCCGCATAGCTCACGCTGCCACCCTGGGCCTCGGCGAGGGCGCGCACCACGAACAGGCCCAGGCCGGTGCCGCGGGCGGTGTTCCCCGGGGCGCGGGAGTACTCCTGGAACAGCCGCGGGCTGAACTCCGCGGGCACACCAGGGCCGTTGTCCTCGACGTCGATGGAGACCTGGGTGCCCTGCGAGGTGACCCGGACCAGGAAGGGTGGCTCGCCGTACTTGCGGGCGTTGCTGAGCAGGTTGCTGAGCATCTGCTGGAACCGCAGCGGGTCGGTGAGCACGTAGGAGGGGCTCTCCTCGACCAGGGTCAGGTCGAACCCGTCGTCGATGACCGAGCGCACCAGCGCGGTGGTGTCCACCTTCTCCATCTGCATCGCCAGGGTGCCGTGGCGGGCCTGGCCGGCGGCCAGCAGGTCGGCGGTGATGTTGTCCAGGGACCTCGTCTGGCGCCCGATCACGCTGAGCATCCGCTCGCGCTGGGGCTCGCTCAGCTCACTGCCGTGCAGGGTCAATGTCTCCGCCACGCCCATGAGCACGCCGACCGGGCCGCGGATCTCGTGGGCGGCGGTTGCGATGGCGCGACGCAGCTGGTCGGCCTCGTCGCCGACCTGGGCCTGGAGGTAGAGCACGTGGTCCTCGCCGCTGCGCCGCACGGTGGCGACCATCTGGCGGGGCGGGTCGCCGAGCTCCAGCACGATGCTGCCGTCGAGGGTCGGGTCGGTGACGAGCTGTCCGGCGAGCTCGGGGGCGACCACGGCGAGGGTGAGGTCGGGTGTGGAGAGGTCGCCCAGGAGGCGCCCGGCCTCGCGGTTCCAACGCACGATGCGGCCCCCGCGGACGTGCAGGAACCCGAACGGGGCGAGGTCCAGGGGGTCCACGGGCACGGTGGTCCCCGTGGCGCCGGCGCGGACCTCCGGCACGGTGCCCCCGGCCCGGACCGCCGCGGCCTTGGCGACGAGGGTGCGCACCTGGGCCAGCAGGGCGCTGAGCGGCTGTCCCTTCTGGATGTAGCCGTCGGCGCCCCCCTCGAGGGCACGACCGGTCATCTCGGAGGCGCCGAAGCCCGACAGCATCACGATCGTGGCCGTGGGGCAGGCCCGACGGACCTGGGGAAGGGCCTCGAGCCCGTCCATCACCGGCATGGCGATGTCGAGGAAGACGATATCGGGCTGCTGCTCCTGGGACACGTCGATGCCCTCACGGCCGTTCTCGGCCTCGCCCACGACGACGAACTCGCGGGTCCGCTCCAGGGCCATCCGCATCAGGTCGCGCAGGTCGGGGGTGTCGTCGACGACGACGCAACGCAACGGTTCGTCGGGAGCTGGGCTGCTCATGGTGTGGTGGGCCTTCCGTGGGCCTGTGGGTCATCGGGCAGGTCGTGGCGGCCCCGAGCGTGGGGCCGGAGGTCGAGGTCGTCCTCGCGGTCGTGGTCAGGGCCATGCTCGACCAGGGCCGCCGTACTCCGCAACGGGCGCCGCGCCAGATGGCCCCGGTCGTCGCCGATCAGCTCGGTGATCATCCGGCTCGCAGCGTCGATCGAACCGTCGAGCGCGCTCAGGCCACGGCGCCGTTCGCCGAGGTCCAGGGCCAGACGGGCGACCACCATCCCCTGGAGCACGGCGTCGTTGAGCTCGAGCGCCCGCTGCTCGCGCTCGTGCTGGTCGGTGAACAGCTGCGGGCCGGCGTCACTCGGGCCGAAGCCGCCGCGGAGGGTCCAGTAGTAGACGCCGACTGCCGCGCCGACCAGGTCCCACAGGGCGAGCTCGGGTCCCCAGGCGGTGCGCATGGCCAGGCCCTTCGTCTGGTCGAGCCCGGCGTAGGGCATCAGCATGTGCACCACGTGGGCGCCGTGGTGCACCGCGCAGGTGAGGAAGATGGCGGCCGTCGCGGCGCCCATCGGGTTGGTGCGCAGCTGTCCGCTCTTGACCAGGGGACGCACGATGGCGAAGACGATCATTGAGTAGGCGGTCGCGATGACCGCGTTGCACACGGCTCCCAACATCCACCACGACATGGTCGTTCTCCAATCCTTCGCGGACTACTCGTGGGAGACCGCGAGCGAGAGCACGGCCAGCACCACGACGGACACGGACAGGAAGAGCAGGGCGTGCCGGCCGAGCGCGCCGAGGGGGAGCCCCCACCGGCGCTGGTCCCCGGTCAGGCCGACGGCGCAGGCGAGAGCCACGGCCCACTCCCACACGACGCAGCACACGTCCCAGGCCCCCATGCCCTCGGGCCCGGGGAGCAGCCCGAACGGCAGGCCGACCGTCCGCGTGACGGCCCACAGGGCGATGAGGGCGAGGTTGCCCCCGAGGCCGACCAGGAGGAGCTCGCGGGTGACGGCCCGAGCCATCAGCCAGGCCCAGGCCGCCTGGCCCAGGGCCGAGACGAGGAAGAACGCCCCCAGCAGCAGCCCCTCCTCCACGTGGTGGGGGAACAGGGCAGCGTGGATGTAGGCCGCCGCCCCGCTGCTGGAGACCGCCACCGCGCGCCACAGCGAGCCGTCACGCTCGGCGGTCGCCCGCGCGCGCGTCGCGGCGGTCTGCGGGCGG
>JAOPYC010000111.1 GCA_025964795.1 Marmoricola sp.
AGACCTCCTGGTCGAAGAGTGGTTCCTAGGTAGCTCCACTCCACATCGGGAGGTCTTCACCCGTCTACAGACTCAGATCGATTCGTCGCACGATCTCGACCAACGTCCCTGGGCATCACACCTAGCCCTTCATGTGCCGGCCCGCTTCCCATCGACGCTCGGAGCCGCGCCATCGGCAGATCGCCCGATTGCCAGCGGCGACGTGGGTGCCCAGCATGAAGTGACGGCCTGGTGTGGGCGAGGCGCGACGGCGACGAGAGTCGAAACAAGGTGAGTTCCAGTGCTGGCACATCGCGAGCTTCTCGAAGCCGTCGCGGAGCGGGCGGGACTCGACCGTCCCGCTGCCGCCAAGCGGCCAGCTGAGAGCGTCCTCGTCTGCGTCGCCCGACGCCTCGACGTGTCGGGGCGAGAGGTGCTTGCCTCGACCCTGCCCGCCCAGCTGGCCACACTCGTAGGTGGGTCAGCACCGCTGCCCGAGGATGAGGGCACGACCCCCTTCCTGCAGACGGTGGCTTCAGAGCTCGACGCCTCTCCGGAACGAGCCCGCTTCCTCGCCCAAGCGGTGCTCTCGGCCCTCGCCGACCTTGACCCTCCTGCAGCTGAGACCGTGCGCGGGCAGCTTCCCGAGGGCTTCGGGGATCTCTTCGCCGCCCCTGGTGAGGGACCACCCCCGGACCGGCTGGCGACAGCAGCTCAACCCGGGCCCACCGACCTGACGGCGGAGGAGGTGTCGGCGACGCTGGCCGACCTCCCCGGCTGGACCGGTGACGTACGCGGACTGGAACGCACCGTCGTCCTGCCCCCGGGTGTCGGCCAGGAGGTACGCGACGAGATCACTCGTGTCGAGCGGGCGATGAACCATCACGCCGTGGTCGAGGAGGAGGCCGACCGGACGACGTTCCGTATCTGGACGCACGCTCGCGGTGTCGTGACCGAGCTCGACGTCGACCTCGCGCGGCGCATCAGTGAGATCATCGACGGGTGACGGCCAGTCCGGCGTCGCCGGGGCAGCGACCAGGTCCTTGCACTGACGACCTCACGGTGTCGGGTCACCCTCCGCGGGTGCTCGCCGTTCGGCGTAGCGAGTCGTCACATCGGGGGCGGATGAAGCAGCTCGACCGAGGTCACTCGGCGGGGTCGCGCATCGGTGGAGGACAGCCTGGGACGGCTGAACCCCACGGGTGTGGTGTTCGCGGGCATGGGTACCGCAATCACACCCAGCACAGGAGGTGGACATGTCCAGCAGACGCGCCCTCAAGGGCCGCCGGATCGCGGTCCTCGCAGCAGACGGATTCGAGAAGGTCGAGCTGACGGTGCCGTTGCGCGCCCTGAAGGGGGCGGGCGCGAAGGCCGATGTGGTGTCGCTCCGCCGAGGACGCATCCGTGGGCTGAATCTGAACCTGCCGGCGACCCGCGTGCGCGTTGACAGAACCGTTGAGCAGGCCAGCGCCGGCGACTACGACGGCCTTCTTGTGCCGGGAGGGTTCATCAACCCGGACCTGCTCCGCCAGTCGGCACCGGCGCGCGAGCTGGTCCGCGAGTTCGTCGAGAACGGCAAACCTGTGGTGACCCTGTGCCACGGACCGTGGGTGCTCGCCTCGGCCGGGGTCCTCCGAGGCCGCACGTTGACGTCCTGGGCCGGCATCCGGGACGACCTGGTGAACGCGGGGGCGACGTGGCTGGACCAGGAGGTCGTGCGCGAGGGCAACCTCACCACCAGCAGGGGACCTCAGGACATGGCGGCGTTCATACCCGCGATGCTCGACGCCTTCGGCGCGGGCCGGCTCGCGGCGCAGCCCTCAGAGTCGGCTCATGGGTCAGACCCCCAGCGGAACAGCCCGCCGGACCTCGTGGCAGCAGCGACGCGGTGGGCGCCGAAGCTGTCGACCGTCGCCGTGGCCGGGGCCGGCCTGGCAGCGCTGGCGAGCTGGACCGCCCGACGTTCCGAGGGACGCGGTCACGGCGCGCTCGCAAAGGCGCCGTCGCTCGCCCGGTGAAGGGATGGACCGGTGGCCAGGATCATGACTGGCCCGCCGGTCTTGAAGAGAGGCGCTCTCATGACAGAGCGGTCACGGGTTCTTCAGTACCGTGGGTGACCTTGCACTCGGGGCAGAGAGCCACCTTGAAGCCGCCTGTCAGAATCGAACCGACTCCCAGTACACCCACTCTTGGCGGATCTCGGCGGTCGCGTGCTGGTCGGCTTACCAGCGGCCCGCTTGCTCTGGTCGCCGGGGCATCCGCATCTGCCGCTGGTCGCGCGATCGTGCCGAGGAGCGGATGTCGGGCCCCCGACAGCGACCAGCGCGGTGCGCTCGTCGGGTTTGGCGCAGAGGTCACGCAGAGTCCGCTAAGCCGAGTACATGGCAGAGGTGACCTCGTCGCGCCGGCCGTGTCAAGGGGTGTGCTTGGGGGGTTGCCAAAGGTTCAGCGGTAGACCCGCGGTCCCCACTTGGGCTCAAGGCCCGGAGCGCCGGAGGTGCCGGCGTCGTCGATGTAGCCAGCGAAGCGGGTGGTGTTGGCCTTGGCCGTGGCCATGCCGACGCGCACCCATCTCGGGCGGCCGAGGCAGCGGCGCGGCACCGAGACTCTCACGAAGTGCCGGGCGTAGCTGACCGTCCAGCGCTGACCTCGACACTTGACGGCATGACCGTTCGGCGTCTCGATCGTCAAAGTTCCATAGGGCCGAGTCGCCGTGGTCTCCAAGCGGAGCTCCCGGATGGGTTGCCTGTTCGTGAGGATGCGGAAGATGTGCATGCCGAACTCGTTATCGGAGCTTGGAGAAGTCAGGTTGGCGTAGCTCATGGCCAGCGTCACCTGGCGCTTGCCGTGCCGGACCGAGGTCCGCAGGATGTCGCCGTCGGCGCGGTCAGGCACGGGGGTCGTGGTCTGGTCCTCGTGGAACTGGACGACGTCCTGGGCGGCGTCCATGCCGCGGTGGGTGTTGGCCGCGGCCGTCGTAGGCGCCATCACGGCCAAGAGAGTGGCGAGCACGAGCCCGCCCGAGCGTGTGGTGTTCATGGGTTCCTCCTTTGGAACCGGGCACCAACGCGCTCATGCCCTCGGTGATCTCCTGCTTCGCACCATGGAAAGAGTTCCTCACCACTTCCTGGCCACGAAGCGCATCGACCCTATACCCGGTGCCGTTGAGACGCTGGTCTCGTCGAGCCCACTGTCAGCCAGACGTAGGAGTCGTCGGCAACCAAAGCCCTTGACGGGTGAGTCGTCCGCATCTGCCGCATAGTGTGCGGTCGTGCGGACGAGCGGACGTCTTGGTCCGCACACTGGGCCTGGCCTTGCTCGTTGATGATCTCATTTTCTGACTGCGGGGCCCACCGGTCCGCATCACTGCCGCGCTCTGAACGAGGCGCACGCCGCCGAGTTGGGTCGGCCCCGGGCAGCTGCGCCCACGCCGGCACCCGTCATGGCTCAAGGCAGCCATCCCGAGTGTCATCGACGGGGGGACGAGACACCCGAGATGACTGCTCAGATGAGTGTTTGCGAAACCTTGCACTCCGTCAAAGGGTGGACTAGTTCATGGTCTCTGTCGGGGTGCCGGAAAGGGCCTGACGCCCGATAGTTGACCCATGCTCCTTACAGGGCGGCGACGTGTTGACGCGCAGGCGGCAGCTTGCGAGTGGCTCTCGGCTGCACCGACCCTGAGGCTCTTCTACCGTCTGGTCCTCCTCCTAGGGGCGACCTTCGTCGCCTTCTTGCTCGCGACCAGCGCGGCCGAGGCCGAAGAAGGCTCCGGTCCGCCAGGCGAGGTGTCTGTGAGCAGCGGGATCGAGTCGCAGATCGTCCCCGAGACGGTCCAGCCGGTGGCTGAGCCCGTCGCCGAGCGGGTCACCCGTCCGAGCACCGAGCGAGTTGCTGAGCCAGTGGCTGAGCCGGTAGCCGAGCCGGTCACCGAGCCCGTGGTCGAGCCGGTCACCGATTCGGTGGTCGAGCCGGTCACCGAGCCCGTGGTCGAGCCGGTCACCGAGCCCGTGGTCGAGACGGTCACCGAGCCGGTCACCGAGCCCGTGGTCGAGGTCGTCGAGCCGGTTACTGAGCCGGTAGTTGAGGTTGCTGAGCCATCGGCCGTACCTGGAAGCCCTGTTGCCGTCGTTACTGTCGCACTTCAGGTGGCCTCGCCGGCCGTTTGTGGGAGCGTGGCAGGGGCGGAGTCCGTCACTCGTTGGGCAGCTGCTGTCGCAACCGCTGATGCCGGAGCTGGTCGCGGCAACATGATCAAGGGCTCGAGGGCCGTTCCCCAGGGCCCCGCGCAGGCGCCGACCGCTCCTGGGGCTCCCGGCGCTCCTGGCGCTCCCTGCGCTCCGGGACACGGGCCAGCGTCGGTCAGTGAATCGGGTTGCGTGGCGCCCTCCCTGGCGGTCCTTGACAATTCTGACGTTGGCGCCGCGCTGAGTGCTGATCGATTCGCTGCTGGGGATCACACAGTGCCTCACAGTCGTGCCGCATTGCTCCGCACCTGGCCTGGTTGACCCTGCCTACACGGCTCACCCACCGGCCCTTCGCCATCGACGGGCGCTAGCGGCGCAGGGACCACGACAGGGACTGTGAGCCGGCGCCGGCCGCGTCTACGCCGGACTCCTGACCGCCACACGCACTCGATCTCGGTTGACACAGGCGGCTAGTGCAACGGATTGACGCCGGAAGCAAGCAGCGTCTCCCCCTCCACGGGGGGAAGGAGAGGCGCCGCAAACCGCAGCGTCTCCCCCCTCTACGGGGGGAGGGGGGAGACGCTTCGAAGTGACGTCAAGGCGTCCAACGGCTCGGCAACCCGCGTCCCGCTCGCGTGACGTGGTTGCTTTCAGAACCGATCGGAAGATGCGAGGAACTCGAGGGCCAACAGCGTGTCCCTGACGCGGTGGAGGGCGCGATCATCCGCACACGCCGCAGTGTTCGCGGAGGCCGTGGCGCGATGTGACGACGGAGTCTCCCAGCAGATGGTGCCGTTGCCCGGGGCTGCGTAGGACGTCCGATCCGGGATGCGCCGCGTCCACATGCCGCCTGACCATGCGCCGCGTGCTCGCGTCCGACGCCCGCGGCGACAGCCGCAGGCTCTACGGCTGTGGGCGCTGAGGGTCGTTCGACTACTGAAGTCGCCGCGGGCCGGCACCGAGGTGCGTATGGGGAGCCCCGTCGGCCACGACGCCCACGGGCGTGACCGGCAACGGAGCACTCGTGCGTCCCAATCGGGTGTGGCTCACACCCTCCTGGTCACCCTCGTTGAAGATGTGGGTTCGGGTCGACTGGGTGCTGGTCTGGACCTCGATGCCCCCGGGACTTCCCGTGGACACGGTGACGACTTCGAGGTGCACCCCCAGAACATCCGCCGAAGCGCCCACCACGGGCGGCAGCACCGTCTCGAACCAAGGGGGATCCACTTCGCTTCGGCCGACCCCGACGTCGTGGGCACCGATCGAATGGATCACCACGCCCGGAGCCACACCGGCGTCGTCCGCGCTCTGGGTCCGGTACTCGATCGTGAGCTGACTGTGGCCGATGGACAACGGTAGGACAGCAAGCACCGGGGCCGTTGTAACGACCTCGCTCAGAGCGGCGACCCATAGTCGCGCTCCGGGCTCAGCATGGGTAACCCATCCGGAGTCGACGAAGTCTGGAGTGCCGGTGAACCTGCGGTACAGCGAGGCGGCCGCGGGCCGACGTTCGCTCGTCCAGAAGCCGGAGTTGATGTTCGTCAAGCTCGCGAAGGCCGGCGGCACCGGCAGGGCGTGCGACTGCAAGCCGGTGTACCCCATGACGCAGTACGGGTCGTTGTAGAGCGACCCGAACTCGTCCGGTGGCGGTATCAACGGCCCGAAGGAGTGCTCGAAACCAAGGACATGGCCGAGCTCGTGCTGGAAGAAGGCCATCGACCCACCCTGGTCGAAGACCGCTCCACCACCACAAGCCCCGGCGTTGGAGGGGGGCGCGTGCACGAACGCGATGACCGCGTCGAAACCGGCCAACGAGACACCGTTGTCACCCTCGACGACTTGACGCGCCGCAGCAAGGATGCCGTTGCGGTTGTCCTTGAGCTCCGCGTGTGAGTGATCCCCGAACCGCCACCAGTGGGCGACGCTGAAGTCGAACTCCAACTGGAGCAGACCGAAGCTCGCACGCAGCCAGTAGTCACGCAGGCTCCAACCGTTGCTCGCCTGGAACACCTCGTGGAAGAACTCATCGGACCACTGCAGCTGGGGGCTCTCGTCCGCAACAGGCGGACCCGGCGCCCACAGCAGTCGTAGGACGGCGACTCTCTTCGGACCAGCCATGCTCATCACCCACTCTGGATCGCCACGGATCGAATCGACGCCCGACCGGCGCAGCGCTACTCCAGTGCTTCGGACACTAGCCCCGCTGCGCCGCCAAAGATCTCGTGGCACAGCACTTTCTCCAGCGGCATAGACCACCACGACTGGACGGCTGAGCACACACCAGCGAGGCCCACGCACGCTACGCTGCGGTCTCCCAGGTCGCGCCGTACTCGAACAACAGGACCGCCCGCACCCTGAACTGGACCGATCGGGTCTACACCCAGCAGGGAGCAGCAGATTCCGTCATCACGACTACGGGCTCCCCCGCGGCCGAATACCTGGGGACCTTCACCTTGGCCCTCGACAGCGGCCCGGCCCCAGCCACCACGGGCGCCGATCTCTAGAAACTGACGGAGGTTGTTGACAGTCCGGGTCCCTGATCCAAAGGAGATCTTTGTGACTGAATGAGAACTCGAGCTTGCGCGCCAAGCACAAGCTCGCCGTGCTCAAAGATGTGGAAGAAGTCAGCGGCAGCGCCTGTGCCGCCTGCCGCTACTACGGCATCAGCAGGAACTGTTACTAGAAGTGGCTCGGACGCTATGAACAGGAAGGCCTCGAAGGACCCAAGGACCGATCCAGCGCCCCGCACAACTCGCCGAAGGCGACCCAGGCCGAGGTCGTCGAGAAGATCCTGTGGCTGCGGCAGCGCTACCACTTCGGGCCAGGCAAGATGTCGATGTACCTGGCGCTGTACCACCAGATCAAGATCAGCCCCTCTGGCGCCTGACGGATACTGCACCGGGTCGGCGTGAGCCGACTCCCCAGCTCCCAGCACTACAAGCGCCGCGAAACCCGGTGGAAGCGCTAGGAGAGACAGCGCCCCGGACACCAGCTGCAGGTCGACGTGAAGTTCATCGAGCCACTTGGTCAGCAGCGCCGCAAGAAGCGTTACTACCAGCACACAGCGATCGACGACTGCACCCAGCTCCGCGTAGCGAGCGGGGGTCGCTTAGCGGCATCCTGGCTACTGTCGGCGACTCAGCGTCCGCGAAGGTGGCTCGCCGAAGGCTTGGCGGTACATGTCCGCGAACCGGCTCATGTGCAGGAAGCCGCATTCCACGGCAATCGCTCGAACCGTGGTGATCTCGGGCGAGGAAGCGGAGAGCGCCGCGTGCGCAAGTCGAAGCCGTATTCGCTTGAGATAGGCCATGGGGGGCATCTGGAAGTCCCGCTTGAACCCGTACTGGAGCGCTCGCACGCTCAGGTGCACGCGTTGGGCCAAGCTGATGACGGTCCAGGGCTCGCTGGGGAGTTCCTCCATCAGTTCCGCAGCGCGCGCTATGGCGCCAGCCCGGCCGGGTGCAGCAGCACGATGCAGGAGCTCCTGATAGTTGTGAGGTTGGGTCAACAACAGGCCGTCGACAAGTAGCCCTTCCAGGTGTCGAGCGACCACCGGTCGGGTCAGCAGACCTTTTGGGTTCTCGAGTTCCTGGCGCACCAGCTCGATGGCCGGTTGCCACTCATGACTGACCTCAGTTCGAACGGCCTGTTCGAATGTCAGCCGCTTTGGCAGGCTCCTTCCCAGCAGCTGCTCGAGCTCGCCCTCGAGGGAGGCCCGCGAAGCCATGAGGCACAGGTGTCGTGCGTTTGCTGACCACGTGAGCTGTGCTGGCTCACCCACCGGGAACACGACGGCCTGGCCGCATGTCGTCATGAGAGGGTCTTCGTTCCCGCTTCGCGACGCGGCCCGCCCCTCCAGGGTGACGTTCACGTGGAACTGGGTGCTGTCCGCGGTCTGGAGGTGAATCGTCTGTCCATATGACAAGAGCCCCGCCGTGACCTCGCCGATGCGCGCGCCGACCAGCTCCATGTCGATCTCACCGGCTGCTGTTCTCAAGACACGATGGGGAAGGTACGCCTGGGAGACAATGAACTCGGCCTCGCCGAGGTCGCGAGTGTGTTTCCGCTCGGGGCCACCTCGCGATGGCTGTTCGAGGTGCCACGGTTTTGTCGGCTGTTGGGCTGCCGTGGCCATGCCGAACCTCCTTATCAGTCGACCACCTCGCGTGTGCCTCGCGATACCGGGCGCGACCCGCCAAGGAAATCTGGGCGGCAACGCCATGGTAGGCACGGGTCGAAGGCACAGCGGTAACACAAGCACGCAGTGGTTTATCCGTATTGCGCCATTCGCGGGTCTGTGGATGGTTTGTCGGAAACAGGTCAGGACACCGTGCCCGCCGGGAGCCGCGGATGCCGGCCTCCCCAGACGTGCGTTGCTGGGTCGGTGACACGGTCGAGAATCACGCAGGATGCTGGTGCTGCTTGCATTGGCGACCAGGTTTGACCTCGCTGAACAGCACGAGCTTGGGTCTGAGCGCGTGACCGAGGCCCTCGTTGCTCACACCTGGCTAGCTGATTCGCCCAGTGCCCCCGGCGAATGACGGGTTTTCAGCGATGCCGCTGGGGCCGTAGTTCGGGACGATAGAGCGCTCCTGGGCGTGCCCTCGACGCGGTAGCGATAAATGATGCCGTCGTCATGCACTACGAAGGTCTGCTCGTGGCGTTGCGTCCAGTGCATCACGAGCACCCCGTAGCGCGTGGCGAGCTTTGCGAGCGCGACGAAGTCCGTCACCTCGACGACCGGTCGGCCCGGTGGACTGATGATCGGCTCGACCTCGAGGAGCAGTCCGCGATACTTGCGTGCGGGGACAAGCGTCTCACTCCCGGATCGACGGCGTCCTGCGAGCACGACGGCCACCAGGACAGTCAAGGCGACTGCAGCGGTGCCAGGCGAGGCGACTCGCAGGGCCGACACCTTCACCGAGCTGCCAGCGATCTCGATGCTGGTGGCCTGGGCAGCGCCGAGGCTGGGTCCCGCACTGTCATGAAACTCCAACTGCGGCTTGTCGCTTGTTAGTCGAAGCTGTGTGGGGGTGAGCACGAGCGTGAGCCGCGGGGCGAAGGTGCCCCCATCTGCCGAGCGGATGGTCGACACCACGGCGACACTCACCTGGTCGGCGGGCATCCCGATCACCGAAGCGGCGGCAGCCGCACGGCGGTTCAGGTCGTCGAGATGGAGTTCGACCTGCCCGCGGGTTCGTGCCTGGTCGAAGCGAGTGGTCGGCTGCAACGGTATGCGGGCGTGCCAGCCGTTTGCGCTCGAGAGCTCAGCATCCAGGCGGACGGTCCCGGGCCGCCCGATGTAGGCGTAGCTCAACTGGACGGTGTGGACCAGTGAGCGGAACAACGGGTCGGGTGCCATCACGGTGGTTCCCTGGTAGGCAGGTGAGCGGGGAACCTCGGCACGGTACGAGAACGTGAGTGTGGGTCCGGAGCCTAAGGGTGTTGGTGATGGCCGTGTCGTGGGCCTGGTCCATGCGATGACCGCCAGCACGACAGCGCTCATGCCGATGGCGACCGCGAGCACAGCCACGGCCGCCGAGGTGCGGGACAGGTCGGCAAGCCAGGTCGGATTCGCAACTGGTCGCGCATGTTGAGCCATGTGCTTCTTCCTCGGTTTCCTTCTTTTGTTCGTCGCGGTCCCGCCGCCGGCCACGAGCGCGAAGGCGATGATTGCGAGTGTGTGAGGGGCTTTGAGGCGGTCTAGCCAGACGGCGCCGCCAGGAATGTGGAGCACTTCGCGGCCGATCAACTCCTCGGCCTCGGGCCGCTCGGGGTCGTCGTATTTGTTGTGGTCTCCGCGGAAGGTGTAGCGGTTGCCGTGAATCGCCTTGATCCGGTGAAGGACGACCTGTCGCAGGTCACGGCTGTGATAGGCGACCACGTCGCCCGGGTGGTAGACCGATCGCTCGCCCACGATCACAAGATCCCCGGTGGTGATTCCCGGATACATGCTGTTGCCGTGGGTCCGCACGAAGGCCACGCTGCCGCTAAGAGCTGCGACGTACGCGACGAGAAGGAGGATGCCGGCGATGGCAGTGCCGAGTTTGCGCATGATGGGCGCCCAGACGTCTGGGGAGCGACGCTGAAGCCGCTCCCCAGACGTGGGCCTCAGCCGTTGACGACGAACCGGACGCTGGTCACGCCGGGTGTGTCAGCGATGTCGCACGTGATGTCGCTGAAGTCTGTTGCGCCATCGTCGATGCCGTCCTGATCGGCATCGGTCTGGCTGACTGTGCAAGTCTCCAGCGGATCACCATTGATCGAGACCCGCACGACACCTGCCTTCGTGGGCAGGAGTTCTTCGGCCTTCGCCGAAATCGCCGTCGTTGTGTCGCTCTCCGGCGTGTAGGAGTACGCGACGTTGGTGATGTTCGCACCGCTGACCGACTGTGCCACCGAGCCAACGTGCACCGCAGCGTTGTCGATGGTGCTGGTAGCCGTGAACGCCGACGCGCCCCCAGCGATCGCCCCAGCAGCCGCAAGCGCCAGGAGCAGCTTAGAAGAGTTGTGCATGTTGAGCCTTTCATCCAGGTCCGATGCCGCCCCGTGGGACACCGCGACAAGACGAATAGTTCGGGATTTTTGGTGCCTTTCGGGCGCTTCGTGTGCAGATGACTCGAGGGGGTCACTCCGCCAGCGGTTGTGATCGCGCATTTCGGCTCCCCTGTGTCCAAAGCGACTGGGCCAGCCCCCCGGATGACAACTTCGGCAAGCGCCCACGGGATCCCGGGCTCTGCGCGCAGGTCAAGGTGCTCACACGCGCCGTGAGCGCGCGGTTTCGACATCGCCATTGGGCGACTCGCAGGGAGCCAACCTCGCCAATCGGAGGCCCCGCGGTAGGAGAGGTCGTCCGATGTATGACCCTTCACGCGGCTACCGGTCGGTGATCCCCTGCTTGTTCTACGACGACGTCGCTGATGCGTCTTGCTGGCTGTGCGAGACTCTCGGCTTTCGCGAGATGGTTCGCGCCACCCTGCCTGACGGACGGGTCGGACACTCAGAACTAGAGAGGGACGGCTTCATTGTGCTGCTGGGACGACGCACCGATTCCCAGGCGAGGAGCATCAGCACTACCCAAGTCTTCGTCGCCGACCTGGCCGCCACGTGCGCCAGCTGGTCACCACCGGTGGTGAACTAGTGGAGGGGCAGCTGCTCGACTTTGGGGAGTCCGCCAAGCCACAGTCATCGATCCAGGCGGTCAGCAGTGGGTCCTTACCAGCACCTACGCGACACCGATCCCGCAGACTGGTTCGGCCGGGGCTTCTGGACAGAGCTTGGTGGGTCGCCGAGGCGGGCGGCGTGAACGATGCTGTTCGGTGACTTCCAGCGTCTCCGATGTCTTGCCGGCAATCGCCAGGCAGGAGTTAGCCAGGACTAGGTGTGATGTCCAGGCAGGTTGTTGAGCCTGCTGGTGGGTGTGCCGCCGATGGCGGAGTGGATCCTGTGGTGATTGTAGAAGTGGATCCAGCCTGGGAGGGCGGCTCGGCGCTCGTCTTCTGAGGTGTAGTGGCGGGCGTAGGCCCAGCCGTCGGCGAGGGTGCGGTGGAAGCGCTCGGTGTCCTGGTCCGCGAGTCGGTAGTGGAAGGTCACCTGCCCGATCATCACGGCGTTCGCGCCCACCAGCTTGTATCGGCCGTCATCGACTTGTTGTCCGAGCCAATCGAGAGACCCGAACTGACCGTACCGGTCGAAGAAGTGTGAGTGCTCTCGCGAGATCGCGCCCGGGCACGGATGGCCCTCGCTGGGTCGCGGACTTCCTGCCGCGAAGCTCCGCTGACCGTTTGATGACGTTTGGCCCGACCACGCGTACTTCACCAGCGGCCCGAGGCCGGCCCTTCGCAACTCAGTGGTCAGCTCTTGGCAGGTGACTACCCGCTCCCACCTTCCGACAAGGCCTCGAGCCGGCGTGCCGGCGGGGTTCGAGACGGCCGACGATGGCTGAGCTGTCGCTACTGCGTGGTTGTTCGAGCCGCACGCCGTGCTGAGGCTGAGCACCGCAAGTCCGACAACGATGATTGCTTCACGACAGACCTCCGTTGGACCACGAGGCACAGCTCGCGTCCTGACTCAGCATGGACGTGTCGCCGGCGCTGCACCAACCATTTCGCGACCGCCGCCGACGAACGACCGTCCGGGCAGCCTCAGCACCCGCAGCTCGGCGTGGTCGCTGCCGGGACGCTCATCGGCGACAAGAGCGAGTAGTGCGGAGCGAGAGGACAGCGGCGACCGTCGGCGAGTACCGTGCCGAGCGAGGTCATTCGACGGTGATCGTCGACTCCCGCAGCAGATTCTTCTGGATCTTGCCGGTGGACGTATGCGGAAGATCGCCGAAGGTGATCGACTTGGGTGCCTTGAAGTTCGCCAGCAGCCCGCGCACGTGGGCGATCAGCTCCGCCTCGCCGACGTCGAAGCCCTCGCGAACGGTGACGTAGCCGACCGGCACCTCGCCCCACTTCTCGTCCGGCCGACCGACCACGGCCACCTCCAGAATGGCCGGGTGGGTTGCCAGCGCCCTCTCGACCTCGACCGAGGCGATGTTCTCGCCGCCGGAGATGATCACGTCCTTCACACGGTCGCGGATCTCCACCACGCCGCGCGGGTGCAGCACCCCGATGTCTCCGGTGCGGAACCACCCGTCCGGCGCGGCCGCGGCAGTGGCCTGCGGGTCGTTGTAGTAGCCGAGCATGACGTTGTTGCCACGCATCGCGATCTCGCCCTGCGTGAGCCCGTCGGCTGGCACGTCGGTCCCGTCAGCCGCCACCACCCGGACGCGCTGCGACACGACGTTCTGCACACCCTGTCGCGCCCGGAGGACCGCTCGCTCCGGTGCGGGCAAATCCTCCCATTCGGAGAACCACTCGGAGATCACGGCGGGCCCGAAGGTCTCGGTCAGGCCGTAGAGATGGACGATCCGGACTCCCAAGTCGTCGAAGCGCTCGAGCAGCGACGGGGTCGGCGGCGCCCCGCCCGTCATCGCGAGGATCTCCCGGGGAGCATGCGTCGGTCTGCCCGGGTGCGCTTCCATCGAGGAGAGCACGGTCGGGGCGGCACAGAGATGGGTGACGCCCTCCTCGGCGATCGCGTGCCACACGGCATCGGCATCGGGTCGTCGTAGGCACACGTGGACGCCACCAGCTGCCGTGACCGCCCAGGGGAAGCACCATCCGTTCGTGTGGAACATCGGCAGGGTCCACAGGTAGCGGGAGTCCAGGTCCAGCCGCGCGTGGAGCGCCATCGCGAGGGCCTGGAGGTACGCGCCTCGGTGGTGGTACATCACGCCCTTCGGCGACCCGGTCGTGCCGCTGGTGTAGTTGATGGCCAGCAGTGCTCGCTCGTCCTCCAGGTGGACGCGCACGGCCGACGACCGCATCAACCGCTCCTCGTAGTCCTCCCCCGCCACGATCACGAGGACGCGCGGGACCATGGCGGCGGTCGCCTTGCGCGCCACGCTCTCGAGCTCACCGTCCACCAGAAGAACCCTCGCTCCGCTGTGCTCGAGGATGCCCGCGATCTCACCTGGCTTCAATCGCGTGTTCAGCGCCACGAGCACCCCCCCGGCCAGGGGCACGCCCACGTGGGACTCCAGCAGGACGTGGGTGTTCGGCGACAGCACGGCCACCCGGTCACCCGGACGAATGCCCACCGAGTGCCACAGCCCTGCCTGCCGCTGGGCACGGTCCCAGTGCTCCGCATAGGTGAAGCGCAGCCCGTCCGAGACGACAGCAAGTCGATCGGGAAAGACGCGGGCGGACCGCTCCAGGAACGCAACAGGAGACAGAGCCTCGAACGACAGGCTGTCGAGCGTTCCCGACACCGGTGTCATCGACCTCCCTCGAAAAACCTCGCGATCGCCGCCTTGCCGGCGGGCTCATCCGCGATCCGTAGCGTCATCGCCTGCTCCCTCTCGTAGCCGACGCGCAGGGGCAGCTCCTCGACCTCGTTGAGCGAGGCCTTGGCCGCAGCCAGGACCGCGGGGTCGTGACGTGCGATCAGCCCGGCGATCTCGAGGGCCCGCTGGTGCAACCTCTCCACGGGCACGGTCTCGAGGATGCCTCCCAGCCGCGCCATCTCCTTGGCTGGCATAAGCTCGCCGGTGAGGAACATGTAGCGCACCAGATGCTGCGGCAACATCCGTGCGAGGTGGCGAGGACCACCCATGACTCCCATCTTCACCTCGGGCAGACCGATGCGCGCATCGTCGGCAGCGATCACGACATCGCAGGAGGACGAGATCCCGATCCCGGTGCCCACCGCCACGCCCTGGATCGCCGCGACCGTGGGCAGCGGGCAGTCCATGATCGCGTAGAAGGCCTCACGCGCGTGGTACAGCCGCTCCCGCGCGTTGGCCGACGTCATGCTCGCGAACTCCGACAGGTCGTTGCCCGCGCTGAAGTGGGGTCCCTCGGCCAGCACGACCACCACCGACGCGTCGGGCACGAAGCGACGGGTCTGCGTGAAGAACCGGTGGAGCTCGCGGTACATGCGCTGGTTGACCGCGTTCACCGGCTTGCGGGCCAGCGACACGATGGCGATGCGGTCGGTGACCGTCCACGAGAGGAAGGCGAAGTCCGAGGCCACGTCCAGCACCGTCTCGTCCGCCTCGCGGATAGCCGGGTCGAATTCCACCATCAGGGTCTCCATTCCTCGAGCAGCTCCAGTACCCGCTGAGCGACGCGGTCCAGTCGGTCCGCGCGTGTCCCCATGCGCTCGTCGGTCGTCTCGCCCTGCGCCCAGCGCGCATAGAGCTGCTGCATGATCACGCACGTCTTCCAGGCGCCGTAGGCCTCGTACCAGGGGGCCGCTTCGACATCGATCCCCGTGCCCGCCGCATAATGCTCGATCACCGACTCCCGGGGGGGCAGGCCCAAGGGCTCGAGGCCGGGGAAGGCGACCCATTGGCGGGAGTCGTCCCCCGTGGGGTCCGGCCAATAGTTGAGCAGCGTGCCGAGATCCGCGAGGGGATCTCCGACGGTGGCCATGTCCCAGTCGAAGACGGATGTGACCCGGTTGGGATCGACCGCTGAGAACTGGCAGTTGTTGAGCTTGAAGTCGTTGTGCACCACGGTGGGCGGAGGCGACCTTGGAGTGTCACGGAGCAGACGGGTGGCCAGCGCGGTCATCACCGGATGCGGCGGCCCCGCTTCGGCCACGGCCTCCCATCGCGCCGACCAGCCACGCAGCTGCCGCTCGAGGAAACCGTCGGGGCGTCCGAGGGCAGCCAACCCCGTCGCTTCGATGTCCACCAGATGCAGGTCGACAAGTGCGTCCACGACCGCCAAGCCGAGCCGCCGACCGTGGTCGGGCGTCTCCGCGAACGCCGGGGGCACCGACTCGACGTCGTGGATGACGACTCCTGGACGGTATTCCACCACCAGGAACTCGGCCCCGACCACGCCCGGGTCGCCGCAGTGGGCCAGCGGCCGCGGCGCCCGGTCGTAGGCCGCCCACAAACCCGCCAGCGCCCGGTACTCCCGGCCCATGTCGTGGGCCCCGAGCGCAATGTGACCCATCGGGGGGCGACGCACCACCATCTGGCGGTCGCCGATGCTCACGCGGTAGGTGAGGTTCGCCGACCCGTGCGGGAACTGGAGGACCGAGAACGGTCCGTCCAGGTCCGGGATCTCGCGGCGCAGATAGGACTCGAGGGAGCCCCAGTCGAGGTCCTCCCCGTCTCGGACCGGAGCGACCTCGATCGTGCTCGGAACCCCGGACACCGTCACCTCACGACACCGAGCGGCGGCACCGTCAAGTTCGACTCGAGCCGGTCGGCGTACTTCGCCTCGGCCGCGGCACGCAGACGCAACAGGTGCTGGCTGGGGAAGAGGTCAGGCGCGGGTACAGCGTTCTTCAGCAGCTCCCGGGCGAGGTTCAGCTTGTGCACCTCGGTCGCCCCGTCGGCGAGGCCGAGCTCGTAGCTCTCGATGAGCCACTTGCCGAGGCTCATCTCCGTGGAGATGCCCAGCGAGCCGTGGACCTGGATGGATCGCGAGACGACGTTGCGCAGCATCACCGGCATCGTGGCCTTCACGGCGGCGATGTCGGCACGCACCCGGCTGTAGTCCTGGTACTTGTCGATGCGCCACGCCGTACGCATGACGAGAAGGCGGTACTGCTCGATCTCGATCCAGGAGTCGGCGATCATCTCCTGCACGAGCTGGCGACCGGAGAGCACACCGGTCCCGGATGCGCGACTGACCGACCTCTCCACCATCATGTCGTAGGCCTTCTGGGCGACCCCGACCGCTCGCATGGCGTGGTGCACGCGGCCGCCCCCGAGTCGGACCTGAGCGACGTGGAAGCCCTTGCCCACCTCGCCGAGGAGGTTGCCGACCGGGATCCGGACATCCTCGTAGCGGACGTAGCAGTGCGTGGCGTCGCTCTCGGGGTGTCCCCACGGGGCCACCCCCCGGAGGATGTTGATGCCGGGAGTGTCACTGGGGACCACGAACATCGACGCCCGCGAGTGCGGGGCGGCGTCCGGGTCGGTCACGGCGAGCACGATCAGGAAGTCGGCCAGGTTCGCGTGGGAGCTGAACCACTTCTCACCGTTGATGACCCACTCGTCGCCGTCCCGGGTGGCCCGGGTGGCGAAGCTGGTCGGGTCCGAGCCGCCGGCCGGCTCAGTCATCGAGTAGGCAGAGACGATGTCGTTGCGCAGCAGCGGATCGAGGAATCGGCTCTTGAGCTCCGGCGAGCCGAAGTGCGCCAGGATCTCCGCGTTGCCCGAGTCGGGCGCCTGGCTTCCGAAGACCACCGGACCGGCTACGGTGCGGCCCAGGATCTCGTTCATCTGGGCGAGCCTGACCTGGCCGAGACCCATGCCTCCGAGCTCGGGCCCGAGGTTCGCCGCCCACAGCTTGCGACGGCGTACCTCGTCCTGAAGCGGCTTGATCAGGTCGTTGCGAACCGGGTCGCTGACATCCCAGACGTTCCTGATGACGAGGTCCAGCGGTTCGACCTCGTCTCGCACGAAGTCCTTGATCCAGTCGAGCTGCTCCTGGAACTCAGGGTCGGTCTCGAAATCCCACGCCACGATGACTCCTACGGTTCGGACCCATGGGGACGGGTCGGGGTTGACTCAGGGGTTGAGGTGCTCCGACACCACGTCGGCGAGAACATCGAGCTCGGCGTCGAGGTTGGTCGGGGTGAACTGGGTCATGACCTTGGACACGATCAGGCGATCCGCCCCGTTCTCGGCGTAGAAGGCCAGTCGTTCGGCGTCGGGGTGCCTGTCCGTCACCGTGATGCTGACAGTGCTCGGGTCGCGACCTGCCTCGTCACACGCCTGCCGCAGCAGCGGGAGTCCCTTGACGAAGTTGTCATATCCCGTCGGCATCCACCCGTCGAAGTAGCGCGCCACGGCGGCGAGGCCCTTGGGCCCGGTGGCGCCGAGGAGCATCGGGGGGCGGGGCGACTGGAGCGGCTTCGGCCAGCACAGGATGTTCTCGAACGCGACGTGCTCCCCGGCATAGCTGGCCACCTCCTGGGTCCAGATCGCCGTCATCGCCTCGAGGTTCTCGTGGAGGACCTCGCGGCGCTCGGAGAACTTCACACCGTGATTGCTGATCTCCGGGACGTTCCACCCGTAGCCGGAGCCGACGACGAGGCGTCCACTCGAGAGCCGGTCGACCGAGGAGATGACCTTGGCGAGCAGGATCGGGTCGTAGACCGCCATCTCGCAGATGGAGGTGCCCAGCCTCAGCCTCTCGGTCGCCGTGGCAGCGGCCATGAGTGCCGTCCAGGGGTCGAAGCTCCGGTTGACCCCGGGTGGCAGCTCGCCGCGCTCCCCGGGGTAGTCGACCTCGGGCTGTGCCGGCATATGGGTGTGCTCGCCCACGAAGAGGGACTCGAAACCGCGCACCTCGAGAGCCCGCGCCACGGCGAAAGGCGAGGCTGTCTCGTCGGTCAGGAGGAGCATGACTCCGACGTCCATCGTCTTCCCCTAGCTCTTGGGCCGTCCACCTGGCCAGCGGGTTGGTGGGAACGAGCGCGAGGCTATTCGCCGCCGTCGAAGTTTGTCAACCGGGCGCTTGATTAATAGATGTTTCTCGTGCGAGAGTTGCCGCGGCCGGTGTTGCACAGGCCTCAGCGACGATGTGCGGAGAGAAGGAGTCGACCGGTGCAGGACACCACTCTCGGCAGCATGTTCGTGCGGTGCGGCCGCCGATACTCCGACCTCACCGCCGTGAGGTCGCACAACGGCGAGCGGACGTACGGCGAGGTGATCGACCGTGCCGCGCGGCTGTCTAACGTGCTGCGTGCCCACGGCCTGGAACCTGGTGACCGCGTCCTCATGGTGCTCGAGAACTGCGTCGAGGCCGTGGAGGTCATTGCCGGGATCACCCTCGCGGGCCTGGTCGTGGTGCCGGTCAACTCCGGCTTCAAGGCCTCCGAGCTCGACCACGTGCTGCGTGACTCGGGAGCCCGGGCCGTCGTGCACACCGACGGGGTAAGCACCAACCTGGCGCGCTCGTCGCAGGCGGCCGCTATTGACCTCGTCCTGCACATCGGGGGGTCCGGTCCGTCCGCCGGCAACGTCCTGGACTACGACTCGGCCCTGGCCGCTGCCGACACGACGCTGACCGTGCACCGGGCGGCCCCCGACGACCTCGCCATCATCGGCTACACCAGCGGGACCACTGGGTTCCCGAAGGGCGCCATGGTGGATCAGGCGACCCTGGTGCTCTGTATCCGCTCCAGTGTCGGCGTGCTGCGCGTCCCGCACTACAGCCACCTCGCATTCATCGGCGGCCTGGGGTACGCCGCCCCGTGGTGGACCATCATCCTCCCCCACCTCTACGTAGGCGGGATGGTGAACCTCATCCGCGACTACACCGTCGACTCGTGGTTCGAGACCATGCGGCGTGACCGGACGACCTTCACCTACTGCCCGAGCCCGCTGATCGACCGTTTCGTCGACCAGGCCAAGAACTACCCCGACGTCATCGAGCAGCTCGAGACGCTCAACCACAGCGCGTCCGCGGCCACCCCGGCCGAGATCCAGAAGATCATCGGGCTGGTGGGCGAGAAGTACTTCCACGGCTGGGGGGCGACCGAGATCGTGGGTGCCCTCACCTGCCTGACCCGCAGCGACGTGGTCGGGCTCGGTGACGCGGAGGATCGGTGGGCAACCGTCGGACGGCCGGGGCCCACGACCGGACTGTTCGTCCTGGACGAGGACGGCAACGAGCTGCCCCGTGGTCGCGAGCACGTCGGCGAGTTCGCCGTCGAGCAGGACACGATCTTCTCCGGCTACTGGAACAACCCCGAGCAGACGGCTGCGGCCTTCAAGGACGGGCGCTACCTGACCGGCGACGTGGGCTGGATCGACCACGCGGGCTACGCATACATCGTCGATCGCAAGCGGGACATGGTCGTCAGCGGCGGCGCGAACGTGTATCCGGCGGAGGTGGAGCGAGTGCTCCGCGAGCTCGACGGCGTGGCTGAGATCGCCGTGTTCGGCATCCCCCACGAGAAGTGGGGAGAGACGGTCGCCGCTGCCGTCGTACGCCTCCCCGGGTCGACGCTGCGCGAGGAGGACGTCGTGGCCTTCGCCAAGGAACACCTGGCCAGCTTCAAGAAGCCGACGTCGGTGCGGTTCCTCGACGAGCTGCCGCGCAACCCGATGCAGAAGGTGCGCAAGGATGCCCTGCGCGAGATGTGGAGTGCCACATGACGACCCTCTCCGCGAGCACGCCCGAGCTGCAGCTCGTCGAGCTGACCGATGACCTGCAGTCGATGGCAGAGACCGTCGCCGCGGTGGTGAGATCCCAGTCGCCCGCCGAGCGAGTCGCTGCTGTCGCCGACGGACCTGAGGAGTACGACGAGCCCCTGTGGCGCACCCTTGCAGTGGACCTCGGCGTCACGGGGGTCCTCGTGCCCGAGGAGTACGGCGGGCTGGGGATGGGCTGGGCCGAGGCACGCGTCGTGCTTGCCGAGCTCGGGCGCGGGCTGGCTTGTGTCCCCTTCCTCAGCAGCTGCGTCGTGGCCGTCTCGGTCGTGCTCGAGTCGAACGACGCGGCGGCCGCCGCCGCGATCCTGCCCGGCGTCGCCGAGGGCAGCTCCATCGTGGCGGTCGCCCTCGGCGACGATCGCCTTCTTCCGGCGCTGGGAAGCTCCGCCGTCGCCGCCCGTACCGGAGCCGACGGTGGCTGGCAGCTCAGCGGGGTCCAGCCGTTCGTCGTGGACGGCATCGCCGCCGACCGCATCCTGCTCCTGGGACGGACGGACAACGGTGCCCACGGTTGGTTCCTCGTCGAGGCGGGTGCCGGTGGACTCACCCGGACGACCATGGAGGTCGTCGATCCCACCCGGCCCCAGGCCACGCTCACCCTTGACGGGGTGACCGCCCGGCTCATCGGTGACCTCGGCACGTGCGACGACCTGGTGGCGCCGGCGCTCGACGCCCTCGTCGTGGGAACCGGTTGCGAGATGGCCGAGGCCAGCCGTCACCTGCTCGACCTCACGATCGTCTATGCCACGACGCGCTACCAGTTCGGTCAGCCGATCGGGTCCTTCCAGGCGCTCCAGCATCGGCTGGCCGATCTCGCCATCATGATCGACACGTCGGTCTCGGCGGTGGAGTACGCCATCGCGTCCGCAGTCCACCACCCGGAGCGACTCCGAGAAGCCGCCTCCATCGCAGGGTTCGTCTGCACGGAGGCGTTCTACCAAGCCGCCCTGGAGACGATCCAGGTGCACGGGGGTATCGGATTCACCTGGGAGCACCAGGCCCACCGCTACTACCGACGCGCCCTCGCGTCACGCGCCCTGCTGGGCACGCCCGCCGTCCATCGAGAGCGGCTCATGCAGTCGCTGTCCCTCTGATCGGTCGTTGACGTGGAGACACTCGAAGAGACAACGTGGCGGGCGCGGGAGTGGTTCGAGGCTCGCGTACCGCGGCGCGCGGACTCCGCGGCCAGGTCCGGGAAACCGTGGAGCGTGGCGATCTTCCCGGAGACGTCACACGTCGAGGAGCGTGTCCAGCTCGACGAGGCACGGGCGTGGCTCCAAGCCAAGTGGTCGGCACGCCTGGCCGGGCTCGACTGGCCCGAAGCCTTCGGTGGCCATGGCCTGGGCCGGGCGTACGCCGACGCCGTCTCGGCCGTCGAAGCGGACTACGACGTCCCCCACCACGACCTCCTGCCGATCACCACCCGCCTGGTCGCGCCGATGCTCCGGCTGCTCGGCACCGAGGAGCAGAAAGCGCGATACGTCGGACCATTGGCCCGGTCGGAGATCGTCTGCGCCCAGCTGTTCTCCGAGCCGTCGGCCGGTTCCGACCTAGCCGGCATCTCCACGCGCGCCAGGCACTCGCCGGACGGCACCTGGTCCGTGACCGGGCAGAAGGTGTGGTCGAGCGGAGCCCAGTTCGCCGACTACGGCCTGCTCCTGACCCGCACGGACGTGGATGCGGTGAAGCACGCCGGGATCACCGCGTTCCTATTGCCGCTCGACACCCCCGGGGTCGACATCCGGCCGCTGCGGCAGATGACGGGTGGGGCCTGTTTCAACGAGCTCTTCCTCGACGACGTCCCGGTCTCGGACGACTACCGGGTGGGTAACGTCGGGGACGGCTGGAAGGTCGCCACGACCATGCTCGGCTTCGAGCGCGACGCCTCGGGGGACGACACCACGCTCGGGGGATCCTGGATCCAGGTGTTGAGCCTCGCCGCGGCCATGTCCAAGACGAGCGACCCGGTCGTGCGGCCGTTGCTGGCCGACGTCTATGCCCGTCACCTGCTGGCGAAGGTGAACGTCGCCCGCGACCTGAGCGATCGGAGCCGAGGACTCCCCCGCGGCCCCGAGGGCTCGATGCGCAAGCTGCAGTGGGTCGAGGGCATGGTGCAGATCAGCGAGGCGGTCTCTCAGATCCTCGGCCCCCGCCTGGTGGCTGACACCGGGGATCCGGAGACCTTCGGCTGGAACAGCCACGTCCTCGGGGCCCTTGGCTACCGGATCGCCGGCGGCTCCAACGAGATCCAGCGCACGATCATCGCGGAGCGAGTCCTTGGGCTCCCACCCGGACCGCGCGTCGATCGCGGTATCCCGTTCCGCGACATCCCCACCTCATGACGGCGCGACACACCGGTCGCGTCGTCCTCATCACCGGCGCCGCCCACGGGATCGGTGCCGCTACGGCCGCAGCCGTGGTGCGCGAGGGCGGCAGCGTGGTCCTGGGAGACCTCGACGTCCCGGCCGCGCAGACCCGTGCCGGGGAGCTGGGCGAGCGAGCACTGGCGCTCCCCCTCGACGTTGCCGTCGCAGCGTCCTGGGACGCCTGCGTGGCAGCCGCCCTGAACCGGTTCGGGCGCATCGACGGGCTGGTCAACAACGCCGGGATCGCCACCGGCCACAACCTCGTCGAGACCGATGCCGACGAGATGGTGCGGGTGCTCACGGTCAATACGATCGGCCCGTTCCTCGGCATCAAGGCGGTGCTCGGAACCATGCGCGCCGGCGGGCACGGCTCGATCGTCAACATCTCGTCCTGCGCCGGGCTCGGAGGCCTGCGCAGCAACGTCGCCTACTCCACGAGCAAGTACGCGATCCGCGGGCTCACCCAGACGCTGGTGCACGAGCTCGGTGGCTACGGGATCCGCGTCAACAGCGTGTTCCCCGGCTACGTGGACACCCCGCTCAGCCGACCGGACTGGGTCGAGCAGTCGGAGGCCGGCCAGCAACCCGCGAACGTCGCCCTCGGCCGCACCGGGCATCCTCGCGAGCTCGCCGAGGTGATCTCGTTCCTGCTCTCCGAAGAGGCCTCATACTGCACCGGCTCGGAGTTCGTTGCCGACGGGGGCCTGATGTCAGTCGTGCCCCCGCGCGACCTCTGACCAGCACGCCTCTGACGAAACCGGCCGCGTCGACGGATCAACGGTTCAGGATCGCACGGTGAACAGGGTGTAGCTGTGGTCCTGCGCGTCCGGACGTCCGAAGACAGTGCGGGCCACGGCCTCCTCGGGGATCGAGTGCCCACCCCAGACACCCTTGGGCCTGTCGTGGTCCGGGCCCACCCAGGGGGTCCGCACCGGCTCGGAGTGGATCTCGCCGTCATAGACCACGGTGCGCTTGAGGATGCGGAACACCCCGTCCCGGCGCTCCCACCGGTCCAGGTAGCGGCCCTGGCTGACGGTGCGCCAAGCCACTCCCTCCGGGTCGCGCAGCCACTGGGTCGAGTGGAAGTAGACCTCGCTGACTGCGCTGTCCGCGTCCACCTCGATGTAGTGCTGGCCCAGCAGATGCGTGGTGCTGACCCACTCGACCGGGAACCCCGTCCCGTCCGTGCGCACCTTGGCCGCGAGGCCCCAACCGGACGAGTCGTTGCCGAAGCCGTGGTCGTCGATCGAGTCCTCGTGGTAGACCGACCTGACCAGCTCCTCGTCGCGGCGGTCGATGCCGCGCGCATAGCGGGCCATGGCGTCCATGATCTGCTGCTTCGCGACCAGCACGTCGAGCACGTTGCTGTCGTTCATGTTGACTCCTCGTGTTGCGCCAGTGGGGTCCGCCGTCACAGGCGGACCCCACCAGCAGTCAGTTGCGTGGATCAGCGATCAGGAGACGCCCCACAGCTTCTTGTATCCAGCCAGCCAGTCGGTCGAGCCGTCGAAGAACTTCCCCTTGGCCGGAAGGTTGTGCTTGGCGTCGATGAGCGTCGGACCGATGCCCTCCGGCACCTGCTTCTCACCGGCGAAGTAGCGGTTCAGGTTGTCCATGGCACCGAAGGACAGCTGCCGGAAGCTCTGCGCGTTGGTGAGCGCCACCTTCTCCCCGTCCCGCACGGACTGGAGCAGCTCCGCCTGGTTGCCGGCACCACCGACCAGCCAGAGGTCGAGACCGCTGTCCTTGATGGCCTGCTTGCCGCCGGAGCCGATCATGAGTGAGTCGAACGGGATGAAGACGCCGTTGGCGTTGGGGTTCTTGGCCAGTGCCACGGTGAAAGCCTGGATCCAGGGGCCGTTCGGGGCGGTGTCAGCATCTGCCCACCTGACCTCCTTCAGGATCTCGCACTTGGCACAGGTCGCCATCTCGTCGCGGAAGCCCTTGTTCATGTACTCGTAGAAGCCGCCCTTCCCGAGGTTCGCGATGACATTGGCCTTGCCGTCGTTGGCACCGATGAGGTATGCCGCGGCGTTCTTGCCGATGGCCTCGTAGTAGTCCTGCACCGTCTCGGCGTCCTTGTGGTACTGCATCTTGACCGGGATCAGCGAGGGCTGCGACGGGTCGATCTCCGAGCAGTCCAGGGACTGCAGGCCGAACACCGGCACGCCCTGGTCCTTGGCCTCTTGGAGCGGCTGCTGGATGACCGAGCAGTCCATGCCCTGGATCACCAGGGCGTCGGGCTTGGCGGCGAGCGCCGTACGCACGGCGGCCGCGTATCCCCCGCCCTGGTTGACCTTGCCGTCGGCCACGTGGAAGTCCCAGCCCAGCAGCTTGGCCGCCTCGCCGCCGGCGTCCGACAAGGTCTTGCAGTCGGGGACGGCGTTGCCGCAACCCATCCACCACACCGACTTGTTCTTGGCCGGCGCGGGGCCGGTCGTGGGAACCTCACCGACGAAGGAGGTGGCGATCTTGTCCGCCCAGTCGCCGCCGACGTCTGCCGGCGCCTTGGCCGAGCTCGACCCTGAGGCCGAGCTCGAGTCGTTGCCGCATGCGGCCGCCAGAGGAAGGAACAGCACGAGCGCTGCCCCCATCCCCAGCAGGCGTTTGAGACTAACCTGAACACTCATCGTTGCTCCTTGTGGTGTGGAATCTGCGTTGGTCGAACCGTTGGTGATGCGGGGTTCGGACCGCTGCTGAGCGTTGGCCCGAGGCTGGCCTGCAGTGAGTCCGTAGGACGACCCGCGCTCGCGGGCCGTCGTTGGTGTGGCGGGCTATGCGTGACTCGGCGTGGCTTTCGCCGCTGCCTCTCCGGGACCACTCGTGGGCTCGGGTGCGGGCGGGACGTCGTCGGTATCCATCAGCAGCCGCTTCGCCTTGCGTTCCCGCTGTCGCCCCATGAGCGTCGAGACCGCCACGGCCAGGACGAGTGCGAGCCCGTTGAACGCGTTCTGGACCCAGGCCTCGGCACCCAGGAAGGTGAAGCCGTTGATGGCCACCGCCAGGGTGAAGATGCCGATGATGGTTCCCCAGACGTTGTAGCGACCCGGGCGGATCGTGGTGGCACCCAGGAACACCGCGGCCAGCGCGGGAAACAGGTAGTTGGTCGCGACCGTCGGGTCTGCTCCGCCCTGTCGCGAGGTCAGGAGCGCTCCGGCGATCGAGGCCACGAGGGCAGATCCTAGGAAACTCAGCGCCACCAGTCGGTCCACGGAGATACCGACGAGTCGTGCCGCATTCTCGTTGGAGCCGATCGCCTCGAGCTGCCGACCGTTGGGGGTGTGCATCAGGGCGTACCAGACGATCGCGGCGACGACGATCAGGAGGTAGAAGGGTCGGGGGATCCCGAGCCACGTGAGCGAGCCCCAGTTGGCGAACCCACGCGGAACTCCGAAGATGCTGGTGCCCTTCGTGTACCACTGCAGAACCCCGCTCAGCAGAGTGAAGGTACCCAGCGTCGCGATGAAGCCGTTGAGGCGCAGACCGGCGACGAGGAAGGCGTTCAGGGCGCCGGCGGCCAGCCCGACTCCCACGCCCACCAGGATGGCCAGGGGCGTGGACAGGCCGTGGTCGACCATCGCCGAGGCGATGGCGACGTTCGCCAATCCGGCGATCGCGGCGACCGAGAGGTCGAAGTAGCCCGACACGAGTGGGATCACCATCGCGACGGCCACGAGGCCGGTGACCGACTGGTTGCCCAGGATGTTGATGAGGTTGGGTCGCGCAGCGAACAGGTCCTGGGTCTGTGGGTGCAACATGAAGAAGGCGATGAGGATGACCAGGAAGATGGGCAGTCCGGCGACCTCGATCACCTCGCCTACGGACTTGCGGGTCCGGGGCGTGGCCGAGGCGTTCTCGCTTGTGGTGTCCGACACGGCGCCGGTCATCCCTTCTGGAGAGTGTTGACGGGTGCCCGGTTGGCTGGTGCGCCCGATGCATGGAGCGTCTGGCCCGCGTGGCTGAGGCGAGCGAGTCGGTGAGCGGTGATCTCGTCGCCCCGGAGCTCGGCGACGACTCGGCCGTTGCGAATGACGATGGCGCGGTCGACGACCTGAGCCATCTCCTGGAAGTCCGAGGCGACCAGGACCGCGGCGGCACCCTCCTGGGTGGCGCGGCGCAGGATGTTGTAGATCTCGGCTCGTGCCCCCACGTCGACGCCTTGCGTCGGCTCGTCCAGGAGGACCAGTCGCGGCTTGCGGCGCAGCCAGCGAGCGACGATCACCTTCTGCTGGTTGCCGCCCGACAGAGAGCTCATCAAGGAGCGTCCGCTCGGAACCTTGACCCGGAAGTCGCTGATCAGGCGGTCGGAGTCACGTCGCAGCGACCGGCGGGCCACGACGAGCCTGCGCCAGTAGCTGCCGATCACCCCGATGGAGATGTTCATGTCGACCGATTCGTTGCCGAAGGAGGCATCGCGCAGCCGGTGCTCCGGCACCATCGCGATGCCCGCCTGCATCGCGATCTTCGGAGAGCTCGCGGCCAGGGGCTGTCCATCGAGTGTGTAAGCGCCGCTCTCCGCCTTGATGACCCCGAAGATCGACTTGAGCAGGGTGCTCCGGCCCGACCCCATGACCCCGGCGACGCCCAGGAGCTCCCCGGGGTGCACGTCGAACGAGACGCCCTTGAGCGGCCCCGCCACGAGGTTCTCCACCTTGAACACCGGAGTCCCGGCGAACGACACAGGCTCGTGCTCGAGTGCCTTGTGCACGGCGCGGCCCAGCATCAGGTCGATGAGTCGTGACTCGTCGAGCTCGCTGGTCGCGAAGGTGCCCACGAGCTCCCCGTCGCGCAGCACCGACACACAGTCGGCGAGGCTGAGGACCTCGTCCAAGCGGTGGCTGACGTAGAGGATCGACTGGCCGCTCGCGGCCAGGTCCCTCAGCGAGGTCAGAAGCGACTCGACCTGCGTCACGGGCAGCGCCGCGGTCGGCTCGTCCAGGATGAGCAGACCGCGCCCGCGGTCGTCCTGGTCACGAAGCGAGCGGGCGATGGCCACCTCGGTGCGCGCCGCCAGCGACAGCTCGGCGAGCGTGCTCGTGGGACGGGCCGGGATCTTGAAGTCGCGGAGGAGCTGCTCGGTGGAGCGGTGCTGCCGGAGCCACCGGATGTTGCCGAGGAAGCCTGTCTGGAAGCCACCGTTGATGGCGAGGTTCTCCTCGACCGTGAGCTCGGGGAAGACCCCGAGGTCCTGGTGCACCACCCGGACGCCCTGCCGGTGAGCGAGTCCCGGAGTCAGCTTGTCGGCGGCGAACTCCTCACCGTTCAACGTGACGGTTCCACCCGGGTCTGCCTCGTAGACGCCCGCGAGGATCTTGATCATCGTCGACTTGCCGGAGCCGTTCTCCCCGCACACCGCGTGGATCTGTCCGGGAAAGAAGTCCACGTCGACGCGGCGCAAGGCACGGGTGCCGGCGAAGGTCTTGGTGACGCCTCGGAGGGACACGGTCGCCTCCTCGCGAGGAGTTCCGGTCTCGCGGGTTCTGGTCGGGTCGACAGACGTAGCCACTGCCTGCACCTCCCTGGTGTGCGAGGAGCAGTCGGTGGGCGGTCTGTAAGGGCCCCTGCGCCTTGCGATTGAGGAGATAGTGACATGCGCCACGTTGCTAATCAAGCGCTTGATAGAAACTTCTGAAGTGGTGTCGCGAGATCAGTGACTAGTGGCCGGCCCACCGCGGCAGCCGCTTCTCGGAAAAGGCCAGCGGGCCCTCCTTCGCGTCGGCCGAGGCCAAGATGGCCGCCTCGAGCGGCTCCTGGATCTCCCAGAGCTCCGCCTCCGTGGCCCCCTGGGTGGCCCGGATGATCCGCTTGGAGGTCGAGACCGAGAGCGGCGCGTTGCGCGCCACGCGCTCCGCCAGCTCGAGGGCGGCTGACACTGCCTGCCCCGGCTCACACACGCGCGCGACGAGTCCGCGCTCGTACGCCTCCTCCGCGAGGATCGGATCGCCGGTGAGCGCCATCTCCATGGCCTTGCTGTAGCCGACCCGCCCCGGCAGGCGCATGACCCCGCCCGCAGAGGCGAACAGTCCCATCTTCGCCTCGGGGATCCCGAGCCGCGCCCCGCGCGCGGCCACGAGCAGGTCGCAGGTCAACGCCATCTCGAGACCACCGGCGAGCGCCAGCCCCTCGATCGCACCGATGATCGGCTTGGTCGCACCACGACGGATGAAGGTGTAGATGCCGCGCATGTCCTCACCGCGACTAAAGGCCTTCAGGTCCATCCCCGCCGAGAAGGCCCGCGTGCCGGCGCCGGTGAGGACGCCCACGGTGAGGTCGGGATCCTCGTCCAGTCGGTCGACGGCCGCGAGCAGGCCCTCCACCAGGGCCGCGTTGATCGCGTTCATCGCCTCAGGTCGGTTGAGGGTGATGAGCAGGGTCCGATCACGTTGTTCGGTGAGCACCTCGTCGGTCATGCCAGCCTCTCCCAGTGGTGTCTATCAAGCGCTTGACAGTCATTCCTCGCCGAGCATACCTTCAGCTGATCGCACACGCCCCCTCCACCACAGGCGGGGCCATCGAGGCGAGGAGGCCGGCGGCATGGAAGAGCTTCGTCTGGACGGACAGGTCGCCGTCATCACCGGCGCCGGTCGCGGCCTGGGCCGGGAGCACGCGTTGCTGCTTGCGGCGCGGGGCGCGCGAGTGCTGGTGAACGACCCCGGCGTCGAGCTCGACGGCAGCGGTGGCGACGCGACTCCTGCCGCCGAGGTGGTCGATCTCATCCGTGCGCGTGGCGGGGAGGCCGAGGTGAACCTCGACCCGGTCGGCACTGTCGAGGCCGGTGAAGCGCTCATCGCGCAGGCACTCGAGCGCTGGGGCCGGATCGACATCCTGGTCAACAACGCCGGGATTTTCACCGATCGCTATCCCTTCCTCGACACCACCCAGGAGAGCTTCGAGCGCGTGCTCCTCGTCCACCTCTACGGGACGATCAACTGCACGCGCGCCGCCTGGCCCCACATGGCGGCGCGAGGCTACGGCAAGGTCATCAACACCACCTCGGCCGTCGGGTTCGTCGGCAGCGTCGGCCGCATGGAGTACGGCGTGGCCAAGGGCGGCATCCATGCGTTCACGCGCACCCTCTCGCTCGACTCCCTCGACAGTGGCATCTATGTCAACGAGATATCCCCTGGGGCCGGCACCCGCCCGGTGAGTGCGAGCAGCGAGTTCTTCACCGACGAGCTGCTGGCCAAGTTCTCACCTCACCTCGTGTCGCCGACGGTGCTCTGGCTGGCCCACCCCGACACCACCGTGAACGGAGAGACCTTCACCGCCATCGCAGGCACGACGGCCCAGGTCGTGATCGGCGAGGCACACGGCTTCGGCTCGGACGAGCCGTCTCCCGAGAGCATTCGCGATCACGCCGACGAGGTTTTCCTCGACGAGAAGGTCTACGCCGCAGGGTTGGTGCGCCACAACGAGGCAGACGGCCAGGGCCAGGTGCTGATCGCCAGGTTCGGCAACCGGGTCTAACGGCGCCGCGCCCGGTCGGTCGCAGGTGACACGTCACGGGTCGATGGTGCTCATGTCGGCATACCGGTCACCGTGAGCCGCGCCCGGCGGAGCGGCCCGATCGAGCGCGGACAGGTCGTCGGCGGTCAGCATCATGTCGGCGGCCGCGATGTTCGCATCGAGGTGCGCGATCCGGGTGGTGCCGGGGATCGGAACGACGTCGTCGCCCTGCGCGAGCACCCAGGCCAGTGCCAGCTGCCCCGGGGTAACGCCTCGCCGCACGGCGGTCCGCGCCAGCTCGTCGACCAGGGCGAGGTTCGCTGGAAAGTTGTCGGGCGCGAAGCGCGGGAGGCCGCGACGGTAGTCGTCGGGTCCGAGGTCCTCGACCGATCGGATCTGCGCGGACAGCATCCCCCGGCCCATGGGTGAGTAGGGCACGAAGCCGGCGCCGAGCTCGCGCACGCAGGCGACGACGCCGTTGGCCTCCGGGTCACGGGTCCACAGCGACCACTCCGTCTCCACGGCGGTCACCGGGTGCACGGCATGAGCGCGGCGGATCGTCGAGGCCGATGCCTCCGACAGGCCGAGGTGACGCACCTTCCCCGCGGTCACGAGCTCGGCCAGGGCACCCCAGGTCTCCTCGACCGGCACCGTGGGATCCACCCGGTGCTGGAAGTACAGATCGAGGTGACTGACTCCCAACCGGGAGAGCGAGGCGTCGCAGGCTGACCGGACGTGGTCGGGGCGGCAGTTGACGACCACCTCGCCCGGGGAGTTGCGGACGAAACCGAACTTGGTGGCGAGCACCACCTCGTCACACCGCCCAGCAATGGCTCGACCGACGATCTCCTCGTTCCGGTGCGCGCCGTACATGTCCGCTGTGTCCAGCAACGTGACGCCCGCATCGAGGGCGTGCCGGATGGTCGCGATGGCCCCGGGCTCGTCGACGACGCTCCCGGGGAGGGTGAAGCCCATGCACCCCAGTCCGGTGGCGCTGACCTGAAGGCCCTGACCGAGGGTGCGTGGGTGCATGGGAGCTCCTGGATTTGGGTGCTGTGGTCAGGCCAGGGAATCGACGAGGGTCGTCAGCAGGAGACCACCATCGATGACGAGGGTCTGGCCCGTGATCCACGAGGAGTCGTCACTCGCGAAGAACGCGATGGCCTCGGCGACGTCCTCAGGCTCACCGGCACGTCCGAGCGGATAGGCCGCAGCCGCCGCCTCCTCGTTGCCCTCCCAGAACTGCGCCGCGAACCTGGTGCGCACCGTTCCAGGGGCGACGGCATTGACCCGGATGCCCAACGGCGCCTTCTCCAGTGCCAGCTGCTCGGTGAGTCGCACAAGAGCAGCCTTCGTCACCCCGTAGGACCCGAGCAGCGGCCCGCCGCGGAACGCGCCGGCCGAGGAGAGGTTGACGACCGAACCCCCGTGCTCGCCCATCCACACCTTCTCGCACACCGTGAACCACGCCAGTGGAGCAAGGACGTTCGTCCGGTACATCTTCAGGGCGACGTCCTGGGGCAGGTCGCTGGTGGATCCGTAGAACGGGTTGATGCCGACCCCGTTCACGAGGACGTCCACCGACCCGAAGGTCTCCATCGTCCGCGCGACGGTGGCCTCCTGGTGCTCGGGCTCCGCAGCGTGCCCGCACACCGAGATCGCGCGACCTGGGGCGGCGAGGTGATCGAGAGCCTCGGCGAGCTGGTCCTCGTGGCGGCCGGTGAGACACACGTTGGAACCTCGGTCGAGCATCGCCTTCGCGGCGGCCAGGCAGATCCCGCGACTGCCTCCCGTGACGATGGCCGTCCGGTTGATCATCGAGGCTGTCATGGCGACCTCAGGCCAGCGAGTCGACGGAGGTGGTCAGCAGCAGCCCGCCGTCGATCGCGAGCGTCTGGCCGGTGATCCACGACGAGTCACGGCTGGCGAAGAACGCGATCGCCTCCGCCACGTCCTCGGGCTCGCCGGCGCGACCGATTGGGTACGCCGCGGCAACGGCCTCCTCGTTGCCCTCCCAGAACTTCGCCGCGAACCGCGTGCGCACAGTGGCAGGCGCCACAGCGTTGAACCGGATGCGGAGCGGCGCTTTCTCGAGCGCGAGCTGCTCCGTGAGGCGTACGAGCGCGGCCTTCGAGACGCAGTAGGCGCCCAGCAGCGGGCCGCCGCGATAGACGCCGGCAGCGGCGAGGTTCACGACCGACCCTCCGTGCTCGGCCATCCAGGCCTTCTCGCACAGCTTGAACCACTCCAGGGCGGCCAGGACGTTGGTGCGGTACATCTTGAGCGCGATGTCCTCGGGCAGGTCGGACAGGGATCCGTAGTAGGGATTGATCCCGACGCCGTTGACCAGGACGTCGACGGAGCCGAAGGTCTCCATCACGGTCGACACCGTTGCCTCCCGGTGCTCGGCCTCGGCCGCGTGCCCGGCGACCGAGATCGCGCGGCCTGGTGCAGCGAGGTGGTCGAGCGCCTCAGCGAGCTGGTCCTCGTGGCGACCCGTGATGCACACGTTGGCGCCACGGTCGAGCATCGCTCGGGCCGCGGCCAGGCAGATTCCGCGGCTTCCTCCGGTGACGATGGCCGTCTGGCCCTGCATCGAAGCCGGCACGTCAGACCGTTCCCCAGCCACCGGCGGAGAGCTCGACGAACTCGAGCAGCGTCCCGTCCGGGTCCTCGAAGAAGACGATCTTGATCGCGGTGGCGCCCAGGGTGATCAGCGTCGGGCTGCTGACGAACTCGACGCCGGCGGCTTGCATCCGGGCGTACTCCGCCTCGATGTCGTCGACCTGCAGCGCCAGCCGGGCAAAGCCGCTGCCCTTCGGGGTGCGCTCGACCGCGTAGCCGCCCTCGTTCCACTCCAGGAGGTCGATGTAGGGCCCCTCCGGCATGCCGGCCCAGTAGAGGAGGACGCCCCTGCTTCCCATGTCACCGGTCATGCCGAGAGCTCGGCGCGAACCCTCCTGGTCCGCGTCCTTGGTCCGCGCCTCACCCGGTAGGCGACCGTCCGGCAGCTTGGTGAGCGCACCTGCCGGCGCGCCGCCACCCGCAGCGGTCCTGCGCGTGAGCGGGACCATCCCCAGCTTCTCGGTGTAGAAGGCGTATGACTTCTCGAAGTCCGTGCAGACCACGTTGATGTGGAAGAGCTTCATGCCGCTGTCCTTCCGGAGCGTCCGGGCATCACGCGGGTCCTTGTGCCTTGCGGAGCCCGCTGGCGCGGTCGTGGCCGCGCGCGCTCATCAGCGAGGAGCCGCCGTCGAGGGCGACGACCTGCCCGGTCATCCAGGTCGACTGGAGCACGTTGAGGATTCCTTGTGCAATGTCGTCGGGCTGTCCGATCCGCCCCAACGGGGTCGTGTCGGCGATCTGCTGCTGATAGCCCTCGATGGCCAGTACTCCGCTCATCATGGGGGTCTCGACGGGACCGGGCGCGATGGCGTTGACGCGGATCCCCTCCGGACCCAGCTCCACCGCCGCGCACCTGGCGAGGTGGTTCACCGCTGCCTTGCTGGTGGAGTACATGGAGTGAGCCGCGTCCGCCACTGTGCCGTTGACGCTGCTGATCAGCACGATGCCGCCCGGGAGCCCGGCGGTGATCATCTCTCGCGCCACGACCCGCAGCGCCAGCATCGTGCCGCGCACGTTCACGGCGTACGTCAGGTCCCAGTCCTCCAGCGCAAGGTCGACGATCCGCCCCGTCCGGCCGACACCGGCCGCCGCCACGAGCACCGTGGGCACCCCGTAGGTCTCCACCGTCTCGGCTATGGCGGCCTCCACCGAGACCACGTCCGTGACGTCGCAGACCACGTCGCCACCGGTGAGATCCCAGGCGACCGACCGTGCACCGCGGGAGGCCAGCAGCTCACACGTCGCCCTACCGATGCCGGACCCGCCGCCGGTCACCACGGCGATCGCTCCGCTGAGGTCCATGGAGCTCAACGCGTTGCCTCCTCGTCCGCGATGGGCGACCAGGCGTAGCCCGTTCCCCCGCGTACCACGCGACCCCACTCGAAGTCGCGAAAGTGCGCACCGGCCACAGGGATGCCGGTGTCCACGAGGTCCTCCAGCAGACGGGCCTGCGACGCGGCGGACTCCTCGGGGACCATGTCCACGATGAAGTGGATCTCCGGGTCGACGAGCTCGGCCTGGTGGTGGGCGATGTCGCCGATCAGCATCGCCGACTCCCCCATCGAGCTGACCTTGATCGCGGTCGTGCCCGGCGTGTGCCCGGGGAACGCCAGCACCTCGAGGCCGGGAACGACCTCGCCGTCGCTGTCCCAGCGCTTCATCAGGTGCTCGATGGCGCCGAGCCGGTGGCTCGTGAGCATCTCCGCGGGCCACGTCTCGATCCCTGCCGCCGGACCGAACATCATCGGGTTGTCCGCGTGGTCGGGACTCGTGAAGTGGGCCCAGTCACGCTCGTGGCAGCGATGGACGGCGTGGGGGAAGACCGGGTCCCCGTCCACGACCGCCCACCCGATGTGGTCGAAGTGGAGGTGCGTGAACAGCACCTCCGTCACGTCCTCCGGCTTGACCCCCAGAGCCGCGAGGGAATCCAGGAACTTGCCCGACTCCCAGGTCGGCACCCTCGTCGGGCCGAAACCGAGGTCGACGAGCACGATGTCGTCGTCAGTGCGCACCAGGTAGCCACCGAGCTGGTTGACCACCTCGCGGCCGCCTCGCAGCATGGACTCGTAGCGACTCCAACGCCGCGGGTCGACCCCTGGGTAGGGAACCTCGCGGTCCAGGACGAACTCGCCGTCGAGGACCGCGTCCACGGTCACCTTGCCGATCTGCATGGTTTGCCTCTCGTGAGATCACGCGTCGCGGTCGGTGAGCGTCACGCGAAGTCTGCGGCGCCCTCGGCCAGCAGCGGCATGACGCTGTCCGCGGCGACGACGAAGTTGTTGCGGTCCACCGCGATGTGGACGTCCATCGCGTGCACGTTGCGGAAGCAACGGCCGACGACGCCCTCGGACCGCAGACCGACGGTGCCGGACCAGTGGTAGGCGAAGTCGACACACTTCAGGGCCGTGTCATGGATGTGGCGGGCGACGTACTTGGCCCGGTCGACGAGCTCCCTCGGCGGCGCGGCGTCGTTGTGCTCGGTCCAGTCGTCGAGCCTCCTGAGCAGGTCGTCCCAGAGCAAGTGGGTGGCCTGCAGGTCGGCCCAGCGCGCCACGAGGTCGTGACGGAAGAGCGGCTGGTCACCGACCGTCGGGAACATGGCGTCCACTCGCTTGCGCGTGGGGGCCAGGGCGGCGACCTCCTGCAGGGCACGCTTGGAGACACCCAGGGCCGGGGCGCAGTGACCCAGTGGGCCCAGGATCTCGACGCCGAGGGCCCAGAACGAGGTGCCCCGGTAGACCTTGGTCGGCCACGGGTTCACGTGCACGACCTTGCCCTCCTCCACGAAGATGGGGCCGATCTCGAAGTCGATGCTCGCGGTGGCCTCGAGGCCGGTAACGTTCCAGTTTCCGAGCAGTCGGACCTCGTCGCGCGGGATGATCACGGCGATCATCTCCGGCGCACCGTTGCTCGCCATGATCGGAGTGCCCTCGGAGTCATGGACGACCCCACCACCGACGAAGTGGTCCGCCAGTGCGGAACCGGAGGCGAACTGGTGCTTGCCGGTGAACAGGTAGCCCCCCTCGACACGCTCGGCCCGCCCCCGCGGGGCAGGCATCCCGGCGATGACCGGAGGGATCCCGTCAGCGTAGAAGGCCTCGACCCCGGCGTCGGGCAGCACGGCGCTGAAGGACGCGGCGTGGCTGCTGGTCGCCATGTAGCACCAGCCGGCCGACCCGTCGGCACGGGCGAGCTCCTCGAGGACGGCCGCCCACTCGGCGTAGGAGCACGCCTCCCCGCCGACCTCCGTGGCCACGCCGATCTTCATCAGCCCGGAGTCGAGGATCGCCTCGACCACGTCCGGGGTGATCGATCCCGCGCGCACGCCGGCCTCGGCCTCGCGGTTGAGCACGTGCCCGATCTCGCGTGCGACCTTCAGTCGCTTCTCCTGCAGGTATTCCCCGGCGAACGTGGTCACTCTGTCTCCTCAGCTCCTGGACCCGACGTGCTCACGCACCGTCGGTGTCGCGACTTTATGGCGGTGGATTTCACTCTGTCAAGCGCTCGGTAGAAACCTGTCTCGGATCCGCGAGCACGGCCCGAGAGCCTCATCCGTCTATGAGCAGCGCCACGACGTCGGCCACGCAGGCGGGCTTGTTCTCGCCCTCGATCTCGACCACGTGGCGGACCACCACCTGCCGCCCGGACGACAGTTCGGTCACCTCGATCAGTGTGCACGTGTCCCGGATCCGGCGGCCCACCAGCAGGGGCGCCGGGAAGCGGATCTTGTTGGCCCCGTAGTTGAGCCTCGGCCCAGGCGTCTCGAACGAGAAGACCTCGGCCTGCATGACAGGGATCAGCGAGAGCGTCAGGAAGCCGTGAGCGATCGTTCCTCCGAACGGTCCAGCCCCGCTCCGCGCGACGTCGACGTGGATCCACTGGTGGTCGCCCGTGCAGTCCGCGAAGGCATCGACCCGCGCCTGGTCCACCTGCCACCACGAGCTGGTGCCGAGCTCCTGGCCCACGCGGGCTGAGACCTCGTCGTACGTCCGGAACACGATCATCACAGCTCCTCGTTGCTGGCTCGGTGGAAACCCGGCACGGTCAGCCGGTCGGTCCCCCGGCCGCGTAGACGACCTGGCCCGACACGAATCCCGACCCCTCACTCACGAGGTAGGACGCGAGGTGCGCGATGTCCTCGGGCTGACCCACCCTTCCGACGGGGATCTGCTCGGCGCCGCGACGCTTGACCTCCTCGAAGTCCATCCCCATGCGGGCCGCGGTCGCCGCCGTCATGTCCGTATCGATGAACCCAGGGGCGATGGCGTTGACCGTGATGCCGAACCTGCCGAGCTCGACGGCCAGCGTCTTGGTCAGGCCCTGCACGCCGGCCTTGGCCGCGGAGTAGTTGGCCTGCCCCCGGTTGCCGAGCGCGGAGACGCTCGAGAGGTTGACGATGCGGCCGAACCGAGCAGGGACCATGTGTCTCTGCGTCTCCCGGCACATCAGGAAGCACCCGCGCAGGTGCACCGCCCCCACAGCGTCCCAGTCGGACACAGTCATCTTGTGGAGCAGGTTGTCGCGGGTGATGCCGGCGTTGTTGATCAGCACCGTGGGCACGCCGAGCCCGGACACCACACGGTCGACCGCGGCGACCACCCCGGCCTCGTCGGAGACGTCGGCGCCGATGGCCATCGCGGCGCCCCCCGCCGCACGGATCGCGTCGACGGTGCCCGCGCACGCCGCCTCCTCGAGGTCCAGCACCGCCACCACGAGACCATCCGCCGCCAGTCGGCGAGCGATCGCCGCGCCGATCCCCCGGGCGCCGCCCGTGACGATGGCGATGCGGGGGGCTGCGGCTTCGTCGGTGGGTGTCATGACGCCACCTCGAACAGACCGGCCGCGCCCATGCCGCCTCCGACACACATCGAGATCACGACGTAGCGGACGCCTCGTCGTCTGCCCTCGAGCAGGGCGTGTCCGACCAGGCGCGCCCCGGTCATGCCGTAGGGATGTCCGACGGCGATGCCACCACCGTTGACGTTGAACAGCTCGGGGTCGATCTTGAGGTGTTCTCGGCAGTACAGCGCCTGCGAGGCGAAAGCCTCGTTGAGCTCCCACAGACCGATGTCGTCGATGGTGAGGCCGTGGCGCTCGAGCAGCTGCGGGATCGCCGTCACCGGACCGATGCCCATCTCGTCCGGGGCACATCCCGTCACGACGATGCCCCGGTAGAGGCCCAGTGGCTCGATCCCCCGGCGCGACGCCTCCTGCGTCTCCATGAGCACCACGGCCGAAGCCCCGTCGGAGAGCTGTGAGGCATTGCCGGCCGTGACGGTCGAGTGCGTGGACGCCGTACCGTCCGGGAGCACCGGCCGGAGAGCCGACAGCGTCTCGAAGGTGGTGCCCGCACGGATGCCCTCGTCGTCGGAGAGTGTCACCACGGACTCGCTGGTGGTTCCGCTTGCCCTGTCCAGGACGAGCTTGGTCGTCCTCATGGGCACGATCTCGTCACGGAGGGCCCCCCGGGCCACGGCAGCCGCTGCGCGCTGCTGGGAGAGGGCACTGAACTCGTCCTGCGCCTCGCGCGTCACCCCGTAGCGCTCCGCCACGATCTCGGCCGTATGGAGCATCGGCATGTAGATGGAGGGATGGTGCTCCACGAGCCAGGGGTCGGTCATCCGGTGCGTGTTCTGGTGGGTGTTCTGCACCAGCGAGACGGACTCGACCCCACCCCCGATGGCGATCCGTACGCCGTCGACCACGATCTGCTTGGCGGCCGTGGCGATGGCCATCAGGCCCGAAGAGCACTGTCGGTCCATGGTCGTGCCAGGCACCGTCACCGGCAGGCCGGCGCGAATGGCGGCCTGGCGCGCGACGTTGAGTCCGGTCGACCCTTCCGGGAGCGCGCATCCCAGGACCACGTCCTCGATCTCGGCCGGATCGGCACCGGAGCGCTCCACCGCGGCCGCGATGGCATGCGCCGCCAGCGCCTGGCCCTGGGTGTCGTTGAAGGCTCCCCGGTAGGCCTTGCCGATGGGCGTGCGTGCCGTCGATACGATCACTGCTTCTCGCACAGGTGAGTCGCTCCAGTCGATGTCGGTCCGGTGCCGTCGATGCGGGATCGCACCGGGCGTTCGAGAGTCGGGTCAGGCCAGGGCCGGCGCACGATCGGGCGCGAAGTCCACCAACAGGCCCCGCGGGCCCCGTTGGGAGATGTTGGGAACGAAGTCGAGGACCTGGTCCTCGACGAGCCGCATTCCGGGTGCCTTCTCGATCAGGTTCTCCAGGACGACCCGCATCTCCATGCGTGCCATCGGCGCCCCCGAGCAGAAGTGCGTCCCCTTGCCGAACGTGAGGTGCGAGCGAGCGTCCGGACGGGTGATGTCGAAGGCCTCGGCTCCATCGAACCGGCGCGGGTCGTGGTTGGCGGAATAGAGGAGCATCAGCACCACCGAGTCCTGCGGGATGACGGTCCCGGCCACCTCGACGTCCTCGGTGGCGCGGCGGCGCCAGCCGATCACCGGCCCGTCGAAGCGCAGGCACTCCTCGATCGCGTTGCCGATCAGGCTGGGATCGGCCATCAGCGCCTCCCACTGCTCACGATGGGTGAGCAGCTGGCGGATGCCGTTCGTCATCAGGTTGGTGGTGGTCTCGTGCGCGGCGATCGACAGGCCGAACAGGACGGCCGCGACATCGCGCAGCGAGAACTCCTCGGGCTCCTCGAGGTGGTGCTCGATGAGGTCGCTGGTGAGGTCGTCCTTGGGCTCCTCGAGGCGTGACTTGACGAACTCGTTGGTGTACCGCCAGAAAGCTGCGACGTTCTCGGCCACCTCGACCTGCTCGGCACCGGCTGCCCGCCCGTAGGTCAGGACGACTCGACGGTCACACCAGGACTTGAGCTGCTCGACGTCGGCCTCGGGGAAGCCGATGAGCGTGAACCCCGTGATCGCAGGCAGCGGGAAGCACAGGTGCTCGTAGACGTCCGCGGTCCCCAGGGTCACCATCTCCTCGACCCTCGCCGCGGCCCAGGCACGCACGCCGGGCTCGAGTGCCCGGATCCTCCGGGGCCGCATCGCGTCAGCGACCCAGCGACGCACCATGGTGTGCCGAGGGGCGTCCGCGTTCGTCAGGTTCGGGCGAAACCAGACCTCGGCCTCGTCGAGGACGCGTTGGGCCTCCGGGTTGATCGGGGTCACCGGCACGTTGGTCGCGGCGTTCGAGAACCGGGCGTGGTCGGTCAGCACAGCCTGCACCTCGTCGTACCGCGTGACGACGTAGCACTCAAGGTCGCTGGACCAGAACACCGGAGACTCCTGCATGGCCGGGCAGGTGGCGTACGGATCCGCCACGAAGGCCGAGTCGAACATGTTCAGGTCGTGGCGCACCGGGCACTGACCGGCCATCGCGTCCTCCCCTGTCTCACCCTCACTGACTCCGGCGAGATTAGGCCTGTCCCGATCTATCTGTCAAGCGCTTGATCGACACTTGACGCCGCCACAGTTCCCCGTGAGCTCGAGGAGGACGTACGCCGGGCCGTCGACTACTGCCCCCGGCTCGCGATCAGCGTCCACGAATGTCCCCCGCCCCAGGGGCGCCGCGCCCGCCACCGAGCCGGCCGTGACTGCCCTGCTCGCGCTCCTCGACCTCCCGCGGATCGAGGCCGACGTGTACGCCGCCCCCACCGGGAGGGAGGACGCCGGCCACCCTGTCCTCGGCGGACTCCTGGTGACCCAGTCACTCGTCGCGGCCGGACACACCGTCCTGGCCACGCGGCGCCCACACGCGCTGCACGCCAGCACCCGTCAGGTCCACGTCGAGCAGGACGGCCGGGTCATCTGCACCGTGAGCACGTCGTTCCAAGACCCCGAGGCCGGAGTCGAGCACCAGACACCGATGCCACCCCACTCACAGCCCGCGGAGCTGCCCAGGGTGGCAGAACCGCCCAACCTCCCGGGCGCGGTACGGCGCGATCGCCCCCGTCGAGTGGTCCGCCCTAGACCGACGGTGCGACGCCTGTGACGTCCATCCGGACAACCCCACCCTCCAGGTATGGCTGAGGTCCACCGCGCGCCTGCCGGACGACCCCCTGCTGCACGCGGCACGGGCCGGACGGTCAGAGCAGTGTGGCGTGCGACCCGAACGTGCGGTTGTGATAGGTCAGCGGCGCCAGACCCTCAGTGGCCTGGGCGTTGACCACGTCCCCCACCAGGATCAGGTGGTCGCCCGCCGGCACGAGCTGCCGAATGTCCAGGGCGACCCAGGCGTGGGTCCCCGACACCCGCGGAGCCCGCGAGTCGAGAACCCAGTCGACGTGCTCGAACTTGTTCTCGCTCTTGCCCGCGAAGGTCAGGGCCAGGGCGTGCTGCCCGTTGGCCAGGATGTTGACCCCGACGCGCGACCGGACGCCGAGGCGAGCCAGCAGCCGGGAACCGCGGTCCAGCGCGAACATGAGCATCGGGGGGCTCATCGACAGGGACGCGAAGGCACTGACCGTGGTCCCGTGGGGTTCGCCCTCCTGGATGGTGGTCATCACCGCGACCGGAGCCGCCACGTTGCCCATGGCGTCACGGAACCGCCCCTCCACCACGCTGAACCACTCGGAGTCGCTCTCGACCGGCATCCGGCTACCTCCTTCCGGCTCGGTAGGACCGGGTCGTCGTGTCGCCCGGGTGCCTCACAGCGGTCCGCCGGTGTGGAAGTCGGCGACACCGCGCGCCAGCTGCGCCATCACCGAGGGCGCCGCGTCGATGTAGTTGTGACGGTCCACCGCGATGTGCTGGTTCATGGCGTGCACGTCGCGGAAGTTGCGTCCGATCACGCCGTCGGAGCGCAGACCCGCCGAGCCCGACCAGTCGAAGGCGAAGTCGACGCAGCGTACGGCAACGTCATGGACGTAGCGAGCAGTCAGCTTGGTCCGGTCGGTGAGCTCTCGCGGGGCCGGCCGGTCGTTGTTCATCGTCCACGCATCCAGCTCGCGGAGGAGGTCGTGGAAGAGCAGGCGTGCCGCATCGAGCTCCGCGACGTGCCGCGTGAGCTCATACTGGAAGTGTGGCTGGTCGCCCACGGGGGCGTAGGGCCCGTCGCGGCGCCGGCGCTGGGGCGCAAGCGCCGCGATCTCCTGCAGTGCGCGGCGGGAGACTCCGAGGGCGGGCGCCAGGTGGCCGAGTGGACCCAGGATCTCCACGCCGAGAGCCCAGAAGGAGGTCCCCCGGTAGACCTTGGACGGCCACGGGTTGACCTGGACGACGAGGTGCTCAGGAACGAACATCGGCCCCACCTCGTAGTCGATGCTGGCCGTCCCGGCGAGACCGCTGACGTCCCAGTTGCCCGTCTCGCGTACGTCGGCCCGCGGCACGATCACGGCGATCATCTCGGGCATCCCGTTGTCGGCGAAGACCAGGTCTCCGTCCTCGTGCACCAGACCACCCGCGACGAAGTGGTCGCACATCATGGAGCCGGACGCGAACTGGTGCTTGCCGGTGAAGTGATAGCCGCCATCGACGCGTTCGGCATGGCCGCGCGGAGCGGGCATGCCCGAGATCACCGGTGGGCCGTCCGCGTAGAGCTCGGCAGCGCCGCCGTCGGGAAGCACAGAGCTGAACGAGGCCGCGTGGCTGCTCGTGGCCATCAGCGACCACCCTGCAGCCCCATCGCCGCGGGACACCTCTTCGATCACGTCGGCCCACTCGCGATAGCTGCACTGCTCGCCGCCCAACTCGTGGGCGACCCCCATGTTCATGAAGCCGGTCCCCAGCAGGGCGTTCACGGCGCGAGGGGTGAGCGCAGCGGCTGCCGCTCCCGCCGCCGCCTCGCCGTCGAGCAGCACGGCGACCTCGTGGGCGAGCTCGAGCCGCCGCTGGTGGTCGACCCGGGTGAGTGTCATGGGATCTCCTCGGACAGCCCCGGGACGCACGGTCATGCGTCGTGCTGGCTGGTCGCTCAAAATATCCGGCTGCCTGGTCTCTGTCAAGCGCTCGACAGATTCGACACAATCACCCGGCAGTGGCGGGCGGCGCGACGTTCAGGCCGCCGTCCGCCGAAATCGTAGTGCCGGTGATGTAGTCCCCTGCCACGGAGGCCAGGAAGCCGACGAGCGCCGCCACCTCGTCCGCCGCCTCCGGTCGTTGCAGGGGCGCCGTACGGGCGAGCGCTGCGACGTCGACGCCGTACCGGGTCAGCGCCTCGGTGTGGACGAAGCCCGGCGCTACGGCGACGAGGCGGACCCCTCGCGGGCCCCACTCGACGGCCAGCGTCCTGGTGAGCGACTCAACGGCGGCACGCGCGGCCGAGGAGTGCGCCATCCCGGGAATGCCACGTTGCGGAGATGTGACGATGTTGATGACCTTGCCGTAGCCCGCTGGCAGCATCGAGAGCTCCGCGACCCGGGTCGTGAGGTACCACGTGGCATCGAGGTTGAGCCGGGTCACGGCGCGGAAGCCGCGGTGGGAGACGGTCTCAGCGGGCGACATGAACTGCCCGCCGGCGTTGTTCACCAGGATGTCGATACGCCCGGCGCCGAACAGGACGGACTCCAGGAGCACGTCGACCTGTTCGATCTCCCTGATGTCGCAGACCGAGGCGACGAGCGGGTGCTCGTACGCCGCGCGCGCGCCGATCGCGACCGTCTCGTCCAGCGACTCCTGGGTGCGACCCACGACGTGCACGCGTGCTCCGAGCCGGGACATCAGCAGGGCACAGGCGCGACCGATCCCCCCACCGCCGCCGGTGACGAGCGCCGTGCGCCGCGCGAGCGCTCCGTCCGCGAGGACCGCGAGGGACTCGGGGCTGCGAGGTTCGGTCATGACATCTCCAATCGTCCGTCGGCCCGGGCCGAGTCGAGGACGGCCACCAGCTCGTCGGTGCGGGCGAACAGCCGCTCGTAGCGAAGCGGGTCGCTCACCCAGATGTCTCCGAGCAGTCGCGCCACGGGGTCAGGGAAGATGTCCTTCTCCCCTCTCTCGACGCCGTCCAACGTGCCTCCGGCGACCAGTCGGGCCGACGACTTCGGCGCCTCGAGGCCCTTGAGCATGTCGGTGTCGACGCCACCGGGGTAGACGCCGCTCACGGTGACGCCCCGGAGCTCCAACGCCGGGCGGAGCGACTGCAACAACGAGTGCAGCGCTGCCTTGGAGGCCGAGTAGCCATCGAGACCGCTGGATCCGGCGAAGGACTGCAACGACAAAATGGTGACGATGCGGCCGCCCCCGTGGCGCTCGAGCACGGGCGCGAAGGCCCGAATCACGTCGAAGGTGCCCAAGGTGTTCGTGGTCAGGTGGCGCGCGAGGTTCTCACGCTCCCCCGTCAGTCCCTCTCCGAACTCCAGGATGGCGGCATTGTTGATGAGCAGGGTCACGTCGGAGGCGCTCTGTGCAGCCCGGGTGATGCTCTCGGCGTCCAGCAGGTCGAGGTGCAGTGGAACCACGCGAGCCGGATCGAGCGCGATCACCGGGGGTAGGGACTCCGGGTCGCGCGCGCCGGCGTACACCCTGGCCACCCCGCGCTCGAGGAGAGCCTCCACGAGCGCTCGCCCCACTCCCCGATTCGAGCCCGTGACGCATACGACCGAACCACGCACACTCAAGTCCATGTTGGAAACCTACCGGTCGCCCGACAGATAGTCGAGGTGCCCCTGGTGACGGGTCAGACACCGCTGAGGCGGACCCCTCGGCCCGCCCGCGCAGGACGAAGTGCAGTGTCCTCCACGCGCACGCTCCTTCAGTGCTTGGCGCGGAAGGCCGCAATGCGTCGCTGGGCCGTGTCGGTGGCCAGCGCCCGCGCGAACGTCTCCGCCTCGTCGACGGCGCTTGCGTCGCGACCGACCGTGAATCCGGACCTGACCAGGCGCTTGGTCTCCCTAGCCTGGACCGACCCGGCCAGGCGCCGGGCGAGCTCCTCGGTGCGGGCGAGCGCCGTGTCGTCCTCGACCACCTCCGTCACCAGGCCCCACTGGCATGCGGTCTCGGAGGCGAGGTCACGCCCCGACAGCAGGAACTGCAATGCGCGTCGCTCGCCGACGACTCGAGGCAGCAGAAAGGAGACCCCGACGTCCGGCGTCAGGCCCAGAGCGCCGTAGGCGGGCACGAAACGAGCAGAGCGGGCAGCCACGACCAGGTCGGCCACGAGCATCAGCGCCAGGCCCGCGCCGGCCACTGCGCCGTGGACCAGCACGACGACCGGCACGTCGAGGTCCTGGAGCCGGCGCAGCACCCCCTCGGTACGCATGACCATGCCTCTCGATCGTTCCTCCGAGACGGCGGAGGTGTCGGCGCCGAGCTCCGACACGTCGCCGCCGACGCAGAAGTGCTTTCCAGCTCCACGCACCAACACGCACCGCACCTCGCTGGAGCTCGTGTGCTCGAGGGCAGAATCCAGGGCGGTCACCAGGCTCGAGCTGAGGGCGTTTCCGGCTCGAGGGCGGTTGAGGGTGACTGCGAGGACCCCGTCACGCACCTCGACGGCGACCGGTTCGGCGCTCAGCACTGCCTCCGCCCTCATATCGAGAGACCGCCGTCGACCGGTAGGACCACACCCGTGATGTAGGCAGCCTCGTCCGAGGCCAGGAACCCCACTGCTGCGCACATCTCGTCAGCTCTCCCGAACCGGGCCAGCGGAGCCATCAGCTCGATCTCCCGTCGACGCTCCTCCGGGATCGCCTCGACCATGCGTGTCGCGGCGTTCGGGCTGATGGCGTTGACCGTGACGCCGAAACGCGCGACCTCTTTCGCCACGGTCTTGGTGAAGCCGATGATCCCGGCCTTGGCGGTCGCATAGTTGGCCTGTCCGACGTTCCCGTGCAGCCCCGTGTACGACGTGACGTTCACGATGCGTCCAGCCCCTTGAGCTCGCATGGAGGGAACGCAGGCACGCGTGAGCCGGAAGGTCCCGCCGGCATGGACGCCGAGGACGAGGTCCCAGTCGTCGTCGGTGATCTTCCAGACGACGTTGTCGCGCAGGATCCCCGCGTTGTTCACCAAGATGTCGACCCTCCCCGTTGCCTCGAGAGCGGCCGTGACAGCAGCGTCGGCGGTGGAGGCAGCCGCCACGTCGCCGACCACCGGGACGGCACCGCTGCTGCCGCACACCGCCGCCAGACCTGCTGCGTCAAGATCTACAGCGACGACGGTCGCTCCCGCTGCGCGGAAGAAGCGCACGAGCTCTGCGCCGATGCCCTGGGCGGCACCGGAGACGATGACGGTGCGGTCGTGGAAGTCATAGGTCAACGTGGGCATGAAACCTCACAGCTCGACAGAGTGGGGGTCCAACCTAGCAATCTGTCGGGCGCCCGGTCTACAGAACTTTCAACCTCACCCGGAGGGTCGCCGAGCGCGGGCAAGGCCGGCCTCAGGCCGACGCGCCCCGTAGGAACTGCTTCTCGATCTCGTCGATCATCCGCTGCTTGGTGACGCCCCGCTCGGACCGGTACCAGAAGATGGTCCAGTTCATGAGGTTGAGCAGCAGCAGCGTGAGCATCGTGGCCTCGCTGTCGGTGCGTAGGATGCCCTCTTGCTGGCCCGCCGCGATCTCGTTGCGCAGCATGGTCTCGTACTCCGCACGGGACTCGATGACCTCTTGACGTCGCTCCTCGGACAGGGCTCGCCACTGGAGCTCGGTGAGGACCGTCGAGTGTTGATGACTGCCCATGATGGTGGTCATGTGCGCCTCGATCATCGCCCGGATGCGGTTCTCGACACCCTCCGCTCCGGCAAGCGCATCGGCCACTGCCGTGGAGATCTCGTCCAGCGCCATCTTGGAGATCTCGTAGAGGAGGTCTTCCTTGCTGCTGAAGTAGTAGTAGAAGGTGCCGTTCGTGACCTCCATGGCGGCCGCGAGCTCGCGCGTCGTCGTCTCGGCGTACCCCTTCTCGGAGAAGAGCTTCGCTCCGAGCTCGCGTGCTCGCGCCTTGGCCGCCTCGTTGCGCTCGGTCTTGGAACTCATACGTGACTCCTGTGGCTGAGATGCGGCGACGCGGGTGCGCCGTGCGAAGATCGAGCCCCAGATTTCGGGAGTCCGACCGAGCGCATGGTAGATGATCGGCCCGGATAGGCTCAACGAGCCGCGTCAGCAACCACGGCTCGATGCAACAGCATCAGGGGGATCTCTCGCTCCGTGGAGAGCTGGTAGTCCGCGTACGTCGGGTAGGCCACCACCGCCCGCTGCCACCACACGTCCCGCTCACGACCCTCGAGTCGGCGGGCGACGAAGTCGTCGCGCATGCTCCCGTCCTGGAGCATCAGATGCGGGTTCGCCACCAGGTTGTGGAACCACTCCGGGTTGCGAGGAGCGCCCGCCAGGGACGCAACGGCGGCATAGTCACCGTCATGTTCCACGCGCATCACTGGATTCTTGCGCAACAGGCCCGACTGCGCCCCGCGCGTGGTCAAGATGACGATGCGCCGCCCCTCGGGATCGGCGCCGCCGGACTCGCCGTTCGAGCGTTCATAGCGTTCGACGTGGTCACGCACCCACGCGGTCGGGCTGGGCGCGTACGTCCCCTGAAGCGGCATGGTTCAGTGTCTGGAGTCCCGGGTTGCCTGTCAAGCGCTCGATTCAGAAGTTGGGCCGCCGAGCACCCGAGACCACGGCGATCAGAGATGCCGAGGTCGCTGTCGTAGTGCGCCTTCGCACGCTGGTCCGGAGCTTCGGCTGTGGCGCAGCTTGGCGCTCTTCGACCGTCTCGGCACGGGAACTGCAGCCGCCGTGCACCGCGCAGCAAACCGAGAGCTACACGCGAGACTGCGCGCGGCCGCTGCTCTCCGACGTGGTCGCCCGACCGGGCACGACTTCAAGGTCTTCCAGGCCGGCGGCGGCGAGCATGCCCTCCTCCACCTCGAACGCATCGAGGTCCCCAGAGCCGCGGGCAGTTGCCTGCGAGCCCGGGAGCAGCCAGGCGACGATCGCGGTCAGGACGCCGAGCCCCGCGGCCACGAGCGCCGTCGCTTGGTAGGAGCCGAGAGTCGGTACGCCGCGGTCACCGAAGGCGCGCAGGAGGGTGACCGCCAGACCGCTGCCGATGGCGAAGCCGATGTAGCGCGAGACCTGGTAGAAGCCCATCGCACTGCTTGTCTCCTCGGCAGGCACAGCGGCGACGATGAGACCGGGCATGGCGGCGAACGTGTAGCCGAGGCCGATGCCCAGCAAGCCGGTCGTGACGAAGACCTGCCACAGCTGCGCATGGCCGAACGCGAAGAACAGCGAGGATGACGAGACCATCAACGCGCCGAACGGGATCACGGGACGCAGACCGATCCGCGCGCTCATCCACGGCAGCGTCCTGCTGACAGAGGCGCTCAGGACCGACAACGGCAGCAAGGTCAACCCGGCGACGAAGACGGACTCCCCCAGCCCGAAGCCAGGCAGCTGCACGAACTCCGTGATCACCACCATCGAGATGTACATGACCACGCCGAGCAGCAGCCCGCTCACGTTCGCCGTGAGCACCGGTCGGCGGCGGACGAGCCGGAGGTCGACGAGCGGCTCAGCGGTCTTGAGTTCGTAGAGCGCCCACGCCGCCAGCAGCAGGAGGCCGACCGCGATCATGCCCAGCACACCGACCGACCCCCAGCCCCAGTCGGCCCCTTTGTCGAGCGCCACCAGGAGCGACACGAGGCCGACCCCGATGATCCCCGCACCGGGCAGGTCGATCGAGTGGGCGGTCCCCACGTCCGCGGGCGCCGGCACGACGAGCCAAGCCAGAGCAAGCGCCAGCGCACTCACCGCCGTGCCGACCCAGTACGCCACGGCAACACCCCCGTGGTCGGCGATCAGCCCGGTGATCGGGTAGCCGAGACCCACGCCCGCCGCCGCCACCACGGACAGGGAGGCGATCACCCTGCCGGCACGCTCTACTGGCAGGCTCTCCCGAGCCGCGGCCATGGCCAGAGGCATGAGGGCCAGACCCAGCCCCTGGAAGGCGCGGCCGACAATCAGCACAGGGAGCGTGGTTGCGATGGCTGCGAGTGCGCCGCCCAGCACCACGGCCGCGAGATTGATCAGCATGATCCGCTTGCGGTGACGACCGTCGCCCAGCCGACCGACCAACGGAGACGCCACGGCCGCGACCAGCACCGTCGCCGTGAGCGCCCACTGCGCGCTGCCGACGCTGGTGTGCAGGCGCTCGGCCAATCGCGGGATCAAGGGAGCGCCGAGGCTGCTGACGATCGATACGACCGCGCAGATGAACAACAGCACCGGCACGAAGGCTTGCTCACGAAACCTGGTCACGCCGGTAACTATACAGATCATCTGCGCAGATGATCTGGCGACGTCGTTATGCTGACCACATGAACGCCGCACCAGGTACCCATGAGGGCTCGGCTGTGATCGCCGAAGACCTCCGCACCGTCGTCGGACGCCTCGTGCGCCGCCTGCGCGCGGACTATGCCATCGCACCTCATCAGTTCAGCGTCCTGAACACCATCGAACGCAACGGACCACAGACCGCGAGCCAGCTCGCGGCACTGGAGATCGTCCGCCCCCAATCGATGGCCCACACACTCCACCAGCTCGCCGAGGCAGGATTCGTCGCCAAGCGCCCCGACCCCACCGACGGTCGCCAGATCCTGATCGCGCTGAGCGACGCAGGCCGCCGGGCCATCGAGGAGCAGCGCCGCGAAACCACCGGCTGGCTCTCAGCCGCCATCGATCACGAGCTCGACGGCGACGAACTACGCGCACTCGCCACCGCCGTCGCTCTCCTCGGTCGTCTCGTCGAGGGCTGAGGCACTGAGAGGCAGCGCGGAGTGCGTACACACGACCACGAACCGAGCCAGTCCGGGAGAAGGCGACGTACATGACCCAAGACCCGGTCTTCACGAACGGCGCGGCGTTCATCGACGGTGAGGTCGTGGCGATGATCGACGCCCGCATCCCGATCACGGACACGGGCTTCACCCGCTCCGACCTGACGTACGACGTGGTGAGCGTCTGGGACGGAGCCTTCTTCCGCCTCGAGGACCATCTCGACCGTTTTCTGCGGAACTGCCGGCGACTCCGGCTCACGCCGCCGCACGATCGCGACGAGATCCGGGAGGTGCTCATCGGGCTCATCGAGGTCTCAGGCTTGCGGGAGTCGTACGTGGAGATGATCTGCACGCGAGGTCCGAGCGTCAACGGCTCCCGGGACCCACGCACGTTCGTCAACTGCTTCTACGCGTTCGCGATCCCCTACGTATGGATCCTCGAGCCGGAGACGGCCGAGGGCATGGACGCGGTCATCGCGAAGACCTCACGACGCATCCCTGCAGACTCCGTGGACCCGACCGTGAAGAACTTCCACTGGGCCGACCTGACGAAGGGGCTGTTCGAGGCCTACGACCGTGGCGCCGACCAGGCCCTCCTGCTCGACCACCAGGGCAACCTCACGGAGGGTCCCGGTTACAACGTGTTCGCGGTGATAGCGAGTCGCCTGCTCACTCCGGCCACTGGCGTCCTGGAGGGCATCACCCGCCGGACGATCCTGGAGCTTGCTGAGGAACAAGGCATCGAGACCTGGGCGACGGAGATCTCCGAGGCCGACCTGCGGACTGCGACGGAACTGTTCGCGACCTCCACGGCCGGCGGCGTCATGCCGATCACCAGGCTGGACGGCCGTCCCGTCGCCGACGGGCAGGTCGGAGGCGTCACCAAGCGATTGCGCCAGCGGTACTGGGCGGTTCACGCCGACGGACCCTTCGCGACCCGCGTGCTGCCCTCCTCCCCCCATGGCCCGGGGCATCGCTTCTAGGCGTGCGCGCGGGTCTCGAGGAAGTAGAGGTTGGCCAGCGTCCCATCGTCCACGACGATGTCGATGCGCCTACGACTCCGGTGACAGGGTCGTGACCAGGCCACCTTGCCCAGGGATCGAACCTCAAACTTCTCCTCCGGCGGGTGGACCGGAGGCTCCGCTAGAGGGTGAAGCCACCATCGATGGTGTACGACGCACCCGTCGCCATGTCGGCTTCGCGTGAGGCGAGCCAGGCCACCAGCCGGGCGACCTCGACGGGCTCTACGAACCGCTTGATGGCGTTCCTCGCCATAAACACCGACTCGATGACCTCATCCTCCGCGATGCCGTTCGCCTTCGCCTGGTCGCTGACCTGCTTGTCGACCAACGGCGTGCGCACGTAAGCGGGGTTCACGCAGTTGCTGGTAACACCGTGCGGACCTCCCTCCAGGGCGATGACCTTGGAGAGGCCTTCGAGACCGTGCTTGGCCGCGACGTACGCCGCCTTGTGCTTGCTGGCGCGCAGCCCGTGGACGGACGAGACGTTGATGATCCGCCCGAACCCCCGCTCATACATGTGCGGCAGCGCGGCACGCGTCAGCAGGAAGGGCGCCTCGAGCATCAGCATCAGGATGCGGTGGAAGCTCTCGGGCGGGAAGTCCTCGATCGGGCTGACGACCTGGATGCCGGCATTGTTGACAAGGATGTCGCAGTCGAGCTCGAGCGAGGCCAGAGCCTCGTTGTCGAGCAGGTCGAGGATCTGCGGTGTACCACCGATCTCCTGGGCGAGCGCTGCGGTCGCGTCCCCGTCGACGTCCACGATCGTGACGGTCGCCCCACGTGCGGCGAGCTCGCGCACACACGCCTCGCCGATCCCGCTGGCACCGCCGGTCACCAGTGCGTTGAGTCCCTGCATCGATTCGCTCATACGAACACCATGACACCGTCGTCGATGGGGCCGGTCAGGAGCCGCTTGGTCGCCCCGTGGTTCTGGGGGTTGATCCAGGGAGCCTGGTCGCCCTGGCATGTCCACAAGGCCGATGGCCGCTAGGGACGGTACGGCCTCGACGACTACGAGAAGGTCTACACCCCGGCCGCGACGACGTCTTCGACCGGCGCGGGATCGACCGGGCGGCTTGGACGCTGGTCGTTGTGCGACCCGGTCAGTGGTGAACCGGCCCGAGCCCAGCAGCTTCTCGTGCTGGTCGACGACCTCGATCGTGGCCGACAACTTGTGGCGATCGACCCCGATGACGACCTGCTCCACGTGCTGCTCCCGCCTGTTCGTTCCGCGCGGACGGCCAGGTGGGCATTGCTACTACGAGCAGGGCAGTCCCTTCTTGAGCCACGCCTCGTCACGGTGTCCGGCGGGACGCGACCGATAGAGAGCCACACCAGCGAACAGGTGGGCAGCCGAATGGAGAGCTTCCCGCCGGACAGCCGAACCGTTTTCTGGCCAGACGCCAGCCCTAAGGGAATCGTCTAGTAGCCGCGAGTTTTACGGCGTGGCAGGGCGGATCATGACGATGAACGGCGCATTCGGGCAAGTCTGCAGGGTGTGTCTGGCGCGTTCAGTGAGGTGGCGTCGTCACCAGTCCGGCGTTGTAGGCGGCGATGACTGCTTGGGCGCGGTCGCGGACCTCCAACTTGGCGAAGATCCGACTGATGTGTGTCTTCACCGTGGCCGGGCTCAGGAACATGGTGGCGGCGATGTCGTCATTCGAGCTGCCGCGGGCGATCATGACAAGGACTTCCCGCTCGCGGCCGGTCAGCGTCGCCGGGGCACCGGGCACGGCGACGACAGCGGATCGTTGGGCGACGAATCGTTCGACGAGTCTCCTGGTGACCGACGGAGCGAGCAGTGCATCGCCAGCGTGGGCGGTGCGAATGGCGTCGGAGAGCGCATCTGCCTTGACGTCCTTGAGCAAGAAATCCGCTGGCACCTGCTGCCAGGGCGTCGTAGACGTACTCGTCGAGATCAAATGTGGTCAGGATGACTCCGCGTGAGGGGGTGCTCGTCGTGGATCTGTCGCGCCGCGGCGATCCCGTCCATGACCGGCATTCGGAAGTTCATCAGGACGACGTCTGGGCGCAGCTGGGCGGTCAACCGTACGGCGGCGGACCCGTCAGCGGCCTCGCCCACCACATCGATGTCAGGTTCGCCGGCCAGGATGAGCCGGAAGCCGGTGCGCACCAGGTCCTGATCATCCGCCACCACGACTCGGATCACGATGACTGACTCCCGACTGGAGACTCGGCCGCAGGGATGAGTGCATGCACGCGAAAACCGGTGCCGTCGTACCCGGCTTCGATCAGTTGTCCGCCGGCCAGGGTGATCCGTTCCCGCATCCCGATCAGGCCTCGCCCAGTTCCCGACGTGGCAGGCCCACTCGGCATCGCCGGGCCGTCGTCGACCGCGAGAAGTTCGAGCAGCTGGCCACGCCGACGTACCCGTACGAGGGCCTTCGCGCCTGGGGCGTGGCGCATCGTATTGGTGAGTGCCTCCTGGACGAGCCGAAATGCGGCGAGGTCTGCCATGGGTGACCCGGGCGCCAGCGCGGCGTCAATGTCTACGTCGATCGTCAGTCCCGCAGCGCGACACTGATCGATCAGCGAACCCACATGACGCATCGAGGCAGCCACGGGCCATCGGAGTCGCGGGTACGGCTTCATCATCGGGCGTCAGCACCGTCAACAGCTGTCGTAGTTCCGTCATGGCACTTCGCGCGCTGGTCTCGATGGACTCGAGGGAATCACCGACGACCTCGAGGTCTGTGGGCGCTGATCTCTGGACATCGTCGTTGGGCGGCCGTGCTGCCCTTCCTGGGCAAGTTCGTAGGCATCGCCGGCGGTGACCACGGCGGCTCCATCGTCACCGGAGTGATCTGGGCAGTGATCGGCCCTCCATGCTTCGACCCACCCCTGAACCAGACCCGCGGTTCACCGCACCGCCCCAAACATCGCCTCGCCTCACTCACACATACCTCTGCGAGATGCTCGATCCGGTACAGCGAGGACCTCCCGCGTCGTGGTCGATCGGGTTGGGCGGTCCTTCTGGCGGTGCTGGTGCCCGGTTGCGCAGCAGGCGAGCTTCATGGTGGACACCGAAACGCTCTCCTCGGCGCGCTCGGCGGTATGTGCCTCCGCGAGCGCCCGACGCTGGGAGTCTTGGTTGGCAGCGGCGTCGTACATCGGTGTGAGTGAGAGCGTCATCGACCCAGGTTGCGGCTCCCGGCGCCCGGTCGAACCCTCACTACGGCAGGCGCGCCGCCGGCCTCGCACCTGCGACAAGTGCGAATACGTGCGTCACGACTCAACTCCCGCAGGCCCGTAGTCCCACCTCCCACATTACCTCTGGGCTCCGGAGATCCGGCAGCGTCGAACGGCAGCCGGCGACAGCCTCTCACCAATTTCCGCAAACACCGTCGAGCTTCTTGCCAGAGCATTCAGCACATCCACTACTCCATGGCCCTGTCGGATCCTCACCACACCTGCGCAGGCCCCACTCCCCCGTCCCTACAGACAGGCCCGACAATACGGCGAACGACTCTCATGCCGACGTCCGGACGTTGAGGACCGCCTCGAAGGCCCAGGACTGTGGATTTAACGGTGTTTCCGGCCCGACGCGCTGAGCGGTGAGCTCAGCGGAGAGGTGCCGTGATGACGACACTGGATGTTGTGAGTCCGATGAAGAAGCCCGAGCCCTCGGCTGAGGAGCT
>JAOPYC010000112.1 GCA_025964795.1 Marmoricola sp.
AGCTCCTCAGCCGAGGGCTCGGGCTTCTTCATCGGACTCACAACATCCAGTGTCGTCATCACGGCACCTCTCCGCTGAGCTCACCGCTCAGCGCGTCGGGCCGGAAACACCGTTAAATCCACAGTCCCGCTTCGCCAGGATCGGTCTCGACGCAGGATTCGAGACGTGAATGCACGTCACCGGGTCTCCTCGTAGTCGGACGAGTGCGGGTGCACGGTGAATGCGGTGGTAATGATCTGGCCGTCGGGAAGCCGGAACTGTCCCCAGAGCTGATAGGCACCTTCGGTGCCGAAGGTGGTGTGCAGGTCGAGGTCGGGACCGAAGGTGCTGCCAGGTGTGGCGAACTTCGGCCGTCCGCGGCCGTCCGTGGTCTCCGCGTGGGCGTGCGCGAACCGCGTCCCGTCGGCACGGAGTATGACCACGTGTCCAGCTGCGCCAAGGTAGGGCTGAATGCCTGTGACCGGGGTCTCAGTTGCGGCGTCGGTGAACCGGAGTCCGAGATCGCTTCTTTGGCCTATGACGGCGTTTCCGGTCAGCTCGACTCGCACTCCGTCCTGGGCCGCAGCGCGGACGTCCTCGGTCCGGGTCGGTGAGATGGCTGGCTTCCCGGGCGGGGTGCCCGGGACAGTGAAGCTGGTGCGGTACAGGACGTCGCTCATGGAGCCTTGGCGGCGGAACTCGACGTGGGCGAGGTACGTGCCGGCTGTCGGGAGGGTGGTGGTGACCTCGAGGCGACCGGGGGTGCCGGTGGGCTTGGGATGGATGTGCGCGAACGCGCCCAGATCGCCCGTGTCCCGGCGGGTCAGGATCAGGTGGGACCAGACCTGGTGGGTGCGGACCAGGTCGGTGACCGGGTTCCCATTGGTGTCGCGGACGGTGACCCGTAGCGTCACGGGCTGGCCGGGCTGAGGCTGGTCGACCGGTGCGAGGTTGACGTCCAGGCCGGCGTCGTCGGCGGAGATGGGTGGGGTGTCGGTGGTCTCCATGACGGACATCGCCGGCCGCATCGGCATGCCCATGCCTTCGGTCCAGGCGAGGAGACCGTTCATGCCGTGGCTGGCGGTCTCGGTGCGGCTGGCCCAGGTGAAGGTGGTGCCGAGGGCGAGGGCGATGGCCGCGACGGTGGTCAGGTAGGCGTAGTCCCCGATCCTGGCGGACAGCCGCGTGTGGAGGATCTGTTCGGCGGTCTCGGGGCGGGTGAAGCGGCGCAGCCGCAGGGCGTTGGAGACGACCGAGACAGAGCTCATTGCCATCGCGGCAGAGGCGAGCACCGGGTCGAGCAGGAGACGGTCCCACCAGTACAGCGCGCCGGCAGCGACCGGGATTAGCAGGATGTTGTACCCGAAGGCCCATCCGAGTCCCTGCTTGGTGGTGCGCACGGTGCGCCGGGACATGGCGATGGCGGCCGTGATGCCGCGCAGGTCGCCACCGACCAGGGTGATGTCGGAGGCGGCGATGGCGACGTCGGTGCCGGTGCCGATCGCGATGCCGAGGTCCGCGGTGGCGAGTGCGGGGGCGTCGTTGATGCCGTCGCCGACGAACCCGACCACGTGCCCTGCCTCCCGGAGGGCAGTGACGTGCGCGGCCTTCTCGGAGGGCAGTACGTCGGCGACGACGTGGTCGATGCCGACGGTCGAGGCGATCGCGTGTGCGGTGCCAGTGTTGTCGCCGGTGAGCATCCACACCTCTAGGCCAAGCGCCTTCAGCTGGGCGATGGCCTCTGCCGAGGTCGGCTTCACAGTGTCGGCGACGGCGACCAGGCCGGCCAGGGCGCCGTCGATGGCGACGTACGTCGGGGTCTGTCCGCTGGCGGCACGCGATGCGGCTTCGTCGACGAGCGGGGTGGTGTCGACGCCTGTGCGGTCCATCAGCTTGGCGTTCCCGACGGCCACCGCCCGGTTGTCGACGAGCGCGGTGATGCCGTGCCCAGCAACGGCGTCGAAGTCGGCGATCGGCGTGAGCTGGAGGCCGGCGTCGCGAGCAGCCCCCACGATTGCATCAGCAACCGGGTGTTCGCTGCCGACCTCGGCCGAGGCGACCAGAGTCAGCAGGTCGTCGGTGTCCCAGCCGTCGTGCGGGACTACGTCTGCGACGGTGGGGCGACCGTGGGTGATGGTGCCGGTCTTGTCCAGGACGACAGCGGTAAGCCGACGGGAGGTCTCGAGCGCTTCGCTGCTGCCGACGAGGATGCCGAGCTCGGCGGCGCGTCCGGTGCCGACCATGACCGCGGTGGGCGTTGCCAGGCCAAGTGCGCAGGGGCAGGCGATGATCAGCACGGCCACGGCGGTGCCGATGGCTAGCGTCATGTGGGTGGCGTCGGGTCCGAACAGGGCCCAGCCGGTGAAGGTACCGGCGGCGATGAGGAGCACGACAGGCACGAAGATGGCCGCGACCTGGTCGGCGACCGCCTGCATCGGGACCTTCGAGGACTGGGCGTTCTCGACCAGGGTGACGATTTGGGCGAGCGTGGAGTCCGCGCCGACGGTGGTCGCCTCGAGGACGAGGGTGCCGGAGCGGTTCAGCGTGGCGCCGATGACCGGGTCACCGGCCTTCTTGGTCACCGGTGCGCTCTCGCCGGTCAGCATCGACTCATCGACCGTGGAGGACCCCTCGACGACAAGGCCGTCGACCGGGACCTTCTCGCCGGGGCGGACCCGGACATGGTCACCCGCACGGATCTCGTCGAGCGGGACGTCGACCTCGCTCCCGTCGCGCACGACGCGGGCGGTCTTGGGGGCTAGACCGACGAGGGCCTTGATGGCGTCGGCGGTGCGGCGTCGGGCGCGTTGCTCGAGCCATCGGCCCATCAGCACCAGCGCGATGATGACCAGGCTGGTCTCGAAGTACACGTGCAGCGGCAGTCGCCACCTCTCCGCGAGGCCGGGCCACAGGGTGACGAAGGTGCTGTAAACGTAGGAGACGCCGGTGCCGAGTGCGACGAGGGTGTTCATGTTGGTGGTGCGGTGCTTGGTGGCGGCCCACGCGGCCCGGTAGATGTCGGCGCCGGCCCAGAACTGGACAGTCGTGGCGACCACGAAGATTAGCGGCATCAGCCAGTCCATCGTGTCGGGATAGATGGGCACGTACATCAGCGCCATCAGCAACAACCCGGTGGCCAGGGCGGCCTGCCAGCGGCGCTTCAGCGCACCCAGCTCGGCGTCCTTGGCTGCTTCCTTGGCCGCGGCTCGGTCAGCCTCGATGTCCGCTGGTGACTGTGCCGTGCTCGTCTGGTTGCTGCCCTGGGTCGAGGGCGCGGGTCGCGGGGTGCCGATGTAGCCGGCCTTGGCGACTGCGGCGCTCAGCGCGGCCGCGTCGACCCGGGCGAGGTCGAAGTGGACCGAGGCGGTCTCCGTAGCCAAGTTCACGCTCGCCTCGGAAACACCGTCGACCTTGGCCAGCGACTTCTCCACCCGGTTGACGCAAGCGGCGCAGGTCATCCCGGAGATGTCGAGCACGCACACCTCGTCGGCGGAGGCCGTGGCACCGACAGATGCTGCCTGGGTGGCGAGGGCCAAGCTGGTGGCGGTGGGATTCATCGGATCTCCTGCGGCTCTAGGGCTGGTTTCACTGTGTGGCGGGCGGAGTGCGGGTCACGCCGGCGAAATGGCCGGGATCGCGACCCGCAGCTCCTCCACCCGGTCATCACGCGAGCTGGTAGCCGGCCTCGTCGATGGCGGTGCGAACGTCGGCGGTGGTCAGCGGCGTGGTGCTGGAGACCGTCACCTGGCCGGTGGGTACGTCGACGCGTACGTCGAGGACGCCGGAGATGCCGGTCAGCTCGCCCTTCACCGCGCCGGCGCAATGGCCGCAGGTCATGCCGATGACCTGGAAGGCCTCGGTCACCTCGTTGGCGTTGCCTTGGCCGTTGGTGCTGCTGGTGATCTCGGTATTGGTGGACATGTGGTGCTCCTTTTCTGATTCCGCCGCCGGGGTGGCCGAGCGGTGGGGTTGATGGGTCGCCTGCTGGGACGGGAGGCCTGTTCTCGCCGATGAAATGACCGGGGTTCCCAGGTCAACACGGGACCTGTCATGTGGGCGTTGGCGTCGCGTCAGACGGGCGGGTGGGGGTCGTACTGGATGCCACGGCGCACCTCACGTGCTCGTTCGACCCCGGCGAGCCGGGCGACTAGGTGCAGGGCCATGTCGATGCCAGCGGAGACACCGGCACTGGTGAGCAGATCGCCGTCGTCGACGAACCGCGCGTCGACGTCGGTGATCACGGTGGGGTCGATCTCTGAGAGCAGGTTCAGTGAGGCCCAGTGCGTGGTCGCGGGTCGGCCGGTCAGTAGGCCCGCGGCGGCGTAGACGAGGCTTCCCGTGCACACCGAGGCCATCAGCGGGACCGTCGAGCGTTGTGTACGGATCCAGTCCAGGTGTCCGGGGTCGCGCAGCAGACGACGGGTGCCGTGGCCGCCCGGGTGGATGAGGACATCCATGGTCGGGGCGTCGTCGAGGGAGTGGTGGGCGCCCAGAACGAGGTTCTTCGCACCGATGACATCGGCGCCACCGACCGACAGACACGAGATGGACCAGCCGTCCTCAGGATGGTGCCGGGTCCAGTAGGCCAGGACCTCCCACGGCCCGACGGCGTCGAGCTCCTCGACTCCATCGAAGAGGAAGAGCCCGATGTGGCGCGGCGCGGAGGCGTGCTCAAGGGTCACGGAGTCGGGGTGGGTGCGGTTCATGGATGTCTCCTGTGTGGTGGTTCTTGCGGGGTGTGGGTTTTGCCGGTGAGTGGGCGCGGATCAGCGCCCGGGAAGCGGCACTTGGATGCGGACCGGGGTGATGAGCTCGGTAGTGGCGTGGACCGAGGCGGAGGTGGGACTGGCGTCCTTGAGCAGGCCCGCGCGGCTGGAGTGCACGGTGCGATGCGCGGCGTTGGCCGACAGCCCGGCGAGCTGGTCCTGGGCGCTGACCCAGCCCTCGGTCCCGGTGGCGGTCACCGACGCGGTCAGCACGTCGAGCGGCCGGTCGCTGAGCAAGGTGAGCGCCTGCGCCTGGCCAAAGACCTCGGGGATGACCGAATCCTCGTCGCGCCGGTTTCGATGACGAGTGCTCTTGCCATGGTCCTGCTCCCTGTCTGGATGCTGTTGGCGCTCTTGACACCACCGTCGCCCCCCGGGCGGTGCGTCGCCCCGGCACAATGACCGGGTTCGGCGGCCCGGTCATGGCGCACCGCCGCTCTGAGTGCCTAGCCGCCAACCCCGCCACCCGTGGGAACCCGGCCGAACATGTCAGAGTCAAGGTGTGCGGCGTCGCGTTGCACGAAGCCGAGCAGCGCGGACCCGCGGGTGCGCTGCCACGGCAACCCGAGGAACCACAGGCCGGGCACCGCCAGGCTGCGGCCTCGTCGTGGCGGGGCATCCCGGACTCGTCGATGATCGAGGGCGCGTCGATCCAGGAGTAGTCGGGGCGGAACCCGGTTGCCCAGACGGCGGCGTCGACATCGACAGCGCTGCCGTCGGCGAACGTCGCCGTGCGACCGGACGCGTGCACGAGCCGCGGCCGGAAGTCGACGCCAACATCCCGCAGCTGCTTGCGGCTGGTGCCGACGACGAGGTCGCCGCGGGCCCGCATTCGCTTGGCGAGCCGCGAGTCGGGTCCCTTGTCCATCAGTCCAAGGCGGGTCAGCCACCAGAACAGGTCCCGCCCGAGCGGCCGTTGAGGCACCGCCGGCGGATTCGTCCTGGAGGCCAGGACCACCTCTCGGCTGGAGGCCAGGTCCTCGGCGATCTGGAGGCCGGAGTTCGCTCCGCCAACCACTAGCACCCGGCCTTGCGGCAGGTCGGAGGGGCGGCGGTACTGCGCGGTGTGCACGGTCGGGACGGAGAAGGTCCCGTCGATGCGTGGGAGGGACGGCACGTGGAACGCGCCGGTCGCCACGACCACCCGGCGGGCGTACACGACGCCGCGAGTGGTGTGCGCTGCCAGGCCGTCGGCGTAGGGAACGAGGCGGGTCACCCGGGTGTCGGTCAGGATCGGGAAGGCGTGCCGGTGGGCGTAGCCGTTGAGGTAGGCGGCGACCTGGTCCTTGCCCGGGTAGCTGCCCGGGGCGCCGGGGAATTCCTCGCCTGGCAGGCCGTCGTAGCGCGCGGAGGTGAAGAGCTTCAGTGAGTCCCAGCGGGTCCGCCAAGAGTGTCCGATGTCGGGGGCGGCGTCGACGACCAGGTAGCGCACACCGCGGCGGGTCAGGTGCCAGGCCATCGAGAGTCCGGCCTGGCCAGCGCCGATGACCAGTACGTCGAGAGGGGCGTCGGAGCTGCCGCAGGAGGCGGGTGCTCCGCGCGATGGGAGGGTGGGGGCTTCGGTGGTGTCCATGTCGGCGACGCTACTAAGACTCCGCACCTGTCCGCGCCGTTGAAATGGCCAGGCTTCCGTGAGCCGGCTCTCGGGTGATGGTCGGTTGATGCGCGCAGGACGATTGCTCGCCCCTAGGCAGCCCGGTGCTCGACTGCTCCGGGCCGCCTCTTGCGGGGTTCTCCTCGTGGATCTGTTGCTCCTCACGCGGTCGCGGCAACCTCTCCCGTCCGGCGACGGTGGAGCCTGCTGATGAGTGCCGGGACCTGACCCACCAGGACGGCGAGGAGGAGGCTGACAGCGACCAGCAGAATCGCCCTGGTGACGCTGTGGTGACCGCCCCGGAGGTCGACGTGGGTTGTCGGGTAGCCGATCATCTTGGCCGTCGATGCGCCGGTGGTCGCGCCGCTGTGGTCGGTGAGGTTCTGCAGCGCCGCGGCGAACCCTCCACCGCTGCGGCCAGCACCGACGTCACCCATCTCGCTCTTGAGCGGCTCGACGTCGACGTGTCGGCTGACGGCCCAGCGCTGCAGGCCGGTGTCGATGTCGTGGATGCCGGGCACCACGATTCGCGACAGCGAGGGCGCGTCGTGGGTGCTGGTGGTCAGCAGAGTCAGGCCGTGCCGGGTCCGTACCGTCTCTCCGGTCGAGAGAGCGACCGTGCGGGCAGCGGCGGACTGGGTGTAGACCTCGAAGGCGGCGGTGGCGTCCAGCTCGTCGACGCCGTCGTCGAGGGCGATGCCGACGGTGGGCCGGAACCACGGCTCGACGAAGTTGAGCCCGACCCGCACGTCGCGGATCGCGAAGTGGTCCTTGGCGATCACCGTCGACTGACCAGCAGTCCAGCCGAGCTCGGGATGCAGGTCGGCGATGCGTTGCGCTTCAGCCGGGCCGGCCAGCTCGGCGACTAGGTGCAGTGCGCCTGGGACACCGCTGCTGACGGCGGCCGTCGTGGTGACCGACCCGTCCTCGACCCATCGGCGGCCCCTGACCCAGTGCACTGCCGGCCGGCTCTTCTGCAGAGCGCCGATCCGCGACCAGTGGCTGGTGGCGTGCAGCCCGTCGAGGATCCCGGTCTCGGCGAGCACGACGGCTCCGGCACAAACTCCGAGCACTTTGGCACCCCGGTCGTGCTGCGTGATTACCCAGTTGCGGAGCGCTGAATCAGTCGGGCCGGTGGGCTTGCTGAGGGCCGGCACCACCACAAGGTCGGGCCGCAACGTCGGGTCCGCGTCGACGTCGGTGAACGTGTGCGTCGGCACGAGGGCCGGACCACCCTCGAGGGGGACCGGACCGGAGTGGGCGGCGACGACGTAGGGGTGGAACGCCGGGGAGCTGGCGAAGATGTCGTAGGGGGCGAGCAGGTCGCTGGCGACGGTCCCGGAGGTTCCGGCCACGATGGCCACGACGATCGGGCGGCTGTGGCCGGCGACCACCGCAGAGGCGGTGGCGACGTCACCGGCGGTGTCCTGGACGATGTGGCTCTGACCGGTGGGGACGGCCTGGTGCATGCCCCGGCTGCTGACCATCGCGCCGGCAACGAGCATGGTGGCCAGCGTCAGGACGGTGAGCAGCACGGTGCCGGTGACGCCGAGGATGCGGCGAAGGCGGCGGCGCCGGGACTGCGCCGAGCTGGTGTGGCGATTCTCCCCGTGAAACGGGGTGTCTGCGGGGTCGGCGCGTCCGCCGGGCGGTCCTGTGTGAGTCATCGTGGGCTCCTAGCTCGTACCGGGTCTCGTACCGGATTTCGTGGTCCGCTGCGGCGTCGTGCCGAGTCGATGACTTCACCTTCGCCAGCAGGACGGCGGCTCGCCCCGGTCAAAGTGCCGGGATGGAGTCAAGTGACCGGGTGCGGGCTGCCAGGCGACGGTTCCACCGGCGCGGCTCCCCGGCTGCCTGTGTGAGCAGCGGGGTCCAGGTGACGCCGTCGTACTGCGGCAACGCGTGGGCGTCTGGGAGGTTGGGCCACTTGACTTCGGCCCGGCCGACCCCCTCAGCAATTAGTCGACGCGCATGGCGTACAGCCGTCCTCGCGAGAGGTCCGGCGCAGCGGCATGTGCGGCGTCGATGGTCGTGGTCATCGGTTGCTCCAGATCTGGGGCGGGGTGTGGAACGCCAGCTCTTCGCGAGGGTCAGCCGACGTCGGTGTGCGCGGCGATGGCATCGACGAGGTGGGGCCACAGCGCCGGAGGGCGGTCGTGGCCCATGTCCTCGACCAGGAGGAGCCGGCTGCCGGGCACCAGCTCGGCGGTCCGCCGGCCCCCGCTGGGGTTGATGAGAGTGTCGTCGAGGCCGTGGACGACAAGAGTGGGCACGTCAAGGGTGGTGAGTGCCTCGGCGCGGGAACCGTCGAGGATCATCGCTGCCAGCTGCCGGGGTATACCGGCTGGGTAGTAGGCGCGGTCGTAGCTGGCCGCCGCCAGCGCCTGCAGCGCAGTCGCGTCACCGTAGCGACGCGAACCCCAGACCAGCTCGCGCTCTGCCGCCGCGACGTAGCCGTCGCGGTCGGCCGGTCGACCAGAGAAGAGCACTTGTTGCGCCTCAGGGGTGGACTGGCCGTACTCCTGCTCACCGGTCGACGACATCATCGACGTCAACGTGAGCACACGATCCGGGAACTCGATCGCCATCTTCTGGGCGATCATGCCGCCCATCGAGGAGCCCACCACGTGAGCTCGATCGACGCCGAGCCGGTCAAGGACGTCGATGCCGTCATGGGCCATCTCCCGCAGCGAGTACGGCGCCATCGCGAGCGCACGGTCGAAGTCGCCGGACGTCACTGCGGCGATGAAGTCCGCAAGGTGCAGCGGATGTTCGTCCAGCTTCGTCGACAGGCCGCAGTCACGGTTGTCGTACCGGATCACGTAGCGGCCACGGGCTGCGAGCAGGTGGCAGAAGTCTGCGTCCCACCCGAGCATCTGGGTGCCGAAGCCCATCACCAGCAGAACCGCAGGATGGGACGCATCGCCGAAGGTCTCGTGCACGATCGCGATCGCTTTGCCGGGTGTGGCCGGCTGCGCTGCGGACGGCGCGACACCGGTTCGAGGGGCCATGAGCTGCTTCCTTCGTCCTTCGTGTGACTGGAGGGTCCAGGTATCTGCGTGGCGCCACCGGCGGGGCACCGCTCCGAAGAAGGTCACCCGACGGTGGTGAAGGCGGCGTACCCCGTCGCCGCGACCGGCTCCTACACGTGCGGAGGAACCAACATGCTGAACAGTACATGTCAAAATCAACATGTCAAACCAGACATATCCCAGGTAGGGTGCCCCCATGTCTCTACGTCACGCGGTCCTCGGGCTCCTCGAACGCCGTCCCTCGACCGGGTACGAGCTGACCCAGACCTTCGACCGCTCACTGCGCACGTCCTGGCAGGCCCGGCACAGCCAGATCTACCCAGAGCTCGCCAAGCTGGAGGCCGCCGGCCTGGTGGAGGTCGTCGGACACGGAGCCCGGCGCAGCAAGACCTACGCGATCACGCCAACCGGACGCGCTGAGCTGCGTCGTTGGCTGGTCGAGGCCCAGCCTGACCGGTCCCAGCGCAACGAAAGTGGCCTCCGTCTGTTCCTCACCCCGCTGCTGGAGCAGGCCGACAGGCGAGCCACCTATCAGCGAGACCTCGCCCACGTCGAGCACGAGCTCAGCGCACTTAAGGAGCTACGGAGCGGCATGGCGCCTGCGACCGACCCGGAGGTGTTCGCTCCGCAGGTCGAGCTGGGCATCCGGATCAACGGCGTTCTGCGGGACTGGCTGCTCGAACAGATCGATAGAGCGGGCGAACCCGAAGGATCCCACCAGTGACGACGAGGACCTACCGCGTGCACGTGAGCGGCCAGTTCGCCGCTCTGACGCCGGTTGCCCGCGCCCAGCTTCGCGCCCAGCAGCCCGACCATGACGTGTTCGGTTCCGCGTTCACCCCTGAGGGGACGTTCACCTATGCCCCGAGCCTGACGCGTTTCACCCTCAGGTACCTACTGGAAGTCTTGGAGGAGTCCGCCGCGGAAGCCGATGAGGCCGCCGCTGTCGAGGGTGAACTGCTGGCATCTGGCTACCTCGACTCCCGAAGTATCAGCCACAAACCTTTGACGATCTCAGCCGTATGTATGCAAGACGTCAAGGTGAAGCGCCGCCGGTGATGGCTGCCAGGGCCGAGGAGGACTCCGAGCGGCGAGCGGCCACTCACCGCGGACAGCGCGGCACGCGCCCAGTTCTCGGCTGGGGACGCCGGACCGCCAGCAGCTCTGTCGCTCCGTAGGGAGCATCCGCGAGGCTCCCAGACGCGGGTGTCGCTTCCAAGGCGGAGGACATGGCGCAGATCGGCGGAGTCTCGCTGCGAGCAGCAGACAGCGGTGGAGTGTCCCGCTGGGCAACGCGCGAAGCTGAAGAGTCTCGACTGCATGAAGGAGGCGTCCTGGCGGGACGGCCGGACACTGCACCAAGGCTTCGCAATCTCACCGCAAGAAGCAGACCTTGCATCTGTTCGGCGTGCTCCACTCCGGCTATCGAGGTGACGTGGCGCTTGCGGCCGAATGGAGATGCGCGCGTCTTAGTGGGCGCGCTTCGTGTTCCAGCGAATTGCTCTGAGATCAGACACGCACGCGGCTCATTGACCGGGTCAGGTCGTTTTCGGAGGCTAGTTCGCAGCGATCAGCGCGCAGAGTACGGCCAACGCTGCTGTGACGGTGCCAGCCCCCCACCGTTCCACGGGGTGGCGGCCGCGCGCGTTGCCGAGCGTGTTCAGCGCGAACAGGCCAGCCAAGCCCCAGAGGATCACTGTCAACGACGTCAAAGAGACTGGGCCGCGGCCAACGACGGAAACCGATGTAAGCACGACCCAGATCGCACCGAGAAGCACCAACGTCGCGACCGCGCTGCCGAAGCGATACGCCACTGGCAACGTGCCGTCACCCGAGGCCGCCCGTCCGCCGTACGCCGCTGCGCCCCAAGGCGCTCCAACGGCCAGCCCGAACTGGAAGGCCGCGGCGAGCGCCAGAAGAGCAACTGCGAGCGCGGCGACCACCTGGATGTTCATATCTGGCTCCTGTCACGGACATCGATAACCACCGGATCCTCGTTCAGAGCCCGGGGACTGGCTTGTTCGCCCCGGCAAACGGCCGGGGCTCCTCGAAGAGGGCGACTGACATCTTCGGTGATGTCAGGACGTGCCTGCGGGTCGGGTCAGGAGCAGTCCGCGGATCCGCAGCAGTTGTGGCATCAGGCCGTAGACGACGATGGGCACCGCGATGGTGACCAGGACAAAGGTGCGCTCAACCGGTGTCAGCGTGTGCAGCCATCCGCCGAGGGTCAGATTCAGGATGGTGAGGGTCGGAAAGACGGCCAGCCAGATCATCAGCGCCTGCTGGTGCTTGTTCGGCGGCCCGGACCGGCCGGGCACCGAGCTGTGCAGGGGGTGGTTCATCGTTGCTCCTTTAGGTGGGTTCGCTTTCGATGCGGTAGCGACGTGGGTCATGGGCTGATCGAGGTTCGAGCGGTGACGTTCACGGCCTCCTCTTCCGCCATAGCGCCTGTGGTGCGGAGGCTGTCCCGTGGGAGGCGGCGCCGGCGCCGGGACAGGGTTTCCTTGTGCGGCTGCTCTCAGCCTCACTGTTCACTTGCCGCGTCGCACCGGCCAAAGAGCCGGGTTTGCCCTCAGCCAGGCGGGCGGCGCAGTAGTACGGTCAACCCGTGCTAGTCGGCCGTGACCTCGAGACCGCGCAGCTGACCGAACTGCTCGACCACGCCCGTCGCGGGTCCTCGGCCAGCGTGGTCGTCCGCGGCGAACCAGGTGTCGGCAAGTCAGCCCTGCTCGAGGAACTGGTCGCCGGCGCAGCTGAGGTCTTGGTGCTGCGGACCCAGGGTCTTGAGACCGAGTCGCCCCTGGCGTTCGCGGCCCTGCACCGGCTGCTGCTCCCCGTGAGGCGGCTACGTGAGGAACTCCCCGCCCCGCAGGCCCGGGCACTGCGCGTTGCGTTCGGTGAGGAGGACGGGCCCTCGATCGAGCCTTTCCTGGTGGCAGTCGCGACCCTGTCGATGCTGACGACAGCCGCCGAGGCGAGCACGGTGGTGTGTGTCGTCGAGGACGCGCACTGGCTCGACTCCGCGACCGCGGACGCGTTGCTCTTCTGCGGCCGCCGGTTGGGCGCCGACCGCGTTCTCTTGGTTTTCTCGGCCCGCGACGGGGCACCCACACCGTTCCGCTCCGACGGGATCGCCGACATGAGGCTGACGGGGCTCGCTCCGGCAGCTGCCCGCAAGCTGTTGGACCAGCGCCTGGGGAACGTACCCGCACTGGAGGTCACCGAACGGCTGATGGCGGAGAGCGGTGGGAACCCGCTGGCGTTGCTGGAGCTGCCAACCGAGCTCACTCCTGAGCAGCTGGCCGGGTCCTCACCGCTGCCGGCGCAGCTGCAACTGACCACCCGTGTCGAGCAGGCCTTCCTTGACCGCAGCCGGATGCTTTCGCCGCCCGTGCAGTCAGTGTTGCTGCTCGCGTCCGCCGACGACACCGGCCAGCTCGCGGTCCTGCGCCGAGCCTCATCGGAACTCGGTGTCGGCGAGCAGGCCCTCGAGGCTGCCGCGGCCTCCGGACTCCTCATCGTGGAGAAGGAATCGGTGAAGGTGCGGCACCCACTCGTCCGCTCCGCTGTCTACCAGGCCGCCACCGGGGAGCAACGACGGACGGCGCACCATGCGCTGGCGATTGCGTTGGCCGGGCTCGGAGACTCCGACCGCGAAGCGTGGCATCGCGCCGAAGCCACCACGGGGCCCGATCCAGCGGTCGTTGCTGCTCTCGAGCGCGTCGGTTCCCGGGCGGAGCGTCGCGGAGGCCACGCGGCCGCGATGACCGCCTACGAACGCGCGGCAGCACTGAGCGGTGAGGCGCCGCAGCGCGCCCCACTGACGTTCGCCGCGGCTCGCACCGCCTGGGCGTGCGGGCAGGTCGCCCGGTCGTCCCAATTCTTGTCCGCGGCCCGTGAGCGCTGTGCAGAACCGCTGCTTCTCGCAGACATCGACCGGCTCCGCGGCCGCATCGCGATGAATCTCGGCTCGGCGGCGGATGCTCACAGGATCTTCACCCAGGCAGCTGAGCAGGTAGCGGCGCACGATCAGATACGGGCGTTGGAGATGGCCGTGGCTGCCGCCGTCGCCCGCAGCCACGGCATTGACAGCGGGGCGAGGCTTGCTGCTGACACCATCCACGTCGATGTCTCACAGTCAGACACGCCTCGCACACGGTGCCTCAAGCGCCTCCTGGTCAGCACCCGGCACGACATTGCCGGAGACCGCGCTCTTGCACTCGATGAGCTTCATGCGGCGCAAGCGATCGCACTCGATGCGGCCGACACGCTCGCCGACCTCGACCTGCTCGGGAATCTCGCGAACGCTGCCCTGCACCTGGGTGACGACGCCTCGCACCGCCACTTCTACGCTCTGATGCTCTCCACCGCCCGGGAGAACGGGGACGGGATGGCCGTGTTGTACGCCCTCCAGCGCGTCCCGTTCAGCGACTACGTGGGCGGCCAGTGGGCTGCGCTCCGGAACTCCTCGGAGGAGGCCGTCACGCTCGGTCTGAGTGTCGGGCAGCCTGCCGCGACGGCCGCCTCCAGGGCGTGGCTGACACTGCTTGCCGCACTCGAGGGTCGCCCCGACTACGACGAACGCCTGAAGTCCTTGGAGGCACTGGTGGCCGCGCACCCGCCCGTCGGCATCCTGGCCCAGCCGGTCGAAGACCTGACCCGGTGGACCAAGGGCATCCAGGCACTGCTCTCCGGTGACGCCAACGGTGCCGTGCACCAGTTCCGCCAGATGGCATCGGCCTCGTCGCCACTGCAGCTTCCCGCTCTCATGTTGATGTCCGCCCAGGACCGCATCGACGCCGCCGTACGCGCCGGCGACCGCGCCCAAGCCATCGCCTGGGTGGATGACCTGGAGGCGCTCGCGGCCGGCAACGGTCTTCCCTGGGCGCAGGCTGCGGCCGCATTCGGTCGCGCCAGGTCGTCCGAGGACGACGTGAGCGAGGGAACCCGGGTGACCGAGTTGTTCGAGACCGCGCTGACTCACCATGAAGCCGCCGATCGTCCCTACGACCGCGCCCGCGTCCAGTTGGCCTACGGCGAGTACCTGCGCCGCCACCAACGACGGGTGGACGCGCGCAGTCAGCTCCGCGCAGCACTGGAGACGTTCGAGGATCTGCACGCGGGACCGCTCGCCGAGCGGGCCGGCCAAGAGCTCCGCGCGTCCGGGGAGACGGCCCGCAAACGGGACCCGTCGACTGCGCTGAACCTGACCCCGACCGAGCTCAAGGTTGCCCAGCTTGTGGCCTCGGGGCTCTCCAACAAGGACGTCGCCGCGCACATCTGGGTCTCCCCACGAACTGTGGCCTTTCACCTGCGCAACGTGTTCGCCAAGGCCGGAGTCGCCTCGCGCGGTGAGCTCGCCCAGCTCGAGCTCACCTAGGCGCGACCCGCGACCGCAACACCCAGGCGGTGCCGGCGGACCTGCTGAGCGACGTCCTCATCGACCAGCTCAGCGTTGAGGGCGATGGCGGCCGCGGACCCTTCTCCTGCTGCGGTGATCACCTGGGCGCGCGGGTTCGCAGCGTTTCCGGCCACCCATACGCCGGCCACGCTCGTGGATCCCACGTTGTCCGCGGTAACCCAGCCGTCGGCGTCGACGACACAACCCAGGCCGACCGCGAGGTGCGAGTTCGGCACGAACCGAGGACGCACGAACATCGCCGCGCGCTCCACCACACGACCGTCCGCCATCTCCAGACCACATAGCTCGTCGTCCTCCGCCACGACCCGCGCCACGGTGCCTTCGACGACCCCCACTCCTCGGGCGACCAGCTGTTCGTTCTGCTCGTCGCTCAGGTCGGTTGTGTGAGCGAAGTACACGACATCGGTGGACTGTGCGATGAGCAGCGCATGGGCGACCGACTCAGCCGACCCGCCCAGCACGCCGAGACGCTGGTCACGTACCTCGTAGCCGTGGCAGTACGGGCAGTGCAGTACGTCGCGACCCCACCGCGCCCACAACCCAGCGACCTCCGGCAGCTCATCGCGCAGACCCGTGGCGACCAGAAGCCGCCGGGCGCTCAACCCGTCCTCGAGCAGAACCTCGAAACCTGACTCGGTTGTCCCCGACACCGCGGACACGGTGCCGGTAGGAAGCTGGCCACCATAGGCGACGATCTCGGCACGTCCAGCCTCGAGGAGGTCACGCGGTGGCAGTCCGTCGCGGGACAGGTAGCCGTGCATGTGCGCGGCGGGGGCGTTGCGCGGGTTCCCGGCATCGACCACCGCCACCCCGCGGCGCGCGCTAGACAGAACGAGCGCCGCTGAAAGGCCGGCCGCGCCGCCACCGATGACCACCACGTCGTGCTCACCCATGCCAGCGACACTGCGCCCCGCAGATCCGCCCTGGCAACCGGTGCCGGCCCCAGCTAGCCCTGTGCGAGCCCGACAATTCGGCAATTAATCGGACTCGAAGTGGCCAGCGGCACGTTCCCGGAGACGGTGAACCTGGCAATCCCGGCCATCTGACCGGGGTGAGCAAACCCGTTCGCGACCACTCTCAACAGCAGAAACCACCTCTGTGAGAGCGAGTTCATCATGAGCGTCGACATCCACCCCGCCGGCAACCGGCATGAGACCGCTACGTCGTCCACCGGGCCGAAGTCAGGGCCGGTGGCCCGCATCATCTCCGGGTCCCTGGCCGCCGGCGCCGCAGCCGCTCTGGTTCTCAGCCTCGTGGTGTTCGCCGGCGGCACCGAGAGCGTCATCACCGGCTCGGTGCTCATCGGCTTCGCGTTTGGGTGGGCACTGATCGCAAAGCTGACCAGCCGCTACACCAACCGCCCGCAGCGCTGGGCGTTCGTCCCCGCGGGATTCATGGGCGCCACCGGCGTCGCGCTGGTTGCCTTGGCCCCCGGATACGACGCCATGACCCGGCTGAGCTGGGTGTGGCCACCGGTCGTGGCAGTGATGGCGGGGTGGATCTTCGTCCAGGTCCGTCGGTCCCTCATCGGTGCCGGACGCTGGGTGCTCCTGCCTGTCGTGGCCGTCCTGGGACTCGCGTCCATCGGCGCCGCCTACGAGAGCATCGCAGAGCGCAGTGACCAGGGCACCTACCCCGCCCCGGGCAAGACCCATGCGGTCAACGGGCACCGCATGTATCTCGACTGCCACGGCCACGGAGGGCCCACCGTCGTTCTGTTCAACGGCATGGGCGAGACCTCGGCCCACTGGGCGAGGATCGCCGGCCCGATCGACCAGACCGCCCGCGTCTGCGCCTACGACCGCCCCGGACAGGGCTGGAGTGAGGAGACCACCCGTCCTCAGGACGGCGTCGCCGCCGCCAAGGACCTGCACACCATGCTCGCCAAAGCTGGGGAGACCGGCCCGTTTGTCCTGGTCGGGCACTCCACTGGCGGCACCTACGCCATGACGTACGCGCACCGGTACCCCGACCAGGTCGCCGGGATGGTGCTCCTGGACAGTTCCAGCCCCTACCAGCTCACCAAGATCGCCGCCTACTCCGGGCAGTACGCCGTCATGCGCCGTGGCCTTGCGCTGCTGCCCACCCTGGCCCGTCTTGGTGTGGCCCGGCTGGCTCCCGCCCCTGACCTTCCCGCCAAGGCGGGTGCCCAGGTCCAGGCGCTGACGTCGACGGCGAAGTCCGCCCGGAACGGGCGTGACGAGATCTCCGTTGCTCCCCGCGTCTTCGCCCAGGCTCAAGCACTGACCACGCTCGGCAACCGGCCACTCGCGGTACTCAGCACCACCGAGTCCCTCACCGGCGCCGGCTGGGCAGGCGCGCAGGACCAGCTCGCAGGGCTTTCGACCAACCGGATCCACCGCACCGTGCACTCCAGCCACGCCGGACTCCTCGTGGACAAGGCGCCTGCGGCGCAGTCGGTCCGAGCCGTCACCGAGGTCCTCTCCGCGGTCCGCAGCGGCACCCCCCTGGAGCAGCAGTGACCACACACCCACCCGACAGTGCATCCGACCGAAGAAGCAGCACCACCCCAACCCGAGGAGTTCCGATGTCACACACCGCCCACCCCAAGCCCGCTGCGGTCCACCACGAGCCCATGGCCACCCACCACGGCCCGCACCCCGCACCTCATGACGAGGCGGCCCACGACGACGGCGGTCCCAAAAAGTCCTGGGCGCTGCTGGCCATCGCCCTGGCCGCCCAGATCTTGGTCGTCCTCGACATCTCGGTCGTCAACACCGCCCTACCCACGATCGGCAGCGCCTTGCACCTCGAAGGCAGCCAGTTGGCGTGGCTGGTCACGGCCTACCTGATGATGTCCGGCGGTGGCCTGCTCCTAGGTGGCCGGATCGCCGACCTGCTCTCACGCCGCCGGGTGTTCCTGACCGGGCTGAGCCTGTTCACCGTCGCATCCCTGATCAGCGGGTTTGCCGACTCCGGCAGCCAGCTCATCGCGGCCCGTGCCGTACAGGGACTCAGCGCCGCACTGCTCACCCCCTCAGCGCTGTCTCTGATCATGACCACCTACGCCGGCACCCAGCGCAAGACCGCACTCGCCATGTGGGGGGCTGTGGGAAGCCTCGGTGTCGCCGGCGGTGTACTCCTCGGCGGTGCCCTGACCACTTGGGCCGGCTGGCAGGCCATCTTCTGGATCAACGTCCCCATCGGTGTCGTCGCCTTTGTCGTCGGACGCCACATCATCGCCAAGGACACCACCCCGCGACCCACTGTGCGCGACTTCGACTTCCCGGGCGCTGTGACCGTCGTCGGCGGGCTGGCCAGTCTCATCTATGGGGTGAGTGGCACCACGACCCACGGCTGGACCTCGGTGCAGACCGCGGTTTCGCTGGCGGTCTCGGCGGTTCTACTGGGCGCGTTCCTCAAGCTCGAGCAGCGTGCGTCCAAGCCGCTGTTCCCGCCGCATATCTGGAAGCTCCAGGCCCTGGTCTCGGGCACCACGGTGATGCTCGGCGTGACCGGCATCCTGGTCGGTGCCGTCTTCTTGACCTCGATCTACCTCCAGACGGTGCTCGGCTTCTCCGCCATGGAGAGCGGCCTGGGGTTCCTGCCGTTCGCGTTCGCCATCACCGCCGGCACCGTCGTCGCCAAGCACATGCTGGGCCACCTCTCACCGCGCGTGATCGCCACCTTCGGGCTGCTCGTCGCCGCCGCGGCGTCGGTCTTGCTCTCCACCGCCGGCGGCCACGCCCACTTCGCCACCGACATTCTGCCCGGCCTGTCCGCCCTGGGTCTCGGCGTCGGCATGGTGTTCGTCCCGGTCTCGGTCACCTCGATGGCCGGCATTCCCGCCTCGCACGCCGGCGTCGCCTCCGGGTTCCTGATGACTGGCCACGAGATCGGCGCCGCCCTCGGTGTCGCCATCCTGTCCGCAGTCGCGAGCAGCGTCGGCTCGCTGGTCACCGCCCCCGGTGCCGCCGACGCGTTCTCGGCCGGGTTCATCGGCGCCGCCGTCATAGGTGGCCTCTTCGCTGTCTTCGCGCTGATGCGGATGCCCGCCACCCGGGTCGCCGGCGGCGGTGGACATATGCACATGCACTGAGAACTGCACGCCCCCAGTCCGAGCACCAGATGCCGCGCACGCCGACCGGAACGAGGAGCACCATGAGCACCACCGCTACTACAAGGACGACCACACGTTCGACCATCCACGACCGCTCGGTCACACCCGCTCGTGACGCCCGACGGCGACGGCTCCTCGAAGGAACCGCCTTTGTCGTGGTGTGGATGGCGCTGGGCTACGCGTTCCCGGGTAACGACCTGGTGTACCTGCTGATGGGCGTCCCGCTCACGGTCGGGTTCCAGGTGCTGGTCCGCCAGCGACCGCTGCGCGAGTTGTGGGTCCGCGACTCCACCAGGTTCACCCTCGACAGACGCGGGCTGGTCCTAGCCTCGCTCCTGGTGGTGGCGCCTATCTACTACGGAGCAAAGGCGCTGCCCGGGGCGAACGCGTGGCTCATCGGTTGGTACGCCGCCGCCATCATCGGGGCGGCCGGAGCCGCATTCGCACTCCGGGCAACTACGGCGGCGGCGATGCTCCGCGCGGCCATGGTCCCGATGGCCGTGGGCGCCGGCGGCATGGCCGCGGTTCTGGGCGGGATACACCTAGCCGCCAATACCCCGGTGCACGTGCTTGCGGTGCTGGGTACCGTGGCGAAGTACCTGCTCCTCTACTTCCCTTTGACCTTCCTCATCGAGGAGGTCGCGTTCCGCGGCGCCCTGGATGCCCATGTCCACCATGCCGGTGAAGGACGTCCCTGGCACTCCGCGCTGTTCGTCTCGGCACTCTGGGGATTGTGGCACCTGCCCATCAGCGGCGGGCTGCCGTTGCCTCTGCTGGTCCTCGAGCTGCTGGCCGTCCACTGCCTCATCGGTGTGCCGCTCTCGTTCGCCTGGCGCCGCACCCGCAACCTCGTCGGACCAGCGTTCGCACACAGCGCCATCGACGCCGTACGCAACGCGCTGGTGCTCGGCCTGTAACCGTTGCTGCGTCGGTCGGATTGGTAGCGCCGATCGAGCTCGCAATACAAGCGCCCTAGCCCAAACAGACACCGTGGAAACGCTTCAGGACTGGTCGGCGTCGTGTACGACGATGGCGATCTGCACCCGATTCGTGACGTCGAGGCTGACGTTTCCGCCCAGCACATCGTCACCGCCCGGGAACTCGGCATGGACGTATCGGGATTCCTGATGATGAGCCACATGGCCGAGCCTGCCGCGCTTGCACAGCAGGCCAAGCAGATGGAGACCTACGGCGCGCACTGCGTCTACGTCACCGACTCCGGCGGCCGACTGATGATGGACGGCGTCCGCGAACGGATGCGTGCCTACCGTGATGTGCTCGACCCCGCCACCGAGATCGGCATTCACGCGCACGAGAACCTGTCCCTGTCGGTGGCCAACTCCATGATTGCGGTGGAGGGAGTCACCCGCGTCGATGCCTCGCTAGCAGGTCAGGGCGCCGGAGCCGGCAACTGCCCGATCGGAACCGTTCATCGCAGTCGCCGACCTCAACGGCTGGTCTCACGGCTGCGACCTGTTCGCACTCCAAGATGCCGCCGAGGACCTGGTCCGACCTCTGCAGGACCGGCCAGTTCGGGTCGACCGTGAGACCCTCACCCTCGGCTACGCCGGGGTCTACGGATCCTTCCTTCGGCACGCCGAGACCGCAGCGCAGCGGTACGGCGTCGACGTACGTACGCTCCTCGTCGAGGTCGGCAGGCGCCGCCTCGTGGAGGGCCAAGAGGACATGATCACCGACATCGCCCTCGACGCAGTCGCAGCACGCTGACGGCCCACCTCGGGTCCAGCCCCTCGGCCCACCCCACTGACCACCCGGACCGCGAGGCACGTCGCCGCTGATGAGGCACACGCGGCTACTAGACGATTCCCTTAGGACCGATGTCTGGCCAGACTCGGTTCAGGTGATCGGCGGGACGCTCTCCATGCGGCTGCCCATCCGTTCCTGGGTGTGGCTCACTTCCGGTCTGCGGCCCGTCGGTCACCGTGACGAGGCGTGGCTCAAGAAGGGACTGCCCTGCTCGTAGTAGCAATGCCCACCTCGC
>JAOPYC010000132.1 GCA_025964795.1 Marmoricola sp.
GAGCGTGGCCCCCATGAACGTGCCGTGGACCCAGTCGCGGGCCTCGGTCACGAGCGGGATGGTGGTCTTGCGGCGGCCACCGAAGAGGATCGCGTCGATCGGGACACCGCGCGGGTCGTCGTACTCCGACGCGAGGATGTCGCACTGCTTGAACGGGGTGCAGTAGCGGCTGTTGGGGTGGCTCGAGAGCTCGTCGCTCTCCGGCGTCCACGGCTCGCCCTTCCACGACGTCGCCTTGGCGGGCGGGTTCTCCAGGCCCTCCCACCAGATGTCGCCGTCCTCGGTGAGCGCGACGTTGGTGAAGACCGAGTTGCCCTTGCGGATGGTCTCCATGGCGTGCGGGTTGGTGTGCTCGTTGGTGCCGGGGGCGACGCCGAAGAAGCCGTACTCCGGGTTGACCGCCCACAGGCGGCCGTCATCACCGATGCGCATCCAGGCGATGTCGTCGCCGATGGCCTCGACCTTCCAGCCCGGGATGGTCGGCTGGAGCATGGCCAGGTTGGTCTTGCCGCAGGCGCTGGGGAACGCAGCGGCGATGTACTTCGTGACGTTCTCGGGGTTGGTGAGCTTGAGGATGAGCATGTGCTCGGCCATCCAGCCCTCGTCGCGCGCCTTGGCGCTGGCGATCCGGAGGGCGTAGCACTTCTTGCCGAGCAGGGCGTTGCCGCCGTAGCCGGACCCGAAGGACCAGATCTTGCGCTCCTCGGGGAACTGCACGATGTACTTCGTGTCGTTGCAGGGCCAGGCGACGTCGGCCTGGCCGTCCTCGAGGGGCATGCCGACGGAGTGCAGGGCCGGCACGAAGTCGGCGTCGAGCTCCTCCATCTTGCGCAGCACGTTGGTGCCCATGCGGGCCATCACGCGCATGGAGGCGGTGACGTAGGCGGAGTCGGTGATCTCGACGCCGAACATCGGGTGCTCGGCCTCGAGGTGGCCCATCACGAAGGGGATGACGTACATCGTGCGGCCCTTCATGCAGCCGGCGTACAGCCCGCGCATGAGGTCCTTCATCTCGTTGGGGTCCATCCAGTTGTTGGTGGGACCGCAGTCCTTCTCGTCGACCGAGCAGATGTAGGTGCGGTCCTCGACGCGGGCCACGTCGGTGGGGTCGGAGGCCGCGTAGAAGGAGTTGGGCTTCTTGGCCGGGTCCAGGCGGGTGAAGGTGCCGGTGGAGACCAGCGCGTCCGTGAGCTCGACCCACTCCTCGTCGGAGCCGGTGCACCAGTAGATGCGGTCCGGGGTGGTGAGCTCGGCGGCCTCGGCGACGAAGGCGAGGATGCCCTCGTGCGTTGTCGGGGCGTCCTCGGTGATGGTCTGGTTCGACGTCTCGGCAGTCATGCCTGTTCCCTCTCGAGCATTTCGCGACCCGGCCGTGGGAGGCCAGACCGGCCGTCGATATCGACGGTGTGTGTCCTTGAGTTCGTGTACCCGGATGCGGCGCCGTTGCATCACCCGAATGTGGTGCCTCAAGTTACCCCCCATCCACAGGGGAACAACCGAGCTTGGAGCGCAATCTAGTTGGCAAGGCGCCGAAGGCCTATTGGATCGATCCAGCCGTCTCGCAGGGGCCCCGAAGTGTGGCCAGGCTCACGTCTCAGGGAGTGGGAGCGGCCGGCCCCCGCGGCCGATTTCAACCCCGTCCGGGTCGTCGGCTAGCATTGCGCAGTCCTCGGACCGGCGCCTGTAGCTCAACGGATAGAGCATCTGACTACGGATCAGAAGGTTGGGAGTTCGAATCTCTCCAGGCGCACCAGACATCGAGCCGTCAGCACCACCACGTGCACGGTGTCCTCGGCGAACCAGCCGAGGGTGCCGAGCCCCACGGCCGAAGGCACGTGGAGCAGCGTGAAGGCGACGCTGAGCACGACCGTGACACCGGCGACGAGCATCGCCGCTACGAACGGGGTGCGTTGGCTGGCGACCGCGACCACGCAGGCTCAGCCGGCGATGGAGTCGAGCTCGGCGAGCTCCTCCTCGGGCAGCTCCAGGGCAGCGCCGGCGACGTTCTCGCGCAGGTGCGCGACCGACGAGGTCCCCGGGATGAGCAGGATGTTCGGCGACCGCTGCAGCAACCAGGCCAGGGCGACCGACATCGGGGTGGCATCGAGACGGCCGGCGACCGCGCTCAGGGTGTCGGACTGGAGCGGGCTGAAGCCGCCCAGCGGGAAGTAGGGCACGTAGGCGATGCCCTGCTCGGCCAGGGAGTCGACGAGCTCGTCGTCCTCGCGGTGGGCCAGGTTGTAGAAGTTCTGGACGCACACGACCGGGGCGATCGCCTGCGCCTCGGCGATCTGCTCGGCGTTGACGGTGCTCAGGCCCAGGTGCTTGATCAGCCCCTCCTGCTGGAGCTCCACCAGCGCGGTGAACGGCTCCTCCAGCGAGCCGGGTTCGGGGGCGTCGAGACCGCCGAGGCGCAGGTTGACGACGTCCATCGCGTCCAGCCCCAGGCGATCCAGGTTCTCCTCGACGCCCTGGCGCAGCTGCTCCGGCGACCGGGCCGGCGGCCACCCGCCCTGGGCGTCACGGAAGGCGCCGACCTTGGTGACCAGGTGCAGCGCCTCCGGGTAGGGGTGCAGCGCCTCCTTGATGATCTCGTTGGTGACGTAGGGGCCGTAGTAGTCGCTGGTGTCGATGTGGTTGATGCCCAGCGCCAGCACCTCGCGGAGCACGGCGACGGCGGCCTCGCGGTCGGCGGGCGGCCCGAACACGTGCGGGCCGGCCAGCTGCATCGCGCCGTACCCCATCCGGGTCAGGGTGAGGTCGTCGGCCAGGGTGAAGGTTCCACCGGGAAGGGAGGTAGTCATGCCTCCACCCTCTCGCGCGGGACAAGGTCGTGTCAGGGACAGTCGATCCCCGGATCAGGCACCGTGAACGCCGAGCGGAACGCCGCGACGGCGGCGTCGCTGTCCCCGCTCGCGAAGGCCTCCAGCCCGACGACGCCCTCGTAGCCGAGGCCGTCGAGCGCGCGGGCGATCGCGGGATAGCTGATCTCGCCGGTGCCCGGCTCGCAGCGCCCTGGTACGTCGGCGACCTGGATCTCCCCGACCCACGGCAACGAGGCGTGGATCAGCCCGATCAGGTTCCCCTCGCCGATCTGGGCGTGGTAGAGGTCGAGGTTCATCATCAGGTGCGGACTCCCCACCGCCCTGACCAGGGCTGCGGTGTCCGCGGCCCGGGCGAAGGGCGTGCCGGGGTGGTCCACGGCCAGGTTGAGGTTCTCCAGGGTGAACACCACGTCGTGGTGCTCGCCCAGGTCCGCGATGCGGCGCAGGGTCGCCACGGCCGCCAGCCACATGTCGCCGGTGACCACCTCCACCGGCTTGATCGGCAGGCCGCTGCCGTCGAGCCCGGTGCCGTGCAGGTTGAGCTTCGGCGACCCCAGGGTCCGCGACGCCCGCACCGACAGCTCGGCCGTCCGCAGCAGGGTGTCCGCGCCGTCGGGGTCGATCAGGTCGCCCTCGACGTAGCCGGTCATCGAGGTGAAGTGCGCACCGGTCGCCGCGAGGGCGGGCAGGTCCTTCGTCGTCCAGTCCCAGATCTCCACGGAGAAGCCCTGGCCGTGCAGGCGCTCGACCCGCTCCACAAGGGGAAGGTCCTGGTGGACCATCTCGGCGCTGACCGCCAAGGTGAAGGTCATGGCGCGACCTTCGCCGGGGCGTTGGTCGTGACCGACTCGATGCAGGACAGGGCGATGCTCAGGGCGCGGCGGGCGTCCCCACCGGTGACCGACGGCGCGCGGCCCTCGCTCACGGCGGCGGCGAACTCGACGAACTCACCGGTGTAGGCGTCGAGGAACAGGTCCACGTCGCCCCGGGCGGTCTCGACGTGGCGGCCGGTGGCGTCGTGCAGCGTCATCGCCGTACGCGCGGTCGTCCCGGCCGTGACCATGCCGCCCGAGCCGAAGACCTCGGCGCGCACGTCGTACCCGTAGGTGGCGGAGAAGCTCGCCTCGGCGACCGCGCGGGCGCCGTTGTCGAAGGTGATCACCACGACGGCCGTGTCCAGCAGGCCCGAGTCCTTGAACTCCGGGGCGACCAGGGCGTCGGCCGTGGCGTAGACCTCGACCGCGTTGGCTCCCGGGTTCAGCCACAGGAGCGTGTCGAAGTCGTGGATGAGGGTCTGGGTGAACACCGTCCAGGGAGGTACGCCGGCGGGGTCGGCCAGTCCCGGGTCACGGGTCAGCGACCGCATCAGCTGGGGCGTGCCCACCGAACCGGCGACGATCGCCCGGTGCGCCGCCTGGAAGTCCGGGGCGAACCGCCGGTTGAACCCGACCTGCAGCGGCACGCCGGCGGTCTCGGCGGCGGCCACGGCCCGGTCCGCGTCGGCGAGGGTCAGGGACATCGGCTTCTCGCAGAAGACCGCCTTCCCGGCCTGCGCCGCCGCGACGACCAGCTCGCAGTGGGCTCCGGACGAGGCGGCGATCACCACCGCGTCGATGTCGGAGGCCGCGAAGATCTCCCCGATGTCGGTCACGCCGCGGGCGCCGAGGGACGCGCCGAGTGCCTCGGCCACGCCGGGACGAGGGTCGGCCACGGCGACGAGGTCGGCCCCGGGAACGCGGCGAGCGATGACCTCGGCGTGGGAGGAGCCGATCCTGCCGGCGCCGACGAGACCGACACGGACGGGACTGGGCGTGGTCATGGGTAGTCCTTCGAGGTGGGTGCAGCGGGTCAGAGGTGCAGGGCGGGAGCCTGCGAGGTGAGCACGGAGACGCTCCGGCCCCACTCGGCGCTCAGACGGGCCGCGTCCAGAACGGCCAGCGTGCGCACGGCGTCCCGCGCCGGGACCGGCTGGGGTCCCTCGCCACGCACGGCCACGGCGAACGCCGTGTAGAGGTCGTGGTGTCGCCCCTGCTCGGAGGGCACCGGCTCGTCGCCGGCAGCCGTGGCCAGCACGCCCCACCGGTCGGTCGCCTCGTAGCCCCAGCCCGCCAGGTCGTCGGCCGGCCGCTTCCCGGCGAAGATCGCCTGGGCCTGCACGTCGGTGCCCGTGGCACGGTAGCTGCCCTCGCTGCCGTAGGCACGCAGCTCACGCACCTCGAGGTGGTTGAGCTTGCTCGACTCGACGTGCGAGCGGACCCCAGAGCTGTGCTCGAGCTCGATGCAGAAGCCGGCGTCGGTGGGGCCCTCGGGGAGCTCGACCCAGTCGAGGTGGGCGTTGACTCCTCGCACGTCGCCCAGCAGCCAGATCATCTGGTCCACGACATGGCTGCCGAGGTCGCGCAGCAGTCCCCCACCCGGCCCGGCCTCCAGGGATCCCGGGTCGTCGAGGTCGAAGCGCGAGTGCACCCGCCAGAGCTCGCCGAGGCGGCCGCTCTCGATGACCGCGGCGAGGGTGCGGATGTCCGCGTCCCAGCGCCGGTTGTGGAAGACCGACAGCAGCACTGCCGCCGCGTCCGCCGCATCGGCGAGCTCACGGCCGATGTCGGCGCTCGGGGCGAACGGCTTGTCGGCGACGACGTGCACCCCGGCGGCCAGCGCCTCGAGCACCAGCTCCCTCCGGGTCTCCGGGGGCGTGGTGATGGTGACCGCGTCCACCCCGGTGGCGAGCAGTGCCGGGAGGCTGTCGAAGACCGGGACCCCCGGCCAGTCCAGCTCCACCTCCGCGCGCCGCACGGGCGAGCGGGTGACCACGCCGGCGAGCTCGATCCCCTCGGCGGCCGCGATGAACGGCGTGTGGAAGAACCGGCCGCCCGCGCCGTAGCCGACGACGCCGAGGCGCACCGGTCCGGTCGTCACAGCCATCGGAGCTGGTCGGCCTTGCCCTCGTCGTACGACGCCCGGCCGCTGAGCGACTCGGGCACGCCGGTCTCCCACCACGCACCGGCCTCGGTCCAGGTCGAGGAGTGCGTGCGGCAGACGACGACGGCGGGGCGCTGGTGCTCGCGCGCGGACGCCCGCGCCCGGTCGTACGCCGCCCGCAGCTCCTCGACACCGGCCGAGGCGGGCACGTCCTCGACCAGGCAGCCCAGGGAGCGGGCGTGCGCGGCGAAGTCGACGTGCACGCTGCCGTCGGCACCAGGACCCCGGGAGTCGGCGAGCATGTTGTTGAAGCCCTCGGCGCCCTGGTTGGTCTGCAGCCGGTGGATCACCGCGAAGCCGGAGTTGTCGCAGAGCATGGCCACGAACGGGACCCCGGAGAAGGCCGCCGAGTAGAGCTCGGAGTTGAGCATCAGGTAGGAACCGTCGCCGAACAGCCCGGTGACCAGGCCGCCGGGGTGGGTCTGCGCCCGCGCCATCGCGGCCCCCCAGGGGGCGACCACCTCGTAGCCCATGCAGGAGAAGCCGTACTCCAGGTCCATCGTCGCGCCCGAGGTCGATGACCCCTCCTGCTTGACGATCCCGGTGCGCCAGCCGCCGTGCAGCTCGCCCGGCATCCCGCCCGAGGCGGAGAGCACGTAGTCGTCGGGTCCACTGGCGTCGTTGACGACCCCGACGACCTGCGCGTAGGTCAGCGCGCCGTCCGGAGCGGTGCCGGCCCGGAGCTCGTCGACGTGGGCGTCCCACGCGGCGCGCTGGCTGGAGGCGACGTCGGCCCAGTCGGGGTCGGCCGTCCAGCCCGCGAGCTCCGCGGTGAGCTCGACCAGGGTCTCCCGCGCGTCGCCGACGACGGCCTGCGCGGAGTGCTTGACGGCGTCGAACCGAGCGGCGTTCACCGTGACCAGGCGTACGTCGGAGGCGAACCCGGTCCAGGAGGACGTCGTGAAGTCCTGGAGCCGGGTGCCGACGGCAAGGACGACGTCGGCCGCCGCGGCCAGGTTGTTCGCGGAGGTGGCGCCGATGATGCCGAGCGCTCCCCCGTGGAGCCGGTGGTCGTGCGGGACCAGGGTGCGCCCGGCGACCGTCTCCACGACCGGGACGCCATGGGTCTCGGCGAAGGCGAGCGCCTCGGCGGCCGCGCCCGAGTAGCGGACCCCGCCACCGACCACCAGCAGCGGGCGCTCGGCCCCGCGCAGCGTGGCCACGGCCTCGGCCAGGTCGGTGCGGTCGGGACGCTGCCGCGGGACACGGTGCACCGTCGGCTCGAACATGGACAGCGGGAAGTCGAACTGCTCGACCTGGACGTCCTGCGGCAGGGCCAGCACGACGGGGCCGCAGTCGGCGGGGTCGGTCAGCACGCGCGCGACCTGGGGCAGCGTCGAGAGCAGCTGCTCGGGCCGGGTGATCCGGTCGAAGTAGCGCGACACCGCACGGAACGAGTCGTTGACCGACGTCGAGGGGTCGCCGAAGTGCTCGACCTGCTGGAGCACCGGGTCCGGGGCGCGCGAGGTGAAGGTGTCACCGGGCAGGAGCAGTACCGGCAGCCGGTTGGCGTGCGCGAGCCCGGCGGCCGTCACCATGTTGAGGGCACCCGGGCCCACGGAGCTGGTCGCGACCATCACCTGGCGGCGGTCGGTGGCGCGGGCGTAGGCGATGGCGGCCAGCGCCATCCCCTGCTCGTTCTGGGCCCGCCACGTGGGCAGCACCTCGCGGGCCTCGTGCAGCGCGGTGCCCAGCCCGAGCACGTTGCCGTGCCCGAAGATCGCGAACACCCCGGGGAAGAGCGAGACCTGGGTGCCGTCGAGCAGCTCGGAGCGCTGGGCCACCAGCCAGCGCACGAGCGCCTGGGCCGTGGTCAGTCGAATCGTGCCGGTCATCGTGCGTCCTCCACGTCCTTGGAATGACCCGTGTGCGGGTGATCCACGTCTTTCGAGTGTTCCGTGTCGTAGGACGGCACAAGGCCGTCCGCCCGGCCGTCGGCCGAGGTGACGGGGCAGCGCGGGTCGATCGGCTGGTCGTCCCAGCTGCCGCGCAGCCAGGCGTGGGCCGGGTCGTCACAGAAGGCCATCGCCCGTTCGTCGGCGGGGCCGGCCATCGCGTTCAGGTAGTACATCGGGTAGCCGGGCGCGGCCATGCACGGACCGTGGTAGCCGTGCGGCACCACCACCACGTCGTGGTCGCGCACCTCGAGCGTCTCGTCGATCGGCGCCAGCCCGGCGGCCAGGTGCTCCGGTCCGGTGTAGGTGCGGTGGTAGCCGAACCCCTCGTCCGACGGCGTCACCTGGTCGGACCCGGCGATCCGGTAGTAGTAGATCTCCTCGTTGACGACCTCGCACGGCTCGGACGCGTCGTGCTTGTGCGGCGGATAGCTCGACCAGTTGCCGGGGGGCGTGATCAGCTCGCAGCAGACCAGCTTCTCGGCGTGGTCCCACACCCCGGGCACGCCGAAGTTGTTGACCTGGCGGCTGGCGCTGCCGGCACCCCGCGTCTCGACGGGTACGTCGGCGGCCGCACCGTAGCGGGCCTCGAGGCGGGTGGCGCAGCGAGCGGCCGGCAGGGCCACCTCGGCCACCCGGTCACTGAGCAGCGTGACCACGCTGTCGCGACCCACGTAGGCGAAGTCGGTGACGGCGCTGAACACGCTGCCCCGGCCGTCGAGGTCGAACTTCGCCTCGGTCGAGCCCGCCCGGTCGACGTGGGACACCTCGACCCCGAGGGAGCCACGCAGCGGCAGCACGAACACCTCGCTGGGCCCGGTCTCCAGGCGCACGGGTCGCCCCGGCGACAGGCGGACGACGCGCAGCCCGGTCCACTCCCAGCCGGCGTCCTCGGGCGTGAGCGACACCAGCACCTCCTCGGTGGCCGCAGAGGTGGAGAAGGGGCGGTGGATGGACACCTCAGCCCGCCTGCTTCGCCGCGTCGAGCACCTCGGCGGCCGCGTGCACCGCCGAACCGACGTCGCCGCCGGGCGGGTAGAGCAGCGTCCGGCCGACGACGAGCCCGCGCACGGCCGGGTGCGACAGGGTCTGGCCCCAGGACACGAGGTCGGCGGCGGGGTCCCCGCTGGGTACCCCGCCGAGGACGACGCACGGCAGGGTCGTCGAGCCGAACACCGTCTCGTAGTCGTCGCAGGCCGGCATCTTCAGCCAGGTATAGGCACTGGTGGTCCCGAGCCCCGAGGCGACCGTGACGGCGCGGGCGAGGGCCGGGGCGTCCTTGCGCAGGAAAAGCTTCCCGTCGGCGTCCCGCTCGTAGGGCAGCGGCTCGACCATCGCGACGAGCCCGAGCTCGGCCAGCTCGGTGACCGCGTTGGCGCAGGCCTCGATGGTGGAGGCTGTGCCGGCGTCGGTGTCGTCGATGCGCAGCAGCATCTTGCCGCCCTCGAGACCACAGGCGTCGATGCTGGCCGCGTCGTAGCCGGTGAAGCGGTCGTCCATCGTCCAGGTGGCACCGTCGAGGCCGCCGCGGTTCATCGAGCCGATCACCACCTTGCCCTCGAGGGCACCCAGCAGCAGCAGCTCCTCGATGATGTCGGGGGTGCCGAGCACGCCGTCGACGTCCGGGTGCTGGAGGGCCTCGACCAGGCGGGCCAGCAGGGACCGGCGGTCCGCCATCGCCATCGCGTCGCCGCCGGAGGCCAGCGCCCCGCGGGCGGGGTGGTCGGCGGCGACCAGGAACACCGTGCCGCGCTCGGAGAGGAACCGGGCCGGGCGCCGCCGGGCGGCGTACGCCTTGGCGATCGCCTCGGGCTCGGTGACCCGCTTCTCCAGGAGCGCGCGCCAGTCCTCGTCGGAGATGGTGGGCACCTGCTCGTTCGTCACTGCTGCGGCCGAGCTCATGCTGGTCCTCCTTGACGGGCGACGAGCTCGACGAGCTCGTCCAGGGTGGGCATGGCGTCTGCACACGCCAGCTGTGAGGCGACGATCGCGCCGGCGGCGTTGGCGTACTCCGCCGTCCGCCCGGCGTCCCAGCCCGACAGCAGGCCGTGGACGAGGGCCGCGCCGAAGGCGTCGCCGGCTCCCAGCCCGCAGACCACCTTGATGCGGTGGGGGGTCACGACCTGGGTCCGCTCGGGGGTGGCGACCAGGACGCCGTCGGCACCCATCTTGACCATGGCCAGCTGCAGCCCGCGGTCGAGTAGCCGCCGGGCGGCCTCGTGCGGGTCGCTGGTGCCGACCGCGACCTCGACCTCGGCCCGGTTGCCGACGGCGACGTCGACGTGGTCGAGCATCGCGTCGTACTCCACCCGGGCCTCGTCGACCGAGCTCCAGAACATCGGGCGCCAGTCGAGGTCGAGCACGGTGTGCCGCGAGCTGTCCGGGTCGGGTCGGCCACGGTGCTTGAGCATGGCCAGCTGGGTGGTCCGGGAGGGCTCGACGCTGGCGCCGGTGCCGGTGACCCAGAAGACGGGCACGTCGCGGACCTGCTCCCACGGGACGTCGTCGTCACCGAGGGTGAGGTCGGGGGCGATCGGCGCCCGGTAGAAGTACAGGCCGGGGTCCTCGGCGGGGTTGAGCTCGCAGAACACCACCGGGGTGTTCAGGCCCGGCGCAGTCCCGACGTACGACGGGTCGACGCCGAAGCCGACCAGGGCCTCACGGACGAAGTCGCCGAACGGGTCGGGACCCACCTTGGTCAGCACCGCGGAGCGACGGCCGAGGCGTGCGGCCCCGACGGCGACGTTGGTGGCGGTGCCCCCGAGGTACTTCGCGAACGTCGCGACGTCCTTGAGCGGCCCTTCCTGCTGGGGGTAGATGTCGACGCCGACCCGACCGACCGTCAACAGCTCGAGGCCGGACCCCATGAGCCCAGTCACCACGCACCCACGTAGGAGTCGATGGTCTCGCGCATGAACCGGCTGGACTCCCGGGCGCGCTCCTCCCAGGCGAAGACACAGGCGGTCATGATGTTGTTCTCGCGGTCAGCGAAGCCGAGCTTGTTCAGCGTCTCGAAGAACAGGTCCCACTTGACCTCGCCCTGGCCGATGTCGAGGTGCTGGTGCACGCGGACCGCGTTGCCGGGCGGGTTGGTGATGTAGCGCAGGCCGGACGAGCCGGTGTGGTCGAAGGAGTCGGCGACGTGCAGCTGGGTCATCAGGTCCCCGGCGTACTCCATGATCTCGACCATGTTGCCGCCCATGTGGAACGTGTGCGGGGCGCAGTAGAGGAAGGAGACCAGCGGTGAGTTGATCCCACGGACCATGTCCACCGCGACCAGGCCGTCCTCGACGAAGTCGTCGGGGTGCGGCTCCAGCCGCAGCTCCATGCCCTCGCGCTCGAAGACCGGGAGCAGCTCCTCCATCGACTTCCAGAACTGGCCCTCGGACAGGCTGGCTGCCTCCGGACGGCCGTTGAACTCGGAGTTCATCACGTGGCAGTCGAGGTCGACGGTGATCTGGATGGCCCGCTTCCAGTAGCGCACCGCCGCCTGTCGCTCGTCCTCGTCGGGACCCGACCAGCGGTAGAGCGGCAGGTGCGCGGCGACCTTGACGCCGGCGCCGTCGAGCGCCTTCTTGAAGGCCTTGACCCCGGCGTCGTCCACGCGTGGGTGCAGGAAGAAGGGCGTGAAGTCCTCGCGCGGTGAGAGCTCGATGAACTCGTAGCCGAGGTCCGCCACGACGCCGGGGAGCTCGAGCAGCGGGGTGCTGCGCAGCATGTACGGGTCGAGCGCGATCTTCATGGTCTCTCCTGCGGGGCGGTCGGGAACGGTCGAGTCACTTCGACGTGGGGAAGTGGAAGCTGGCGTCGCTGGCGTGCTCGCTGCGGGGCCAGCGGGCGGTGACGACCTTGGCGCGGGTGTAGAAGCGGACGCCCTCGGGACCGTGGACGTGCTTGTCGCCGAAGAGCGAGTCCTTCCAGCCGCCGACGGAGTAGTAGGCCATCGGCACGGGGACGGGTACGTTGATCCCGATCATCCCGACGTGCACCCCGCGCTGGAAGCGACGGGCCGACTCCCCGCTGTTGGTGAAGATGGCCGTGCCGTTGCCGTAGGGGTTGGCGTTGATCAGGGCGATCGCCTCGTCCACGGTGTCGGTGCGTACGACGGACAGCACCGGGCCGAAGATCTCCTGGGTGTAGACGTCCATCTCCGTGGTGACGTCGTCGATCACCGTGGGGCCGACGAAGAACCCCTCCTCGTAGCCCTCGACGCTCAGGTCACGGCCGTCGACGGAGATCGTGGCGCCCTGCTCCTCGCCGGTGCCGATCAGCCCCTTGATGCGCTGCTGCGCCTCGCGGGTCACGACCGGTCCCATCTCGCTGTCGCCGTCGCGGCCGCTGCCGACCTTGACCGCGCGGGCCCGCTCGTTCACGGCCGCCACGATCCGGTCACCCGCATCGCCCACGGCCACGGCGGCGGAGATCGCCATGCAGCGCTCCCCTGCCGACCCGAAGGCGGCGGCGGCGAGGTGGTCGGCCGCGAAGTCGATGTCGGCGTCCGGGAGGATGATCGCGTGGTTCTTGGCCCCGCCGAGGGCCTGGACGCGCTTGCCGCTCGCCGTACCCCGCTCGTGGATGTACTTCGCGATCGGCGTGGAGCCGACGAACGAGACGGCGGCCACGTCGGGTGAGTCCAGGATCGTGTCGACGGCCGTCTTGTCGCCGTGCACCACGTTGAAGACGCCGTCGGGGAGCCCCGCCGCCTGCCACATCCGGGCGATCAGGATCGAGGCGGAGGGGTCGCGCTCGCTGGGCTTGAGCACGAAGCTGTTGCCGCACGCGATCGCGACGGGGAACATCCACATCGGCACCATGGCCGGGAAGTTGAACGGCGTGATGCCGGCGACGACCCCGAGCGGCTCGCGGAAGGAGAAGGTGTCGACGTCGGTGGAGACCTGGTCGGAGTAGTCGCCCTTCAGCAGGCTGGGGATGCCGCACGCGAACTCCACCACCTCGAGCCCGCGCTGCACCTCCCCCAGAGCGTCGGAGAGGACCTTGCCGTGCTCGTCGGTGATCGCCGAGGCGATCTCCGCGGCCCGGGCGTTCACGATCTCGCGGAACGCGAACAGCACCTTGGTGCGCCTGCTGATCGAGGTCTGCGACCAGTCCGGGAACGCGTCCCGGGCTGCCGCGATGGCCGCCTCGACGTCGCTCACGTCGGCCAGCAGCACCTCGGCCTGCTGCTCACCCGTGGCGGGGTTGAAGACCGGAGCGGTGCGCTCCGAGATGCCGGTGGTGGCCTTGCCTGCGATCCAGTGCTCGATGGTCCTCAACGAATTCTCCTCTACCCTTTGTCCTTACATACTGACTTTAACACAGAAGTCAGTGCAGGCCGGCCTGCTCGGCTGCTGCCAGCAGGTTGTCAGCGGCGAACTTCAGCCCCTCCACCTGGCCGAAGGTGGCGTCCTCGTGCTCGATGTTGACGGCCATGTCCGGGTCGACCTTGTGGACGGCGGTCAGGAAGCGCGCCCAGAAGTCGACGTCGTGACCGCGGCCGACGGCCACGAAGGACCAGCCGGGGACCTCCGGCCACCTGGTCACCGTGTAGTGACCGCCCAGCCCGGTCGGGTTCTGGTCGGCGGGGATCCACTCGAAGCGGTCGTCGAGGACGCCGTTGACCGCGGCGGTCTCGTGGATCAACGTGTCCTTGGCGGCGGCGAAGAACACCAGCGGGCCCAGGTCCTCGATCGCGCGGACCGGGTCGATGTGCTGCCAGAACAGGTGGCTCGGGTCCATCTCGGCGCCGACGTGGGTGGTGCCGTCCTCGGGCGTGGTCAGCTCCACGAGCCGCTTCATGGTCGCCGGGTTGAACACCAGGTTGTGCGGGTGCATCTCGATGGCGACGTTGACGTCGTGCTCCGCGGCGAGCTCCTGGATCTCCTTCCAGAACGGCACGGCCACCTCGTCCCACTGGTAGTCCAGGGTCTCCTTGTAGACGCTGTCCCAGGGGATGACCGTCCACGACGGACGCTTCCCGTCGGGGTCGGTGCCCGGCAGGCCCGACATGGTGATCACCGTCTTGATGCCGAGCAGGCCGGCCAGCTCGATCGACCGGCGGAGGTCGTTGCTGTGCTTCTCACGGACCTCGGGGTCGGGGTGCAGTGGGTTGCCGTTGCAGTTGAGCGCGGTCAGCGTGATCCCGAACCTCTCGAAGGTGGCGAGGTACTGCGCACGCGCCGACTCGCTCGCGAGGATGTCCTCGACGGGCAGGTGCGGGGTGGCGAGGAAGCCACCGGAGTTGATCTCCGCGCTGGTCAGGCCCAGGTCGCGCAGGATCCCCAGCGCCTCCTCGAGGGGCTTGTCGTGCAAGCAGGCGGTGTAGGCACCGAGCTTCATGGCGGTTCCTCTTCGGCGGTGGTGGTGAGATCAGGAGTAGAGGCCGGGCTTGGTGGCCAGCTCGATCTGGACGCGCTCGCCGCTGTAGAGCGCCTTCACGCCGGCGTCGCAGACGACCTGGGCGGCGTAGCCGTCCCACGAGCTCGGACCGGTCAGCCCCGTGCCGGCGACGACCTCGTTGATCCACTCCTGGAACTCCACGTCGTAGGCGGCGATGAAGCGCTCCCGCCAGTCCTCTGGGACCCGGACGCCCACGCTGTTGCTGGTGCGCAGGACGACCTGCCCGGTGTCGGCCAGGGCCGCGGTGCCGTCCTCGCCGACGACCTCGCCGCGGATGTCGTAGCCGTAGCGGATGTTGACCGAGGTCTCGACCTGGACCAGCACCCCCCTCTCGGTCTCAAGGGTCATCAGCAACGGGTCCTGCAGCTCGCCGCCGTGGCTGTTCGGCTTGGCGGCCTGCACGCGGATCGTGGTGAGCTCCTCGCCGAGGAGCCAGCGGGTGACGTCGAAGTCGTGGACGGCGGTGTCAACGATCGCCATGTCCTTCGTGTAGTGCTCCGGCACCGAGGGGTTGCGGTGTCCCGAGTAGTAGATCAGCGGCGCACCGACGGCACCGGAGTCGATCGCACGCTTGAGCGCGCGGTAGGGCGCGTCGTACCTGCGCATGAAGCCGACCTGGACGAGGCGCTTCCCGCTCGCCACCTCCGCGTCGATGATGTTGCGGCAGGCCTCGGTGGTGGTGGCCAGCGGCTTCTCGCAGAACACCGGCTTGCCGGCAGCGATCGAGGCGAGCACGTACTGCTCGTGGGTGGGTCCCCAGGAGCACACGATCACCGCGTCGACCCGGTCGTCGGCGATGAGGTCCTCGCCGGTGGCGTGCACCGTCGCGTTCGGCAGGCCGGAGGCCACCTCCTTGGCGGACACCTCGTTGGCGTCGTTCACGGCGACCACCTCGGCCCCCGAGACGACCTCGGTGAGCCGGCGGATGTGGTCGCGGCCGATCATGCCGGTCCCGATGACTCCGACCTTGAGCGTCATGACTTGTCTCCTCTGGCAGATCGTGTGGTCGTGGTCATCAGTAGGGCCATCGGCGCACGGGACCGAGCCCGCAGCCGACGTAGTAGCCGGCGGTGCGCGCACCGATCGGCAGGGGGATGTGCGGCTCGACCGGGTAGAGGTCCTGCTCGATCACGGTGAAGATCTCGCGGTCGAGCTTGCCGAGCTCGTCGAGCAGCGGGGGCATGTCCGGCTCCCCGTAGGGCGGCTCGCACATGATCCCGAGCTTCACCGACTCCGAGAGCGGCATGTTCTCCGCCAGGGCGCGGGCGCGGACGACGGGGTCGACCGACTTCAGGTGCACGTAGGTGATCCGCTCGGGGAACTTCTGGATGATGTCGATGTTGTCGCCCTCGCAGTAGGAGACGTGACCCGTGTCGAGGCAGAGGTTGACCAGCTCCGGGTCCGTGTCCGAGAGGAAGCGCTCGATGCGCTCCTGGGTGTCGACGTGGGTGTCGGCGTGCGGGTGGAAGACCAGCTTCACGCCGTACTCGCCGTGGATGACCTTGGCGAGCTCGTCGGTCCCGGACACGAGGTTCTTCCACTGCTCCGGGTCGAGGTCGCCCGGCTCGGTGGCCGCACCGGTGTGCTGGTCGGTGTACTGCTCGGGCAGGTGCACGAGGTACTCCGCGCCGACGGCGGCCAGCAGCCTGGCCTCCTGGCTGAACTCGGCGATCGCCTCGTCGAGGGCGTCCTGCCCCCGGTGCAGGCCGGCGAAGACCGTCCCTCCGCAGGCGGTCAGGTTGCGCTTGGCCAGCTCGTCCTGCAGCTGAGCCGGGTCCTGCGGCATGAAGCCCTGCGGACCGAGCTCGGTGTAGACGTACCCGACCGCGGCGATCTCGTCGAGGTAGACGTCCCAGGTCACCTGGTTCGGGTCGCTGGCGAACCAGACGCCCCAGGAGTCCGGCGCGGTGCCGAGGCGGAGCTGGGAAAGGCGTGACATGAAGGGCTCCAGAGTCTGTGAAGGGGCTTGACGATCAGGGGCTGACGCCGCTGGATCGGTGTGACGCGCGTCGCACCCCAATACAAGGCGAGGGCATCCACGGCTGTCAAGGCTTTGTTCTTACATTCTGTCTGTCGCACAAAGATTGCCACGGAAAGTTCCTAACGTAGGAATGTTAGAACAAACCCTTGACAAGCCAAGTTCTACTCGGCGAGGCTGTGACGGCCGACACAATGTTGGTTCACGAGCGGAGGTTCTGACTCTTGAGGTCCGCTGCCAACGCCCCTGTAGCCCCGGGATTCACCCCCGAGACCGAGCCAGCTCCCGCAGCCGGCCGCCAAGGAAAGGAACACCGACCATGAACCACATCCGCACCCGAAGGGGTGGCCTGTTCGTCCTGGCCGCCGTGCTCGCGGTCATCCTGTCCGCCTGCGCAGGAGGTGGCCGCACGGACACCGGAAGCAACGACAGCAGCAGCGGAGGTGGCGCCGGCGACAACTCCGGTTACACGATCGCCATGATCACGCACGAAACTCCCGGTGACACCTTCTGGGACAAGATCAAGTCGGGTGCGCAGCAGGCGGCCAAGAATTACGGCATCACCCTGAAGTACTCCAACGACCCCGACCCGGGCAAGCAGGCGACGCTGATCCAGAACGCCATCGACTCGAAGGTCGACGGCATCGCCACCACCCTCGCCACCCCGGACGCCCTGGCCGGAGCGGTGAAGGACGCCGACAACGCGAAGATCCCGGTCGTCGCCTTCAACTCCGGCATCGACCAGTACAAGAAGGTCGGCGCCTCGATGTACTTCGGTTCCGACGAGAACCTCGCCGGCGCGACCGCGGGTGAACGAATTGCCCAGGCAGGCGGGCAGAACCCCCTCTGCGTCATCCAGGCCTCCGGATCGGTGGCCCTCGAGGCGCGCTGTGCAGGCGTCAAGACCAAGGCAGCCAACACCAAGAACATCCAGGTCAACGGCGCCGACGACTCCGCGGTCGTCTCCTCGCTGCAGGCGAAGCTGTCCTCGGACAAGTCGATCGACTACATCGTCACCCTCGGTGCTCCCATCGCCCTGGACGCCCTGAAGGCCATGGACGCCGCGGGTAGCAAGGCGAAGCTGATCACCTTCGACCTCAACGCAGACGCGGCCCAGGACATCAAGGACGGCAAGATCGAGTTCTCGATCGACCAGCAGCCCTACGTCCAGGGCTACCAGGCCGTGACCGCGCTGTACCTCAAGCTGAAGAACGGCAACGACATCGGCGGTGGCGGCCCGGTGCTGACCGGCCCGTCGTTCGTGGACAAGTCGAACATCGACACCATCCTTCCGTTCGCCAAGAAGGGCACCCGCTGAGGGGCCCCGCGGGAGGCTGGCTCGTCGTGAGACGTGCCAGCCTCCCGCACCAACGGAACCCCGGAGGTTCTCATGAGTACGACGTCTGAAAAACAGGTCACCAAGACCCCCAGCGAGGAGTCGAACCGTGTCCAGGTCGGGCTCCTCGGCCGAGCCCTGGCACGCCCCGAGATCGGTGCCCTGGTGGCCGCCATCGTGATCGGCATCTTCTTCCTCGTCGTGGCCCCACCCTTCCGATCGGCCGAGTCGCTGGCGACCGTGCTCTACCAGAGCGCCACCATCGGGATCGTCGCGGTCGCCGTCGGCATGCTGATGATCGGTGGCGAGTTCGACCTCTCCGCCGGTGTCATGGTCACCACGGCCGGACTTGTCAACGCGATGTTCGCCTACCAGTACAACCTCAACCTGTGGGTCGGGGCCGTCGTGTCCCTGGCTGTGGCGCTGGCCATCGGCTTCCTCAACGGCTACCTGGTGATGAGGACCGGGATCGCGAGCTTCCTGATCACGCTGGGCACCTTCTTCGTCCTCCAGGGTGTCAACCTCGGCGTGACGAAGCTGGTGACCGGCTCGGTCTCCACCCCCAACATCAACCAGATGAACGGCTACACCTCGCTCGAGAAGGTCTTCGCCTCGACGTTCAACATCGGCTCGGTGCGGGTGAGCATCATCGTGATCTGGTGGATCGCCTTCGTGGCCATTGCCTCCTGGGTGCTGCTGCGCACCAAGGTCGGCAACTGGATCTACGCCGTCGGTGGCAACCAGGACAGCGCCCGCGCCGTCGGCGTCCCGGTCCTCAAGGTCAAGGTCGGCCTGTTCATGACCGTCAGCTTCCTGGCCTGGTTCATGGGCATGCACACCCTCTACAACTTCAACACGATCCAGGCCGGCAACGGCGTCGGCAACGAGTTCCTCTACATCATCGCCGCCGTGGTGGGTGGCACGCTGCTGACCGGTGGCTACGGCAACGCGATCGGCGCGGCCATCGGCTCCTTCATCTTCGGCATGACCAGCCTGTGCATCGTCTACGCCGGCTGGGACCCGAACTGGTTCCGGGCGTTCCTCGGCGTGATGCTCCTGCTCGCCGTCCTGGTCAACCTCTACGTCAAGAAGCTCTCGACCACCAGGAAGGTTGGCTAGCCATGACCGACACCATCAACGAGCATGCGGACTCGACGCTCACGCAGGGCGAGGCTCTGGTCAACCTGCAGGACGTGGGCAAGCGCTACGGGGCGATCCGGGCCCTGAAGGGCATCAACCTGACGGTCCGCGCCGGCGAGGTGACCTGCGTCCTGGGTGACAACGGCGCCGGCAAGTCGACCCTGATCAAGATCATCTCGGGCCTGCACCCGCACAACGAGGGCACGCTCAAGGTCGACGGTGCCGACGTCGAGTTCAGCTCACCGCGTGAGGCCCTGGACCACGGCATCGCCACGGTCTACCAGGACCTCGCCGTCGTCGGGCTCATGGAGGTCTGGCGCAACTTCTTCCTCGGCTCCGAGCTCACCTCCAGCCGCTTCCCGCTCTCCGGGTTGAAGGTCAAGGAGATGAAGCGCATCGCCGACGAGGAGCTGCGCAAGATGGGCATCGTCGTCAAGGACATCAACCAGCCGATCGGCACCCTCTCCGGTGGCCAGCGGCAGTGCGTGGCCATCGCCCGCGCTGTCTACTTCGGCGCGCGGGTGCTCATCCTGGACGAGCCGACG
>JAOPYC010000136.1 GCA_025964795.1 Marmoricola sp.
CGCGACCAGCGCGTCGAGCACGGCCCGGCGGCCGTCCGGCCCGGCCCGGAGCTCCCTGACGACCGAGCGGAGCACCACCGGCCACGGACGCCGCAGCAGGGCGACGAGCAGGCGGTTGCGCGCTGCCCGGGCGCGACGGGCGGACGGGTCCCGGACCGGTGAGGGGTGGTGGTGGGCGACGACGCGGTCGACGTACGCCAGCCCCCAGCCGGCGCTCGCGAGGTCGAGCGCGAGCCGCTCCTCCTCGCCCATGAAGAACACCACGTCGTCGAACCCACCCGCCGCCAGGAACGCGTCACGCCGTACGACGGCCGCGCAGGCGAGGAACCCCAGGACCGAAGGACCGGGCAGGTCCTCGGCCAGCGCCAGGGGCGAGGTCCGCATCAGCTCGCAGACGGGATCAGGTCGCTCGTCAGGACCGACCAGCACCCGCGCGGCGAGCACCGCCAACCGTTCGTGCTCGTCGAGCAGGTCTGCGGCCTGGTGGAGCGCGCCGGGCGCCCACCAGGAGTCGTCGTCGGCGAAGGCGACGTAGGGCGTCCGGGCACGAGTGACCCCGACATTACGGGCGACCGCACCCAGGTTGTGACCGAGCTCGACGACCTCGACCGTGGGGAACCGCTCGCGCACGAGCGCGGGGGTGCCGTCCGTGGAGCCGTTGTCGACCAGGATCACCGGGCCCTCGTGGTGCGGCAGCGATCGCTCGAGGTCGGTCCACCGGTCCAGGGTCATCACCACGGTGGTCACCCGGGGGGTCGAGCTCATGCGTCCCACTCCGCCAGATCGTCCTCGAGGAGGATCCGCAGGTCGTCCACGTCGTCCTCGACCAGAGCCGTCACCTCGGCCCGGAGACCCGCGGGCACCTCCACCCGGCTGCCGACATGGATCTCCGTCGCGAGGCGGTCCTCGCGCCACGTCGCCTCGACGCCGACGTGCTGGTAGACGTGCGCCATCTCCTCGAGGCGATGCTCGCGCAGCCGCTCCTGCACCACGACCCGGACCTGCTCGCGGCGGAACCGCTGCAGGAAGGGCACCAGTCGTTCGTGGTAGCGGCTGCGGGCGACGTACTCGCTCGCCGGGTCGAGCACGGCCTCCGCCAAGGGACGCCCCTCGGTCCCGTCGCGGCGGTGATGGGCGTACTGCGAGGCGGCCCGGTCGACGGGGTTGCGCACGAGGTAGAGCAGCTGCGCCTGCGGCACGACGCCGGCCATCCGCTCGGCCACCTCGACGTGCCCGGGCGCGGTGTACGCCGGCGAGGACTCGCCCCGCACGGCGACGTGGGGATCGAACTGGTCGGCGTACCACGTGACGCCCCGGTGCCACTGACCCGTGCGCCACCACTGGCCGGGGTCGTCGTGCGGCGCGACCTCGGGCCCGTTGAAGAAGTTCAGCTCCTTGACCGCGGACATGCTGATGCTCGGGTGCGCGTCGAGGTAGTGGTGGACGGCGCTGGTCGCACACTTCATCGCCCCGATGACGATCACCTCGGGGAGACGAGGCGGGGAGCCCGTCACGCCACCGCAGCGGGGACCAGGGCTCGGAGCCGGGCGTCCCAGTCGGCGAGGAAGCGACCGAGCCCGTAGCGACCGAGCGCCGCCTCCCGTGCCGCTGCGCCGACCACCTGCGCCTCGGACGGGTCCTGCACGAAGCGCCACACCGCCGCCGCCAGCTCCTCCGGCCGGGTCGACACGACCCCGGCTCCGGGCGGCACGGCCGCGACGGCCTCCGTCGTGGCCAGGGCCACGACCGGCATCCCGAGGTGCATCGCCTCCAGCAGCGAGAGTCCGAGCGAGGTCCAGCGCGAGGTGTGCACGTAGACGCGTCGACGAGCCAGCTCCTGGTGGAGGCGGTGCTGGGGCAGGTCCTCGAAGGTCCACATCCGGTCGCCGGGGACGCCGAGGGCCTCGTCGAGTCCGTGCACCCCCATCCCGAACACGTCCAGAGCCGCGGCCTTCGCGAGGTCCGGCAGCAGGTCCGTCCCCACGGCGCGACCGCGGCGCACGGGCTCGTTCACCACGACCGCCGCGCGGGCCCAGTCACCGGAGTAGAGATGGCCCGGGTCCACGATGCCGTGCTCCACGACGTCGGTGCGAGCTGTCCCGCAGTCCCAGAACAGGCGGTTGAAGTGGGTGACGTGCGCGATCGGGATCTCGTCCTGGTCGGCCAGCGGGTGCCGGGTGTAGGGCACCTCTCCACCCGGAGTGTTGTGCTCGACGTACACAGCCGGCACGTCGCGGCCCGGTCGGCGCCCGGTCCACCGCTCCGCCAGCTCGAGCTCGTGCGGTCGCTGCAGCACCACGACGTCGAAGTCGGTCTCGCGCAGCTCGCCGTAGGGCACCTCCACCACGCTGGCGGGCCAGTCCCACGTGCGTGCCCGGCCCAGCCCGTCGGAGTCACGGCCCGGGGTCACGGGCAGGAGGAACTCGTGGTCGCCCTGGACGAACGACGTCGTCCACGAACCGTGCACGTGCCACAACAGGACTCGCACGTTCACCTCGCTCCTCGGCCGAGGGCGTGGAAGTCCCAGCCCGCGGCTCGCCACTTGTGGGGATCCAGCGTCAGCCGACCGTCGAGCACCTGCGGCCGGGCCACCACGTCGAGCAGCGACACCGGGTCGATGCCGCGGAACTCCTCCCAGTCGGTCAGCACGAGCACGACCTCGGCCCCCTGGCAGGCCGCCTCCACGCCGTCCGCGATGCGCAGCCCGGGCTTGGCCCGCGCCGCGTTCGCCGCGGCCTTCGGGTCGTGGACGACGACGTCGGCACCCCGGGCCTGCAGGGTCGCGGCCACGTCCAGCGCCGGGCTGTCGCGTACGTCGTCGGAGTCGGCCTTGAACGCCGCGCCGAGCACGGCGATCCGCCGCCCTTGCACGCGTCCGTCCAGCAGCGCGACGGTCCAGTCGATCGTGCGCGCCCGTTGGCGCATGTTGATCGCGTCGACGTCACGCAGCAGCGCGGCCGGGCCCGCGACCCCCAGCTCCTCCGCGCGCGCCACGAACGCCCGGGTGTCCTTGGGCAGGCACCCGCCGCCGTAGCCGACTCCCGGGCTGAGGAAGTGCGGGCCGATGCGCTCGTCGAGCCCGAGGACGGTGGTCAGGTCCCCGATGTCGGCCGCTGCCGCCTCGCACACCTCGGCGAGCAGGTTCACCAGGGAGATCCGGGCGGCGAGCATCACGTTGGCCGACACCTTGGCCAGCTCGGCCGTGGCCAGGTCGGTGCGGACGACCGGCACCCCGCCGTTGATCATCTCGACGTAGACGTCGCGCAGGACCTGGTCGTCCTCGTCGGCCTCCACCCCGAACACCAGGCGATCCGGGCGCAGCGAGTCCTCCACCGCATGGCCCTCGCGCAGGAACTCGGGGTTCCAGGCGACGTGCACGTCCTCCCCCGCCGGGGCGTCCCGCCGCAGCCGGGTGGCCAGCTCGCGAGCCGTCCCCACGGGCACCGTCGACTTGCCGACGACCAGGCACGGTCGCGTGAGCAGCGGCGCGAGCGCGGCCGCGGCGGCGTGCACGGCGGAGATGTCGGCCGCGCGGCTGCCGGTTCTCTGCGGCGTCCCGACGCACAGGAAGTGCACCTCCGCCCCGGCCGCGTCGTGCACGTCGGTCGAGAAGCGCAGGTGGCCGGCGCGCACGCCACGGTCCAGCAGTTCGTCGAGGTGCGGCTCGTGGAACGGCGCGCGCCCGTGCTCCAACGGCTCGATGCGACCGGGGTCGCTGTCCACCCCCACCACATCATGACCGCAGGCGGCCAGGCAGGCGGCATGCGTGGCGCCGAGGTAGCCGGTGCCGATGACGGAGACGAGCACGTGGCCCCGGTTCCCGCGCCCACCGGATTCATGCCGGCGAATTCCGAACCTTCACTTGACATTCGGAGAAGCACTTCCCTCACACCGTTTGGTTTCGCCGCAGGTGGAAACCGGAGTGCTGGACCCGCCTCTCGAACGCACGGGAGACGACCGGACGACCCCGGAGAACCACGTGAAGGTACTCGGCATCAACGCGCTGTTCCACGACCCGGCCGCTGCGCTCGTCATCGACGGGGAGACCGTCGCCGCGGCGGAGGAGGAGCGCTTCTCCCGCCGCAAGCACGGGCACCGGCCCGTCCCGTTCGCGGCGTGGGAGCTCCCCGAGCTCGCGGCCCGGTGGTGCCTCGAGCACGCCGGACTCGACGTCTCCGACCTCGACGCCGTGGCCTACTCCTTCGACCCCGACCTGGCCCGCCCGGCGGAGGAGCTCGGGCTCGACGACCCCTGGGACCACCTGCGCCAGACGTATGCGCGCCGGGCGCCCGGGTTTTTGGCCAGCGCCCTGCCGGGCCTGGACCCTGCTGCGGTTCGGTTCGTTCCCCACCACGTGGCGCACGCGGCGTCCGCGGGGCTCGCGTCCCCGCACCTCGAGGCCACCGACGTGCTCGTCCTCGACGGTCGTGGTGAGGCCGCGAGCCACCTCGCCGGGCGCTACGACGGCGGACGGCTCGACGTGCTGTGCACCCAGGAGCTGCCGCACTCGCTCGGGCTGCTCTACGAGACGGTCACCGAGCACCTCGGCTTCCTGCGGAGCAGCGACGAGTACAAGGTGATGGCGCTGGCGTCCTACGGCAAGCCCAGATTCCTCGAGGAGCTGCGGCAGGCGGTGTACACCACCGGCGACGGCGGCTTCCACACCGATCCGATCGACTGGCCCTCGCTGGTCAAGCAGCGTGGCGCGCACGAGGAGTGGACGGCCGACCACGCCGACCTGGCCGCGAGTGTCCAGCACCGCCTCGAGGAGGTGCTCCTCGAGCTGGCCGGCTGGCTGCACGTGCGCACCGGCAACGGCGCGCTCACCCTGGCCGGGGGCGTGGCCCTCAACTGCGTGGCCAACTCACGCCTGTTCGCCGACAGCGCGTACGACGACGTGTGGGTCCAGCCCGCCGCCGGTGACTCCGGCACGGCCCTGGGCGGTGCGCTGCACGTGGCCCGCGCCGAGGGCGACCTCACGCTGCCCGTCACCGGGGCGGACCTCGGTCGCGGCTTCAGCGACGCCGACATCGAGGCGTGGCTGACCACGGCGCGGATCCGCTACGAACGGCCCGCCGACGTGGCCGAGGAGGTCGCGGAGTGCCTGGCCGGCAACGGGGTGGTCGCGTGGTTCCAGGGCCGCAGCGAGTACGGACCCCGCGCGCTCGGACACCGGTCCCTGCTGGCCCACCCGGGGCACGCCCGCAACCTGGAGCGGCTCAACGACGTGAAGGGCCGCGAGCAGTTCCGGCCCGTCGCCCCGATGGTCCTGGCCGAGCGGGCCGGGGCCATCTTCGGGCGCGGGCCGCTGCCCTCGCCGTACATGCTGTTCGTGCACGACGTCGTCCCCGAGTGGCGCGACCGCATCCCGGCTGTGGTGCACGTGGACGGCACGGCGCGGGTGCAGACGGTGCACGCCCAGACCGAGCCGATGGTGGCGCGCATGCTGGAGGGCTTCGAGCGACGGACGGGCCTGCCCGTGGTGGTCAACACGAGCCTGAACACGGCCGGGCGTCCCATGGTCGACGACCCGCGCGACGCGCTCGAGTGCTTCGGATCGGCGCCGGTCGACCTGCTCGCCATCGGTCCCTTCGTCGTACGCCGACCCGAGGTCGACTGATGGACGAGTCGCGCACCACCCTGGTCATCCCGACGGTCGGGCGTCCGAGCCTGCGGGTGCTGCTCGAGGCGCTGGCCGCCGGCACCACCCCCGTCGAGGCACCGGTCGTGGTCGTGGACGACCGTCCAGGTGGACGTGGCGACGGCGAGCTGCTCGACGAGCTGGCCGACGTGGGCCTCGAGGACCTCACCGTGCTGCGGTCGGGCGGCCGGGGGCCTGCGGCGGCCCGCAACCTGGGCTGGCGCCACGCTCGCACTCCGTGGGTCAGCTTCCTGGACGACGACGTGGTCACCGACCGGGACTGGTACGAGCGCCTGCTGCGCGACCTCGACGGCGTCGGGCCCGGCATCGCCGGCAGTCAGGGACGGGTCCGCGTGCCCCAGCCGACCCATCGGCGCCCGACCGACTGGGAACGCGGGACCGCCGGGCTGGCCACGGCGCGGTGGATCACGGCCGACATGAGCTATCGCCGTCGTGCCCTCGCGGCGGTGGGAGGGTTCGACGAGCGCTTTCCCCGGGCCTTCCGCGAGGACGCGGACCTGGGCCTGCGGATCACCCGGGACCAGGGCCTGATCACAGAGGGGCGACGGTGGATCACCCACCCCGTGCGCCCGGCGGACGACTGGGCCAGCCTGAAGCAGCAGCGGGGCAACGCCGACGACTTCTTGATGCGCGGCTTGCACGGTCGCGACTGGAGGCAGCGCGCGGGCGCCCCTCCGGGACGGCGCCCTCGTCATGTCGCCGTGGCCGGGTCCGCACTCGTCGCCGCGACGGCTGCCGCGACGCGACGGCGCCGGCTCGCCGGCGCGGCTGCCCTCGCCTGGGCCGCGGGGACCGCAGAGCTGGCCTGGGCGCGGATCGCCCCCGGCCCACGGGACCCCGCGGAGCTGCGGCGGATGCTGCTCACCTCCGTCGCCATCCCGTGGGCGGCGACCTGGCACTCCGCCCGCGGTGCCTGGCAGCACCGGCGCGTCGAACCGTGGCAAGGGCTTCCCGAGCTCGTGCTGTTCGACCGGGACGGCACGCTGGTCCACGACGTCCCCTACAACGGTGACCCGGCGAAGGTGTCCCCCGTCGCGCGGGCGGCCGAGTCCCTGGAGCGGCTGCGTCGGGCGGGTGTCCTGGTCGGCGTGGTCAGCAACCAGTCCGGCATCGGCACCGGACGGCTCACGACCGAGCAGGTGGAGTCGGTCAACGCCCGCGTCAGCGAGCTCCTCGGCCCGTTCGAGGTGTGGCGCTACTGCCCTCACGCTCCCGACGACCCGTGCGCGTGCCGCAAGCCCGCGCCGGGGATGGTCAAGGACTGCTGCGAGGAGCTCGACGTGCTCCCTGCTCGCACCGTCGTCGTCGGTGACATCGGGAGCGACGTCGAGGCGGCCACGGCGGCCGGTGCCCACGCGATCCTGGTGCCCACGCCGTCCACCCGCGTCGAGGAGGTCTCGAGCGCGACCACGGCGACGAGCAGCGTGGCGCCCACCTTGGCGGCGGCGGTCGAGCAGATCCTGGCGGCCCGATGGTGAGGCACACGCTGGTCGTCAGGCTGGACAACGCCGGGGACGTGCTCCTCGCCGGGCCGGCCGTTCGCGCGGTCGCGGCCGGGTCGGACCGGGTCACCCTGCTCGCGGGCCCGCACGGCGCCGCGGCGGCCCGTCTCCTTCCGGGTGTCGACGAGGTGCTGGAGTGGCGCTGTCCCTGGATCGACCCGGAGCTGCGGTCCGTCGACCGTGCCGACATCGAGGCGCTCGTCGATCTGCTGGCTGGGCTCGACCTCGACCGTGCCGTGGTGCTCACCTCCTTCCACCAGTCCCCGTTGCCGATGGCGCTCACGCTGCGGATGGCCGGTGTGCCGTGGATCGGCGCCATCAGCGTCGACTTCCCGGGCGCCCTGCTCGACCTGCGCCACCAAGTCGATGAGCTCATCCCCGAGGCGGAGCGGGCGCTGTCCCTGGCCGTCGCGTCGGGGTTCAGCCTGCCGGACGGCGATCACGGCGGGCTCGCCGTACGACGACCGCTGCCCGACGTCTCGGACATGGTGCCCGCGGGCGGCTTCGTGGTCCTGCACCCCGGCACGTCGGTGCCGGCCCGCGGCTGGCCGGTGTGGCGCTCAGCGCAGGCAGTCGCTCGCCTGGAGGACGCGGGCCACCGCGTCGTCGTGACCGGCGCGCCCGGCGAACGCCACCTCACCGCCGAGGTCGTCGGCGAGACGGCCGCGACAGACCTCGGTGGCCGCACCGACCTCGCCGAGCTCGCGGCGGTGCTCGACGCCGCGGACGTGGTCGTCGCCGGCAACACCGGTCCGGCCCATCTCGCCGCAGCCGTGGGCACACCCGTCGTATCGCTGTTCGCGCCCACCGTCCCGCCGCAGCAGTGGGCGCCGTACGGCGTGCCCACCGTGCTGCTCGGCGACCAGGACGCCGTGTGCAAGGACACCCGCGTCACCACGTGTCCCTTCCCCGGGCACCCGTGCCTGTCCGGGGTGACTGCGGAGGAGGTGCTGGCTGCTGTCGAGCAGCTGGCCGGACGCCCGGCGCTGGCCGCGGCGGTGACGGACAGGAGGAGGATGACATGAAGATCGCCCTGGTGTCGGAGCACGCGAGCCCGCTGGCCGCCATCGGCGGTGTCGATGCCGGCGGGCAGAACGTGCATGTCGCGGCGCTCGCCGGAGGCCTGGCCCATCGCGGTCACGAGGTCACCGTCTACACCCGCCGCGACAGCACCTCGCTGCCCACACGGATCACCGCGCCGGACGGCTACGTGGTCGAGCACGTCCCTGCCGGGCCACCGACCGAGGTGCCCAAGGACGAGCTGCTCGCCCACATGCCGGCCTTCGGCCGACACCTCGCGCGCCGCTGGCGCGAGGACCCGGTCGACGTCGTGCACGCGCACTTCTGGATGAGCGGGCTGGCGTCGCTGGCCGCGGCCGAGCCGCTCGGCCTCCCGGTGCTGCAGACCTTCCACGCACTGGGAAGCGTGAAGAAGCGCAACCAGGGTTCCCACGACACCAGCCCCCCGACCCGCCTCACGCTCGAGCGGCAGCTGTGCCGGCGGGTGACCCGGGTGATCGCCACCTGCACCGACGAGGTGCGCGAGCTGCGCGCACTGGGGCTGGCCCCGGGCAAGGCGTCCGTGATCCCCTGCGGCGTCGACGCCGACGCCTTCCGTCCGGTGGCCGCCCGGCCGTCCGAGGGGCGGCACCGCCTCCTGGTGATCGGTCGCATCGTCGAGCGCAAGGGCGTCGGCAACGTGATCGAGGCGCTCGAGCACCTGCCGGACACCGAGCTCGTAGTCGCGGGCGGTCCTCCGGTCGACCTGCTCGACGCCGATCCCGAGGTCGGGCGGCTGCGTGAGCTGGCCAGGCACCACGGCGTCGCGGACCGCGTGCGCTTCCTGGGGTCGGTCGGTCGCGACGCGGTGCCCGAGCTGATGTGCTCGGCCGACGTCGTCGTGGCCGTGCCCTGGTACGAGCCGTTCGGCATCGTGCCGGTCGAGGCGATGGCGTGCGGCCGACCGGTCGTCGGGTCGGCGGTGGGTGGCCTGCTCGACACCATCCTCCCCGGCCGGACCGGCGAGCTGCTTCCCCCGCGTCGTCCGGACCTGCTGGCGCCGGTGCTGCGCGACCTGCTCGACGACCCCGATCGCCGGGAGTCCTACGGCCGGGCAGGCCGGGCGCGCGCCGTACGCACCTATCAGTGGCGACAGGTCGTCGCCGCCACCGAGGCCGTCTACGCCTCGGTGGCCTCCGAGCTGTCGTCTGGAGTGAGCCGATGAGACACGACACCCCCTGTGCCCACGACCACCTCGCCGAGCTGCGAACGGCCACCGAGCACTTCGCTCCGTGTGTCGAGGTCGCCGACGCCTGGGGCACCCGGCTCGCCGCCGTCCTCGACGCCGGTGGCCGCCTGCTCGCCGCCGGCAACGGGGGCAGCGCGGCCCAGGCCCAGCACCTCACCGCCGAGCTGGTCGGCCGCTACCGCGACGACCGGGCGCCGTTCTCCGCCATCTGCCTGAGCGCCGAGACCTCCAGCCTCACTGCGATCTGCAACGACTACCCCGCCGCGGAGCTGTTCGCCCGGCAGGTCGAGGCGCACGGCCGTCCCGGCGACGTGCTGGTGCTGATGTCGACCAGCGGCTCCAGCCCGAACATCCTCGGCGCCGCCGAGAGGGGACGCGACTGCGGGATCACCGTCCTCGCCTTCACGGGCCCACGCCCCAACCCGTTGGCCGAGATCGCCGACGAGGCGCTGTGCGTGGACGCGCGATTCACCGCGACCGTGCAGGAGCTGCACCTGGTCGGGCTGCACATCATGTGCGCCGCCCTGGACCGCGCGCTGGGGGTCATCCCGAGCGTGGTCACCACCAGCAGCCACGAGCGCTCGCGGAGCCTGGCGTGACGGGGCCGCTCGTCATCGTCGGGGACGCACTCCTCGACGTCGACCTGGTCGGCAGCGCCAGCAGGCTCAGCCCGGACGCTCCGGTGCCGGTGCTCGACGAGCTCGTCGAGCACGCCCGGCCCGGTGGTGCGGGGCTGGCCGCGGCGATGGCCCGGCGCGACGGGTCCGACGTGGTCCTCGTCACTGCCCTGGGTGACGACGATGCCGGCCACCGGGTGGAGCAGCTCCTGAAGGGCGTCGACGTACGCCGGGTGCCGCACGCCGGGCCGACTGCGGTGAAGACCCGCGTCCGCTCGGGTGGGCAGTCGCTCGTGCGGCTCGACAGCGGGAGCACGCCGGGTCCGGTCACCGGCCTGCCGCCCGAGCTGGCCGACCTTCTCGGCGACGCCGGCGCGGTGCTGGTGGCGGACTATGGGCGCGGGCTCACGGCGTACGGCCCGTTGCGCGACGCGCTGGCCGAGGTGCCCCACCGGACCCCGGTGGTCTGGGACCCGCATCCGCGAGGCGCCGCGCCCGTGCCGGGGGTCCGCGTCGTGACGCCCAACCAGTCCGAGGCCGCGACCTTCGCCGGGGAGCTCGGCGTGCGCACGACCGCGGGCCAGTCCGACCTGGCCGTCGCGGCTGCGCGGGCCGCAGCCCTGGTGCAGGCGTGGGGTGCGCAGGCCGTGGCGGTCACGCTCGGGCACCGCGGAGCGCTGCTGTCCTACGGCGCTGGCGCGCCGGTCGTGACCCCCGCACCCACGGTCACCTCGCTGGACCCGTGCGGGGCCGGCGACCGTTTCGCCGTCACCCTCGCGACGGGTCTGGGCGCCGGCCGGGTGACCACCGAGGCCGTCCAGGACGCCGTCCTCGACGCCGCGGCGTACGTGGCGGCCGGCGGGCCTGCGTCACTCACCGCCTCCCATCCCTCCGAGCTGTCGGCGGCCACCGGGGCCGTCGACCTCGCCCGCTCCGTGGCTGCGCGCGGCGGCACGGTGGTGGCAACCGGCGGGTGCTTCGACCTGCTGCACGCCGGTCACGTGGCGACGCTGCGCGCGGCCCGCGGGCTGGGCGACTGCCTGGTGGTGTGCCTGAACAGCGACGACTCCGTACGCCGGCTCAAGGGCGACCCCCGGCCGCTCGTGCCCGCCACCGATCGGGCCCGCGTGCTGGAGGCGCTCGAGTGCGTCGACGCCGTCATCGAGTTCGACGAGGACACCCCCGTCGAGGTCCTGGAGATGCTGCGTCCGCACGTGTGGGCGAAGGGCGGCGACTACGCCGGCGCCGACGTGCCGGAGGCGGCCGTGCTCGAGAAGTGGGGCGGCCAGGCCGTCGTGCTCCCCTACCTGCAGGGACGTTCCACCACCCGGCTCGTCACCATCGCCGCCGAGGGATCGGTGGCGCCCAACGACCCATCACAGAAGGAGAAGGTGCGATGACCCAGACCCTGGGAACCGTGCTCGTGACCGGAGGCTCGTCCGGCCTCGGAGCAGCCGTCGTGACGGCGGTGGCGGAGGCCGGGGGTCGCCCGGTGAACCTCGACCGGGTGAAGTCCGAGGCCGACATCGAGCAGGAGATCGTGGACCTGGCTAGCCCTCGGGCAGCCGAGGACGCCGTGCGCAGCGTCTCGCAGCGGGTGGGCGGCCTCGACGCCGTGGTGACCTGCGCCGGCACGGATGCGTGCGGCCGGCTCGACGACGTCGCGCCCGAGGACTGGGACCGGGTGGTGCTGGTGAACCTGCTCGGCACCGCGGCCGTCGTACGCGCAGCGATGCCGGACCTGCTCGCGCGGCGCGGCCACGTCGTGACCGTCGCCTCGACGTTGGGGGTCCGCGCGCTGAGCGACGCCACGGCGTACTCCGCCTCCAAGTTCGGCGTCGTGGGGTTCACCCGCGCGCTCGCGGCGGAGACCCAGGGGCGGATGAGGACGACGATGCTCGTGCCCGGGGGGATGCACACGCACTTCTTCGACGGGCGTGTCGAGCAGTACCTCCCGCCACCGGACGCCAAGCTCAACCAGCCTGCCGACGTGGCCCGGGCCGTGATCTTCGCCCTGCAGCAGCCCGAGGGCTGCGAGGTGCGGGAGCTCGTGGTGACCCCGTCGGTCGAAGGGTCCTGGCCCTGACCACACCACGCCTCCTGGCGCTCCGGGCGCTCGGCCTCGGCGACTTCCTGACCGCCGTGCCGGCCCTGCGGGCACTGCGCCGCGCGCACCCGCTGCACCACGTGGTGCTGGCTGCGCCGAGCGAGCTGCGCCCCTTGGTCGAGCTCGCCGAGGTGTGCGACGAGGTGCTGCCGACGACCGGCCTGCAGCCGCTGGACTGGCCCGAGCCTCCCCCCACCCTCGCGGTGAACCTCCACGGCCGGGGTCCGCAGAGCCACCTCCTCCTCAAGTCCCTGTCCCCACGCTCCCTCGTCGCGTTCGGCTGCACCGAGGCGGAGGTGGTCGGCCCCGTGTGGCGCCCCGACGAGCACGAGGTACGCCGCTGGTGCCGCCTGCTCGAGGAGGGACTCGAGATCTCGACCTTGGCCGGAGACCTGCGGATCCGGCCACCCGAGGCCTCGGAGGGAACCGTCCCGGACGGCGTCGTGATCCACCCGGGAGCCGCCTCCGGCTCGCGGCGGTGGCCGCCGGACCGGTACGCGACCGTGGCCCGCTGGGTGTCGGACCAGGGCTGTCAGGTCGTCCTCACCGGAGGGTCCGACGAGCGCGAGCTCGCCGGCACGGTGGCGGCGCGCGCGGGTCTCCCGCACGCCTCGGTGCGCGCAGGGGCAACCGACCTCGCGGCGCTGGCGGACCACGTGGCGCGGGCCCGTCTGGTCATCTGCGGGGACACGGGCGTCGCCCACCTCGCCTCGGCGTTCGGGGTGCCGTCGGTGCTGCTCTTCGGCCCGACGTCACCGGAACGGTGGGGTCCGCCGCCCACAGGCCCGCACACCGTCCTGTGGCACGGCGACGGGACCGGCGACCCCTGGGGTGACGATGTCGATCCCGCACTGGCCGCCATCGAGCCGGAAGAGGTGATCCGGGCCACCGAGCGACACCTGGTGCGAGCTCACACCGTGGCGCGCTGATCGGCGAACCAGGCGAGCGTCTGCTCCAGGCCGTCGGTGACGGAGACCTGCGCCTTCCAGCCGATCTCCGTCTCGGCCACCGTGGTGTCCGGACGGCGCAGCTTCGGGTCGTCGACGGGCAGCCCGACGTGCTCGATCTCGGAGGTGGCACCGGCCAGATCGCGGACCCGTTCGGCCAGCTCCAGCATCGTGATCTCCTCGGACCCACCGACGTTGACCGGCCCCCGATGCCCACTGACGGCGACGGCGATGAGTCCTGCCACGGTGTCCTTGACGAAGCACAGCGAGCGCGTCTGGCTGCCGTCGCCGGCCACGGTCAGCGGCCGACCCTCCAGTGCCTGCGACATGAACGCCGGGATCGCACGTCCGTCGTCGAAGCGCATCCGTGGTCCGTAGGTGTTGAAGATACGGACGATCGCCGTGTCCACGCCGCGCGCCCGGTGGTAGGCCATGGTCAGCGCCTCGGCGTACCGCTTGGACTCGTCGTAGACGCTGCGCGGCCCGATCGGGTTCACGTTGCCCCAGTAGCTCTCCCGCTGCGGGTGCTCGAGCGGATCGCCGTACACCTCGGAGGTGGAGGCCAGCAGGAACCGCGCCTCCGCGCGCTCGGCCAGGTCGAGAGCGTGTCTGGTGCCCTCGCTGCCCACCCGCAGCGTCTCGATGGGCAGCCGCAGGTAGTGCAGCGGCGACGCGGGTGAGGCGAGGTGTAGCACCCAGTCGACGTGTCCATCCACCTCCAGGCCGGCGCACAGGTCCTGCTCGGAGAGCACGAAGCCCGGTCGGTCCCTCAGATGCGCCACGTTCTCAGGAGTCCCGGTCACGAAGTTGTCGACGCAGACGACCTCCTTGTCGAGGTCGAGCAGCCGCTCGCACAACCAGGACCCCACGAAGCCGGCGCCCCCGGTCACCACGACGCGTCGTACGAACGCCAGGCCTCGGGTGCGACTGCTCATGTGAACCGATACCCGGTGCGGCGGGACTGATGCGGGTCGGGTGTGGAACTCCGGCCACACCGGACATCACTTGACCTCCGCCCGGGCGACGACCGCGAGGCCGACGGCCAGCGGGACGATCAGCCAGATCACGCTGGTGACCCCGAGGTGGGCCCACTGCTCGGACGTGACGGTGCCGTCGACGAGGGTGCCGGCGGCGTACTTGAAGTCGACCCAGGGCTGCAGGTCGCGGAACCACGCCTGCGAGCCGGCCAGGATGACGGCCAGGGTCGGCAGCAGGAACGAGTAGACGAAGTAGCCGACCAGCGCACCGGCCGAGCCGCGCACCAGGACGCCGAGCATGAAGCCCACCATCAGCCCGAGCACGTTCCCCAGCAGGATCGTGCCCATGTTCGTCAGCGTCAGGTCCCAGACGGGCTCGACCCCCGCGATCCTCGTGCCGACGAGGTTGCCCACGGCCCCGATCACCAGGGCCAGCGGGACCGCCACGACGGCGACGCCCACGGACGCGATCGCCTTGGCGCCGATCACCCGCCCCCGGTGCGGGACCAGGGTGAAGGTGGTCAGGCCGCTGCGCTGGCTCCACTCGCTGGTCACGGACAGGATCGCGATGATCGGCAGGATGACCGTCATCGGGTAGCCCACCGCGGTCGCGAAGGTGTTGTAGGTCAGCCCGGCGTCCGACGAGAAGGCGATCACCGCGGCGGTGGCGAGCAGCCCCAGGAGGCCGATGCTCGCCAGCAGCCAGAAGCCCGACCGGGTGTCGAACATCTTGCGCAGCTCGGTGGTGACGATGCGGCTCATCGGGATGTCGCGGTTCATGCCAGTGCTCCTTCGGGGTGGTGGTCTCGCTGGGTCTCGGCGGTGAGCTCGAGGAACATCTCCTCCAGGCCGGCGCCGTCGGCGGGCCGCAGCTCCAGGAGTCGTACGCCGGCGGCGAACGCGATCTGGCCGACCAGCGACGCGTCGGCCTGCGCCAGCAGCCCGTCCGGGCCGGCCGGAGAGCAGGTGACTCCCTCGAGCCCGAGGGCCCGGGCCATCAGTCCCCGGTCAGTCGAGCGGACGATCGACCCGGCCGCCCGGAGCAGGTCGCTCTTCGCGCCCTGCGCCACGATCCGCCCGTTGCCGATCACCACGAGGTCGTCGGCCACGACCTCGATCTCGTGCAGCAGGTGGGAGGAGAGCAGCACGGTGCCACCGCGGTCGGCGTACTCCCGCAGCAGCCCGCGCATCCACCGGATCCCCGCCGGGTCGAGGCCGTTGGCCGGCTCGTCGAGGATCAGCACGTCCGGCTCGCCGATGAGTGCCGTGGCGATGCCGAGCCGTTGCCGCATCCCGAGCGAGTAGTCGCGGACCCGTCGCGACGCCTCGTCCGGGGTCAGGCTGACCAGCTCGAGCATCTCCTCGACCCGGCGTCGAGGCAGGCCCATGTACCGCTGGGCGATGGTCAGGATCTCCCGTCCGGTGCGACCGGCGTGCTGGGCGGACGCGTCGAGGAGCACCCCGACCTCGAGACCGGGGTTGGGCAGGTCCACGTAACGGCGGCCCGCCACGGTGGCCGTCCCGGACCCGGCACTGGTGAGGCCGACGATGATCCGCATGGTCGTGGACTTCCCGGCCCCGTTGGGGCCGAGGAAGCCGGTGACCCGGCCGGGCCGGGCGGTGAAGCTGACGTCGTCGACGGCGGTGAAGTCGCCGTACGACCGGGTGACGGAGTCGACGGTGATCATGCTCCGGCCATGCCGTCCGTCAGCGGTGAGGGCTTGAACCCCTTGAACAGCAGCCAGCAGCCGAGGGAGAACTCCCACACGACGATCGGCGCCGCGACGACCCACCAGGCGGAGCCGTGGTGGGTGATCCCGACCATCGACGCGACCGTGACCGCCAGCAGCAGCGGGCCCCCGACGATCCCCATCAACGGGATCGCCCTGGGCACCAGGCCGGACTTGTACATCAGCGTGCCGAGCAGCACGCCGTTCACAGCCGGCATCAGGTTGGGGCCGACGAGGAACACCCAGTTGTACGCCGCGACCAGCGCCTGCCCCGTGAGCACCAGCGAGTCCGCCTCGGCCCCGGTGGCACCGGGCTGCCGCAGCGACACGATGGTCAGCAGGCTGATCACGCCGATGGCGACGACCGCGGCCTCGAAGACTCGCGTGGTCACGAAGCCGAGCGCCATCGACTGGCTGACCCGCTTCATCACCGGGAACAGCGCGACCGCGCTGCCGACGGCGGTGAGGGCGTTGACCAGGTCGAGGATGGTGCCCCACGCCACCTGGGCGTCGGCCCCCGAGCCGATGATGTAGTGCGAGTCGTCCAGCACCGGCCGCAGCAGGAACACCGCGGGGATGGAGCTGGCGAAGGTGATCAGGTAGAACAGGCCGCCCCAGAAGGCGCTTCGTCGAGCCGGGTCCATCGGGACGCGGGTCGAGGTCCGCTCGGGTGCGAGGGTCGTGGTCATGTCGGGCTCCTTGTTTCTCAGGGCTGGCTGGGCTTGATGGACTTGCTGGGCTTGACGGGGTTGCTGGGAGTGCGGGGCCGGGTGACGTCGACGGGCGTGACCGAGACGAGCGGCAGCCCGGTGTCGCGCACCTTCTGCAGCAGGCCGTGCAGGGCGGCCTGGTCGACGACGGCGCCCGCGAGGAGGGTGGTGCCGTCGCTCTCCCGGGTCAGGGTCAACCCGTCGAACCACTCGGACCAGCGGGCGTCGAGGTGGCCCTGGAGCCGGATCTCGTACCGCCCGGCCCCACGCCGCCTGCCCGTTGCTCCGTGTGTCTCGCTCATGGCCTGACGCTAGGAGCGGACGTGGTGACCGCGGATCACCACATGTGGTGATCGACGTGGTGATTCAGCTGGTGCGGGACATCAGGCCGAGCTCCTGGCCGCGTCGTACGGCGGCACGGCGGTTGTTCACGCCGAGCTTGGCGTAGATGTTCTTGGTGTGGGTCCGCACCGTGTTCAGCGACACGACCAGCTCGCCGGCGATCTCCGGCCCGCCGAGGTCGCTGCCGAGCAGCCGGAGGACGTCGAGCTCGCGCTGGCTGAGCGGGTCGACGAGGCCCTGGGCGGGCGGTCGCTCGGGTGCGCCAAGCAGCCGAGCGACGTACGCCGGGGCGATCCCCTGCCGACCGGCCTGCTGCAGCAGAACCATCAACGCCGGGCCCTCGTCGAGGAACACCCGCGTGTAGCCCTCCGGCTCGGCCAGGGCCAGCGCGCGCTCCAGCAGTGGGAGAGCGGCACCACGCACCGGCTCGGCGAGGGCCCGCAGCACCAGCAGCTCGATCAGCGTGCCGACGCGGTTTCCCTCATCAGCACGAGGAATCAGCCGTTCCAGGAGCGTGCGCGCCTCGTCCAGGGAGCCCGTCGCGAGGAGGGCCCGGGCCAGGGTGACGTGCTCGTACTCCCGGAGATAGCTGAGCTCATCCTCGACCGACAGCTCTCGTCCGCGCGCCCAGGTGAGCGCGTCGGTCGTGCGCCCCTGCGCGATCCACACCCGCGCCCGGACGGCGGAGACCGGTCGCACCTCGGGCGCGAAGTCCCCGACGTAGACGCGCTCCGCCTCGCCCAACAGCTCGTCCGCGGGCTCGAGGCTCCCTGCTGCGCTGAGGAGCCTGGCTCTGGCGACCCGTCGGCGATAGGGGTGCTGCGGCAGGCCGTTGTGCTCGCCCAGCTCGTCGGACCGCACCAGTGCGGCCCGGGCCCCGGCCAGGTCGTTGCGCTCGAGGAGGAGGGCGCTGGTCCCGACGTGCATGTCGGCCGTCCCGCGCAGCGGCGGCAGTCCGGCTGCCGGGGCGAGCTGGAGCGCCTGCTCGTAGGTGCGCATCGCCTCGCCCAGGCTGCCTTGCGTGACCTGGATGTCGGCCAGCGCGATGGAGAGGCCGAGGACGTCGGCCAGGTGCCCCGCCTGCTGCATGCTGGCCCGGCTCGTCAGGTAGGCCTGGCGGGCCGCGTCGAGGTCGCCGGCCGCCCAGGTGACCAGCCCGACGAGCGCCGTCGCCGCGGCCCGCCCCAGGTGGTGGTCCTCGTCGAGCAGGCCCAGAGCCCACTGCGCGTGGGCGATCGTGGCCTGGGCGTCGCCCGAGGCCAGCGCCAGGCCGGCCCGGTGGATGGCGATCCCGGCCGGCAGCTGGCGGAAGCCCTCGCGGTCGGCCACGACGGGGCGGCCGTCCTCCAGCCAGCGCTCGGCGACCTGCAGGTGGTGCTCGACGCCCTCGAACCGGCCGGTGGACATCAGCGCCCCGGCGTACCCGTTGCTGAGCACCGGCCGGACCGCCAGCACCTCCTCGGGCAGCCGCTCCACCCAGTCCCGCAGCCTCGCCTCCTGCCGGTCCCGCGCCAGGTCCCGCAGGGAGCGCTCCAGCAGGTCGGCGGCCCGGGCGAAGTGCCCGCCGGCGAGCGCGTGCTCGATGGCCTCGCCCGGCTCGCCGTGGGCGGCGTACCAGTCGCAGGCGCGGCCGTGCAGCGTCGCCACCAGGTCCGGCTCGTCGGCGAGCCGGGCGCGCAGGACGTCGGCGAACAGGTGGTGGTAGCGGTACCACTGCCGGCGGTCGTCCAGCGGTACCACGAACAGGTTGCCACGGTCGAGGTCCTCCAGCGTCGCCCGGCCACCGCTTCCGCCGGTGACGGCGTCGCACAGCGGGCCGCTGAGCCGGGTCAGCAGCGAGGTCTGCAGCAAGAAGTCGCGCACGGTCGCGGGCTGGCGCTGCAGCACCTCCTCGGCCAGGTAGTCGACGATGTAGCGGTCGTCCCCGGTGAAGCCGGCGATGAAGCCGGCCACGTCGTCGCGTCCCTGCATCGACAGCGCGGCCAGCTGGAGCGCGGCGATCCACCCTTCGGTGCGCTCCTCCAGCGCCGCCACGTCCGCCGCGGTCAGCTGCAGGCCCATGGCGCCGTTGAGGTACGCCGCCACCTCGTCCGGCGTGAACCGCAGCTCCGCCGCGCGGATCTCGACGAGCTCCCCACGGGCGCGCAACCGGCCCAGGGGCACGGCCGGATCGGCCCGGCTGGCGATCACCAGGTGCAGTCGCGGCGGCAGGTGGTCGAAGAGGGAGGCCATCGCGTCCTGGATCTCGCGCGCGTCGATCAGGTGGTAGTCGTCGAGCACCAGGACGACGTCGTGCTCGAGCGCGCCGAGGTCGTTGAGCAGCGTCGTGAGCACCACGTCGATCGGTGGCGGCCGGGGGGACGCGAGGAGGGCCAGCTCGCGCTCGCCGATGCCGGGGGTCGCCGTACGCAGGGCCGCGACGACGTAGCTCCAGAACGTCACCGGGTCGTTGTCGCCCCGGTCGAGCGACAGCCACGCCACCGCACGTCCGTCGCTCGGCGCCGCCAGCCAGCCGGCGAGCAGGGTCGTCTTGCCGAAGCCGGGCGGGGCCGAGACCAGCAGCAGCGTGGCCGCGGCGGCGGCCTCCAGGCGCTCGGCCAGCCGCGGCCGCGGGACCAGGCCGGGGCGGGGCCTGGGCAGGTAGAGCTTCGTCTCGAGCAGAGGAGCTGGCACGACCGTCTCCCGTCGGCGCGTCCTGCACCGTCCGGCTCAGACTAGACCTGTCGGGCGGCCGGGGTGGTCCACTGGAGGTCGTCCCCCGAGGAGCACGCCATGCCCGACGTCGCCGTCCCTCCGCGTGCCACTCCCCCGGTCGCGCGCGTCGGCCGGGGCTTCGTCGCGTCGTACGTCGCGGCGTACATGGGCGCGATCCTGCTGTTCCTGGCACCCCTGTTGGTCAGCCTCTCGTTGAAGGTCAACTCCCTGGTGGGCATCGAGCAGGCTCCCAACGCCCTCGCACTCGTGGCCGGGACGGGCGCGCTGCTGGCCCTGTTCGCCAACCCGTTCTTCGGCACGTTGAGCGACCGCACCTCGTCGCGGCTGGGGATGCGGCGGCCGTGGCTGGTGCTCGGCGTGCTGGGCGGTTCCGCGGGGATCCTGGTGGTGGCGCTCGCGCCGAACATCCCCGTCGTGCTGGTCGGCTGGTGCCTCGCGCAGCTGTTCTTCAACGCCCTGCTCGCCGCCCTGATCGCGGTGCTGCCGGACCAGGTGCCGGTCGCCCAACGAGGCCAGGTCGCCGGAGTGCTGGGCATCTGCCTGCCGATCGCGTCGGTGAGCGGCACCTTCGTCGTCCAGCTGTTCGCAGGCAACACCCTCGCGGTGTTCCTCGCGCCGTGTGCGATCGGCGGGTTCTTCGTCCTCCTCTTCGCGGCCCGGCTCGACGACCGCCGGCTGACGGTGGCCCAGAGACCGGCGTGGTCGCGGCGGGAGCTGGGCCACACCTTCTACGTCGACCCGCGGCGGCACCCGGACTTCGCGTGGGCCTTCGCCAGCCGCTTCCTGTTCGTGCTGGCCTACGCGTTCCTGACGACCTACCAGGCCTACTACCTGCTGGAGCGGATCGGCACCGCGGAGGACGGCGTCTCGCGGCAGGTCTTCCTCGGCACCCTGACCATGGCCGTGGTGGTCGTCGCCGCCTCGCTGGTCGGGGGCACGCTGTCTGACCGCACCGGCCGCCGCAAGGCCTTCGTATGCGCCGCCTCGGTGGTGTTCGGCCTCTCGATGTTCGTGATCGCCGTGGCCACCAGCTTCGGCGGGTTCCTCGTGGGCATGGCCGTCGGCGGCCTCGGCTTCGGCCTCTACACGGCCGTCGACCTGGCCCTGGTGGCCGACGTGCTCCCGGACAGCGGCAGCGCCGCCAAGGACCTCGGCGTGATGAACATCGCCGGCGCCCTTCCCTCCGCCCTCGCCCCGGCCGTGGCGCCCGGCATCCTCGCTGTGGGGAACGGCAGCTACGGCGTCCTGTATGCCGTGGCCGGGTGCTGTGCCCTCCTCGGCGCCGCGGCGGTCCTCAAGGTCAGGCGCGTCCGCTGAGCCCCGGTCACTCGGTGACGCGCTGCCACGAGAACGGCCCGAAGGAGGTGGCCGTGGTCGGCTGGTTCTTGGCGTTGACCTTCAGGCGCAGGTACTCCAAGGGAACCGTGCTCCCGTGCACCACGATGCGGTGGAAGTTCGCCACGTCGTACGACGGGTGGCTGACCCAGTCGTCGTAGGCGCACACGCCCTCGTCACCGACGCAGGACGCCGCCTTCTTCAAGGGGTTGTCGGAGCGGTAGACGTGCGAGTCGCCGTTGAGCAGCAGGACCGGCTTGCCGTAGGCCTTCGTATGACGGGCCAGGCTGCCCACCAGGGGCTCGAAGTTGGCCAGGTGGCTGGCCTCCTTGCCGTCCAGGTCCCACATGTCGGCCTGGCTGACGACCACCACGGAGCGGGCGTGGGTCCGGCCCGCGGTGGCGAACGCCCGGTCGATCCAGCGCAGTGCGGCACCGGTCCGGTTCGCCGCCTCCGTGGTCTGCTGCGGCGACGCGGCGGGCGCGCCGTACCACGGGTCGGCGTCGTTGTTGGAGCCGCCGGGGACGTTGACGCTGGCGAAGAGCACCCCGTCCCGCTGCCAGATCACGTTCTCGACGTACTGCCCGTCGGTGGGGTGCGCCTGGTTGTCGACCTGCGCCTGGGAGAGGACCCGCAGGCGGCCGCTGCCGAGCGTGGCGCCCGGTCGGGGGAAGAAGATCGAGCGCACGAGGGCCAGGTTGTCGACCGGGTTGCCGCCGGCGTAGTCGACCGGGTTCCCGTTGGCGTCCGTGACGTAGTCGATCTGCCCGGTGGCGGGGTTGTAGGCCCCTCCGCCCTGCTTCTTCTTGTGGCAGTCCGTCCACTCGTTGTCGCCCGGGGTGTAGACCATCGGGTCCGCGAAGGCGGCCCACAGACCGGCGATCTGCTGGTCGTAGGCCTGCGTGCAGTACTGGCTCCCGGAGTGGATGTCGCCCACGTGCACCACCGTGGAGACGGCCCTGTCGGCGTTCACGGTGCGGATGAACGCCGGGGTGGCGTCGGTCTCGCTGGTGTCCGTCGGGGTCGTGCCGTACGGCGCATCGCCGTAGACGGCGTACGCGAACGAGCCGTGCTCGTGGTTGTGGCCAGGCTCGTGTCGGCCGGCCGCCGTGGCGGCGGGGGCAGCGGCGGCAAGGAGCGCCAGGACAGCAGCGACGAGAAGGCCGCGAGCTGGACGTACGGGCATGGGGAACCTCGAGCTTCCATCGGTGGGGCCTCGGACGCTGGCAGCGAACGGTGGCTGTCTCGTCACGGCGAGGTGAACCATCCGTGAACAGCACCTGGAGACCTGTCCAGACCAGTCGGGCGACCTCCGTTGACCCCCTCCCCACCCGGTGCCACGGTGAGACCGGTTGGCGACGAACCGAAAGGGATGCGCCATGCGCAGAGCACTAGTCACCCTCGTGGCCGCGGCCGCCCTCGTCCTCACGCCGACGACGGCAGCGGTGAGCGCCACCAGTGCCCCGCCGAGTCCGGGCGCCTCCGGCATCGGTGACCCCTACTTCCCGCTCGACGGCAACGGCGGGTACGACGTCAGCCACTACCGCATCAAGGTCGCCTACGACCCGGCCACGGATGCCATCCGGGCGACCACCACCGTGCGGGCCAGCGCGCTGAAGTCGCTGTCCCGGTTCCACCTCGACCTCGTCGGCCTGACCGTCGACTCCCTGCGGGTCAACGGCGCCCGGGCGTCCTGGACCCGCACCGCGCACGAGCTCATCGTCACCCCGAAGGGGGCGCTCAAGAAGGGCCACGCCTTCTCTGTGAGGGTGCGCTACCACGGCGTACCGACCCTGCTCGACGAGCCGGCCCTGGGCCAGGCGGGTTGGTTCCAGACGGCCGACGGGGCCGTGGTCGCCGGGCAGCCGCACGTCGCCGCCACCTGGTTCCCGGTCAACGACCATCCGCTCGACAAGGCGACGTACACCACCGCGATCACCGTCCCGCGTGGCCTCGAAGCCCTGTCCAACGGCTACCTGGCCAGCAAGCGCTCCCGCGGACAGCACACGACCTGGACGTGGAAGGAGACCAAGCCGATGGCGTCCTACCTCGCCACGGCGACCACGGGGCAGTTCGACCTGCACTCCTACCAGCGGGCAGGCATCAGCTATGTCGACGCCATCGACCCGGTCCTCTTCGACCACGTGAAGCCGCGCACCGGCACGCGGTACGCCCTCTCCGGCTCCGGCGACTCCGGCTACAACCGGCTGACTCGCACGATCGCCGTACCCGCCGCCGGCGGCAGGCTGACCTTCCACGTGCAGCGCAACACCGAGCCCGACTGGGACTTCTTCGCGGTCGAGGCCCGGCCAGTCGGGACCGGCAGCTGGACCACGCTGCCCGACCTCAACGGGCACACCTCGCAGGCCACCGGCAACAGCTGCCCGTTCTGGCTGACGATCCACCCGTTCCTCGGGCACTACCAGAGCGACGACGGCGCCGACGGGTGCACGCCCACCGGCACCACGGGCGCGTGGAACGCGGCGACGGGCGCCAGCGACGGCTACGAGACGTGGTCGGTCGACCTCTCGCCGTACGCCGGGAAGCAGGTGCAGGTCGCGCTGAGCGTCATCTCCGACGAGGTCGTGAGCTATCCCGGCGTGTGGGTCGACGACATCGTCGGCCCCGGCGGCGTCGGGTCGACCTCCTTCGAGAACGACGGCAACCCGACCGATGGCTGGACGGTGCCCGGCGCGCCGACGGGCAGCCCCGGCAACAGCGCCGACTGGACGTTCGCGGCGTCCGACACGCGACCCACCGTCGGGGACAACGCGCGCGCCTCCCTCGACCGGGAGCCGGAGATCCTGGCCTTCCTGGCCGGGGTGCTGGGCCGGTACCCGTTCAAGCAGGCGGGCGGCATCGTCGACGACGACCCGGGCCTGGGGTTCGCCCTGGAGAACCAGACCCGGCCGATCTACAGCAAGGCCTTCTTCGAGCTCGAGCCCAACTCCGGGGTCGTCATCCACGAGCTGACCCACCAGTGGACCGGTGACGACCTCGCCCTGGGCCGGTGGCAGGACATCTGGCTCAACGAGGGCTTCGCCACCTACCTGGAGTGGCTCTGGGCCGAGCACGAGGGCGACTTCACCCCGCAGGACGTCTACGACTTCTACGCAGGACTCCCGGCCGACGACGGCTTCTGGTCTCTGGCCATCGGCGACCCCGGCCCGGACCGCCTGTTCGCCGGGCCGGTCTACGACCGTGGCGGCCTGACCCTGCAGGCCCTGCGCCTGAAGATCGGCGACGCCAAGTTCTTCCGCCTGGTGAAGAGGTGGACCGCGAAGTACGCCGGCGGCAACGTCACCACGCCGCAGTTCATCGCGCTGGCCGAGAAGGTCTCCGGCCGGCAGCTGGACGCGTTCTTCCAGCAGTGGCTCTACACCGCAGCCAAGCCCAGCAGCCTGCAGGCGCCGGCGACGCTGAAGAAGAGCCAGGCGTCCTCCTCCATGGCCGAGCGGCTGAAGGAGGTCGCGCGGCTCCGGCCCTGAGGGCACACGAGCTTGAGGGGTCGCGTACAACTGACACCGTGACCGTCGACTTCACCCGCGTGAGCGAGACGGACGTCCTGCTGGCCCTCACCGAGTACGACGAGCTGGGCAGCGAGGCGTTCCTCGACACCTACGGCTTCCAGCCCGCCCGCACCTACCTCCTCGTCCACGAGGGGAAGACCTACGACTCCAAAGCGATCCTCGGGGTGGCCTACGGCTACGCCACCGGCACCCCGGCCACGAGCGACATGTTCTCCGGTGGCGTCGCTGGCGCCGCCCTCGAGAAGCTGGGCTTCGAGATCGAGGCCAACGAGCCCCGCGACGCCTCGTCGCTCGGGATCGGCGTCGCCCGGGCCGCCTGGGCCGAAGCCGCCCGACCAGTCCTGCTGGAGGCGGCAGGCCGCTACCGAGGAACCGTCACCCTCAAGAAGCTGGCCGCTGCCGTCCAGGAAGCCACCGGCATCACCACCACCCAGCCGATGCACAAGTGGATCGCCGACGTCCTCGCCCGCGTCACCGACGACTGCCAGTCCCGCGGCGAGCCCCTGCTCTCCTCACTCTGCGTCAGCGTCCAGGGCAGCGTCGGCGAGACCTACGCCGACGCCGTCGAGCACGCCCGCGGTTCCCTTCCAGCCGACCCCGACGAGCACGCGGCCGAGGAACGACTCGAGTGCTACCGGCACTGGCACGCCGACGGCCTCCCCCGCGACGGCGGTACGCCGCTGCGCACGGCTCACTTCAAGACGGTCCGCAAGGCCTCCGCTCCCGCACCGCGAACGCCGGCTCCACGCAAGGTGTCCACACGGTCCTCGAAACCGGCGGCAGCAGCGCCGGAGCCGAAGCCCATCCGGCTGTGCCCGACCTGCTTCACGCAGGTGCCGGCGTCCGGGGTGTGCGACTACTGCGACTAAGCCCGGTTCAGCATGTCGAACCAGGCAACCGCTGCAGCTCACGAACACGGTGCCCCTTCGCCTGGGCGTTTCCCCGCTCAGTGTGGCGCCCGGCTCGCCTAGCTGATCGCGCTCAAGTCCCGCCACCTCGACCCCATCCAGCGCACGCTCACGGTCGAAGAGACAGTCGTGGAGGTCTCGATCAAGAACTGCCCCACCGGGCAGCCGATGCTGACCAAGCCTTACCCGAAGGACAACGAGCCCCGCACCATGGAGTCGCCGCCCGACCTCGTCGACCAGCTCGACGACTGGATCGCCTCTCGACGCCTCGGGCCAGATGATCTGCTGTTCGCCCCTCGCGACGGCACCCCGATCTCCCGGAACACCTTCGGCACCCGCGTCTCGTGCCCCGCCATCAAAGCCTCCGGGAGCGACTTCGACGTCCGCGTCCACGACCTCCGCCACGCCCACGCCTCCTGGCTGCTGGCTGGCGGTTCAGATCTGAAGTCCGTGATGGCTTCGGCACTGTCGCGGCCTTGCAGGTTCCGTAGTGAGCTCGCGGAGCAACGGGTCAACCTCCGGTTCGAGCCGCAGCGTCGTACCGATGATGGCTGCGGTCTGCCGCGCCCGGTCAGCTCTGGCGAGGCGGTCTGGCCCTGCATGCGCCGGCCGCGTTCCAGGTCGACTCCCCGTGCTGGACCAGCAACAGCTCCGTCACGGCGCCGTGCGGCCGATCCCCTGGCGAAGCTTGAGCCCGCTGATCAGCATGGCGGCCGCCAACGACGCTCCGACGCCCTCCCCGGCCCGGAGGCGCAGGTCGAGCAACGGCTCGAGACCCAGGTGCTCCAGGACGGCAGCGTGTGCGCGTTCGCGGCTGCGCTGGCCGGCTACAAGGTACGCCGCAGCACCGGGCTCGATGCGCACGGCGACCAGCGCCGCGACGCTCGTGGCGAGGCCATCCAGGACGCTGACCGCTCCGCTCGACGCGGCGCCCAGCACGGCGCCGGCGAGGACGCAGAACTCCGGTCCGCCGACGGCGGCCAGCACCTGTTCGGGGAGCAACCGGTCCTCTCCACTCCCTGCACGCATCCGCGCCACCGCGGCTTCCACGACGTCGGTCTTGCGCCGCACCATCGAGGTGTCCGCGCCTGCCCCGAGCCCCACCACCTCGGCGGCGGACAGGTCGAGCAGCGCTGCTGCAAGGGCCGCGGCCACGGTGGTGTTGCCGATGCCGACCTCTCCGAGCGCCACCAGACGGTGCTCCTGTCCTGCATCTGCCCCGAGTCGTCGGCCACGCTCGATCAGGCTTGAGACCTGTCCGGCGGTGAGGGCGTCGGTTGTCACGAGGTCGCCGGTCGCCGAACCCGCGTCGACCACCTCGAACTCGAGGCCGGCGGCTGCCGCGGCGACCGCACCGGCGGACTCCCCGACGTGGCTGGCCGCAAGAACGTCCTCCGTCACGGAGTCGCGGTAGGCGGAGACGCCGTGGCCGGTCACCAGGTGCCGTCCGGCCACCAGCAGCACCCGGCCGGTGGGGGTGCGGTGCGCGCGTCCCTGCATCGCGGCCTCGAGCCGGTCGACGTAGCGGTCCAGCACGCCGAGGGATCCCGGCGGCGAGAGCAGTACGTCGGCCTGGTCCCGCGTTCCCACCACGGCGTCGTTCCGCGGGGCCCGCAGGTGCGAGGGCGGTGGCGTGGTCACGCTCCACCGCTCGGCGAAGATCACGTCCTCGACCGGCTGACGCCGCGACCAGCCTGCCCGCTCCAGTCCCGGGGCCGGCGGCCGCTCGTCGGGCCAGCCCAGACAGAGCCAGCCCAGCGTGACCACCCCGTCAGGCACGCCGACCAGACCCTCGAGGTCCTGCTGCTCGAACAAGGTGACCCAACCGACGCCCAGGCCCTCGGCGCGCGCGGCCAGCCAGAGGTTCTGGATGGCGCATGCGCACGACCACATATCGGCGTCGGGGAAGGTGGCACGCCCGAGCACACCTCCGGCAGGTGTGCGTCGGTCGCAGGCAACGACCACGCCAAGCGGAGCCTCGCGGATGCCTTCGAGCTGCAGGTCGAGCAACCGCCGGCCCGCCTCGGGGTCCATCTGGCGGGCCTGACGCAGCCGCTGCTCGTCGGCCATCCGGGCGGCCCGGTCCCGGGTGGCCGGATCGGAGACCACGATGAACCGCCAGGGCTGGCTGTGCCCGACCGACGGCGCCATGTGTGCAGCCGCCAGCACCCGGCGTACCGTCTCCGGGTCGACCGGGTCGGGCCGGAAGCGGCGTACGTCTCGACGGGCAGCGACGACGGCGTAGAACGTCTCCCGGGCGGTCTGCGGAAATGCCCAGCCCTCGACCTCGGCGGCCCGCTCGGCCGCCGAGGTCTGGTCACCGAGGAGGGGTACCGGCCGGTTCCAGGTCATGGGGCGCGAGTCTAGGCAGGCTCCTCGACGTAGATCGATGAGCCCAGTTCCAGGAACTGGGTGGACTTCTCCTCCATGCCGGCGGCCACGTAGTCGCGGACGTCTTGACTGATCCGCATGGAGCAGAACTT
>JAOPYC010000148.1 GCA_025964795.1 Marmoricola sp.
GGTGGCCCGTCGCGTTGCCGAGGTTCATCAGGCGACCCTCGGACCGGATGATGATCGCCTTGCCGTCGGGGAACGTCCACAGGTCGACCTGCGGCTTCACGGTCTTGCGCTCGGCGACGCCCGGCGCCTCGAGGCCGGCCATGTCGATCTCGTTGTCGAAGTGACCGATGTTGCCGACGATCGCGTTGTGCTTCATCGAGCGCATGTGCTCGATCGTCACGACGTGCTTGTTGCCGGTCGAGGTTATGATGATGTCGGCCTGCGGGAGGGCGTTCTCCAGGGTGTCGACCTGGTAGCCGTCCATCGCCGCCTGCAGCGCGCAGATCGGGTCGATCTCGGTGACGATGACCCGGGCGCCCTGGCCGCGCAGCGACTCCGCGCAGCCCTTGCCCACGTCGCCGTAGCCGGCCACGACGGCGACCTTGCCGCCGATGAGGACGTCGGTCGCACGGTTGATGCCGTCGATGAGCGAGTGGCGGCAGCCGTACTTGTTGTCGAACTTCGACTTGGTGACCGAGTCGTTGACGTTGATCGCCGGGAAGAGCAGCGTGCCCTCTCGCATCATCTCGTAGAGACGGTGCACGCCCGTGGTGGTCTCCTCGGTGACGCCCTTGATCGAGTTGGCGATCGGGCCCCAGTGCTCCTTGTCGGCGGCGAGCTGGGCGATGAGGACCTCGAAGACGATCCGCTGCTCGGTGCTGCCGGCGCTGTCCGGGTCAGGTGCCTGGCCGGTCTTCTCGGCCTGGACGCCGAGGTGCAGCAGCATCGTGGCGTCGCCGCCGTCGTCGAGGATCATGTTGGGGAGCGCGTCCCCGGGCCAGTCGAGGATCTGCTGGGTGCACTCCCAGTACTCCTCCAGGCTCTCGCCCTTCCAGGCGAAGACCGGGACACCCTGGGGGTCCTCGGGCGTCCCGTTGGGCCCGACGACGACCGCGGCCGCGGCGTGGTCCTGCGTGGAGAAGATGTTGCAGGAGGCCCAGCGGACCTCGGCGCCGAGGGCGACGAGGGTCTCGATGAGCACGGCGGTCTGGGTGGTCATGTGCAGCGAGCCGGCGATGCGGGCGCCGGCAAGGGGCTTGTCCGTGCCGTAGCGTTCGCGCATCGCGATGAGACCGGGCATCTCGTGCTCGGCCAGCTCGATCTCGATACGGCCGTAGTCGGCCAGGTTCAGGTCTGCAACCTTGAAGTCCATTGCGTGAAGTCCTTGCTTGCGTGGGGTCATGGGGTCAGCGCGCACGACGAGGTGCGGCAGCGTCTGACCACGATCTCGTGCGAAAGGCGCATCGCCGAGTGTATGCCCCGCGTTTGTGCCCACCAACCGTCAGCGGGTGGTGGCGCGGCGCAGGTCGGGCTCGAGGTAGATCACCCGTGCGCTGGGCTCGACCGCACGGATGGCCGCTTCCGCGGCGTCGATGGCCTGCGCCAGGTCGGCGGCCGACTCCGAGGCTGTGACCGCGATCTTCGCGCCGACCAGCAGCTCCTCCGGGCCGAGGTGCAGCGTCTTCATGTGGATCAGGCCCTCGATCCCGTCCGTCGCCTCGATGGCGTCGCGGATCCGGGCCTGGGCCTCCGGGCTGGCCGACTCACCCAGCAGCAGGCTCTTGGTCTCCACGGCGAGCACGATCGCCACGACCACCAGCAGGATCCCGATCAGGCCCGTGCCGATGACGTCGAAGATCGGCTCCTTGGTGATCAGGGTCAGGCCGACGCCGAGCAGCGCGAAGGTCAGGCCGATCAGGGCGGCCAGGTCCTCGAGCAGGATCACCGGCAGCTCGGGCGCCTTGGCCCGGCGGATGAACTGGACCCAGGTCGTCGTCCCCCGGTCGCGGTTGGCCTCGCGGATGGCGGTGCGGAAGCTGAAGCCCTCCATGCCGATGGCGACGCCGAGCACGAGCAACGGCACCCACCACCAGCGACCGTCGAGCTCCCCGAGGTCGCCCGGGTGCAGATGGACCTCGTGCCACTTGTGGTAGGCCTCGTAGAGCGCGAACAGGCCGCCGACGCTGAACAGCACGATCGACACGATGAACGAGTAGATGTAGCGCTCCCGGCCGAAGCCGAACGGGTGCTCCGGGGTGGCCTCCTTGCTCGCCTTGCGACCGCCGAGCAGCAGCAGCAGCTGGTTGCCCGAGTCGGCCACGGAGTGGATGGCCTCGGCCAGCATCGAGGACGACTGCGTCAGGGCGAACGCGAGGAACTTCGTGAGCGCGATGCCGGTGTTCGCCAGCAGGGCGGCCACAACGGCCTTGGTGCCACCTTCGGTTGACATGGGGCGAGGGTACCGGCGACCGATCCCCTGCTGGTCCCCTGCTCAGCGCTCGAGGCCGAGCTGGAGGTACGCCGCGGCGTACATCCCGGTCGAGAGCATGGCCGCGTAGCGGGCCACGTCGCCCTCCGCCTCCGACGAGATGGTCTCGACCCGGACGCCCTGGCGCTCCGCGGAGTCGACGAGCTGGTCGCGGGTCTCGATCGCCGCCGGGTCCGAGGCGCCGTCGTCGAGCAGCACCAGCGCGGGCCGGCGCTCGAGGCCGCCGTCGGCGAAGGGATCGGCGAACACGTCGGCCGGGGCGGTCGCGGCCAGCACCGGGAGCAGGTGCTCGGCGTCCGCGGCCAGCGCGGTGCGGCCGGTGGCTCGGCGTATGGACTCAGCGATTCGGCGGCCGGCGCGGGCGGCGAGCACGGTGCCGCCCCAGAAGATCGGGTTCGAGTCGGCGATGCCGATGGCCAGGATCTTCGCCGGGTTCACCGCGATGTCGCGGTGCGGCCCGCAGGCGATGGCCACCTCGTCGAGCGCGCCGGCGATCACCTCGGGGTCGGTGACCGGCCCGAGGTCGACCCGGTCGAGCAGGTCCAGGACGGCCACGGCGACGGCGAGCTGGTCGCCGGTCTGGGTGGGCAGCACCGTGGCGTAGCGGCCCTGGGCGTGCTGGGCGACCAGCGAGGTCTCGGGTGCGGCGACGACGAGCTGGCAGCCGCGGCGTACGGCCTCGGCGACGGCACCGGCGGTGGCGGGGTCACGGCCCTCGGGCGCGAGCACGACGACCAGGTCGAGGCTGCCCGCCCACCCCGGGAGCCCGGGGCCGGGCCACGCGACGAACGGCACCGGGCACACCGGCTCGAGCACCGCGCGCAGCAGCCGCGAGTCGGGTCCGGCGGCGACGACGGCGCGAGCACGACCGTCGGAGAGCTTCTCCACCGCGGCGAGGACGGCCTCCTGCGCGGCCACCGCCTCCCGGCGTACGCGCGCGCCGCCCTCAGCCAGGTAGCGCAGGCGTACGTCGATCCGCAGCAGCGCCTGCTGGTCGTCCAGCAGCCCGTCGTCGAAGGTCATCAGGCGGGCTTGCGGGCCTCGTCGACGAGCAGCACGGGGATGTCGTCGCGCACCGGGTAGGCCAGGCCGCAGCCGAGGCAGACCAGCTCCTCGGCGGCCTGGTCGACGGCGAGCGACTGCCGGCACGCGGGGCAGACGATCACGTCCAGGAGGTGGCTGTCGAGGTTCATCACGTGCTCCTTCGCGGGAAGTTGTCGGCGTTCATCAGCTCGTCCAGGTGGCGCAGGGTGTGCTCGGGACCTTCGACCTGGTGCACCGAGATGTCCAGGGACCGCACCGGGTAGTCGTTGCCGCCGGGCTCGAGGCGGTCGCCGATGAAGTGCACCTCGTGAGCGGCGAGGTCGAGGCTCTTCATCAACGTGCCCATGCCGTAGGCCTTGTCGATGCCGCGCCGGGTGATGTCGATGGAGGTGGAGCCGCCCGCCCGGACCTCCAGGTCGGGCAGCAGCTCCTGGACCTCGTCACGCAGCACCCGCCGCTTCTCGCCGTCGGGGTCCCAGGCGTGCTTACGGTCGACGGGGGCCTGCTGGCCCAGGGCCGAGAACGTGATCTGCGTGCCCCGGTCCTCGATGCGGTCCCCGAACACGTCGTCCTCGGACTCCCAGAGTCCGAGTCGCGTGGCCGCGTCCCGGAGCACGTCCGAGGCCTGCCGGCGCTCGTCGGCGGAGAGCGGCTCGCTGTAGACCTGGGTCCAGACGTCGTCGGTCATCCGGTAGTACTGCGTCCCGCACGTCGGCATCAGGTGCATCCGGCGCAGCGAGGGGCCGGCGGGGAGCCGGGCGATGACCTGGGTCTGGAACTGGCCGTAGGTGCCGCCCGAGATGATGCATACGTCGATGGTCTCCAGGAGCTTGAGCAGCCCGGTGACCATGTCGTCGCCCATCGGGGTCTTGGACGGGGCCAACGTGTCGTCGAGGTCGAAGGCGACGAGCTTGAGCACGGGTCATTCCTCTCCGACGCCGGACGGTGCAACACGGATCATAGGTGTCTGCCGTGCTCGGCGAGGACGGGAGTGTGCCGGGAGCGCGTCAGTCCTCGGAGCGCAGGGCTCGCAGGTGCCCGCGTCGGGTGCCCTCGGGCGGGAGCTCGGCGTTCGGGGGGACCTCGACCGGCCGCGGCTGGGCGGCCTCGCGGACGGCGTCGGCCAGGGCGAGCAGGTCGTCGGAGGACGGGCCGTGGTGGTCGTCGTTGGCCAGCCGGAGCACCTCCCACCCACGGGGTGCGGAGAGTCGCTCGCTGTGCCGGTCGCACAGGTCGTAGGCGTGCGGCTCGGCGTACGTCGCCAGCGGGCCGACGACCGCGGTCTGGTCGGCGTACACGTAGGTGAGGGTGGTCACCGCGGGGCGGCCACACGCGGTGCGCGAACAACGACGGAGGAGACCCACGACGGCGACGCTACAACTCCCCGGGCCCTTGTCCCCGTAGGCTCGCGGTCGTGAGCGAACCGGCCCTCCCGCACCCCCGGGGTGCCCTGCACGACCGCCGCGGCCGCGGCATGCGCGGCCCGGCCTTCGGACCCGACGCGCCGGGCGGTCGCGTGCCCGCGCACCGGACGGGTCGCGAGCGCTTCGACCAGGTCGCCGTCGACGTGATGAGCGACGTGGAGTCACGCTGGACCGAGGAGCTGGCCCCCGTGGAGCTCGCCGTGGAGGACATCCCGGTGCTGCCGCACACCTGGGTCGCCCCCCGGGTGCCGCTGGCGTCCCTGGTGCCGGCCACCCCGACGACGCCACCGCGCCTGGTGCTGTTCCGCCGGCCGATCGAGCATCGGGCGGAGAGCCGGGCCGACCTCGAGGCGCTGGTGCTGACCGTCGTGGTGGAACAGCTCGCGGACTACCTCGGGGTTCCCGCCGAGGACGTGCACCCCGACTACGAGCCCTGAGCTGGTCCGCCAGCTGACCCCACCGACGACAGCGTCAGACCGCTTGCTTCTTCAGCTTGCGGCGCTCACGCTCCGACAGCCCGCCCCAGATCCCGAAGCGTTCGTCGTTCTCCAGTGCGTACTCCAGGCAGTCCTGGCGCACGTCACAGGTCAGGCAGACCTTCTTGGCCTCCCTGGTGGAGCCACCCTTCTCCGGGAAGAACGCCTCCGGATCGGTCTGAGCGCACAAGCCGCGCTCCTGCCATCCAGCGTCTTCGCCGTCACCCTCGAGCAGATACAGTTCGCGCACGGTGTTTGCCCCTATTCGACCCTTCGATCCTGACGGACCGAGTTACTAATCACACTGGTGTGATTACATGCCTGTCGTACCCATGAAGTCAAGCGAAAGTCTGGTATTGGACCCAACTGGTCCACACTTGCGTCCATGTCCGATTCACCTGTAACGCCCCCCAGCGACGCTGCGCGGCCACCCCTCCTGCCCCCGGGACACCCCCCTGCACGTTTGACCGTTCTGTCGGGCGGTGTCGGTGGTGCCCGCTTTATCCAGGGTCTCCTGCGGCTGATCGAGCGCACCGGATCGGACACCACGGTCACGGTCATCGCCAACACCGGCGACGACATCTGGGTGCACGGCCTCAAGGTCTGCCCCGACCTGGACACGGTGATGTACACCCTCGGCGACGGCATCGACACCGAGCGGGGCTGGGGTCGCCGGGAGGAGACCTGGAACGCCAAGGAGGAGCTCGCGGCGTACGGCGTGGAGCCGACCTGGTTCGGTCTCGGCGACCGGGACATCGCCACCCACCTGGTGCGCACGCAGATGCTCGAGGCGGGCTACCCGCTCAGCGCGGTGACGGCGGCCCTGTGCAAGCGCTGGGAGCCGGGCGTCGAGCTGCTCCCGATGACCGACGACCGGGTCGAGACCCACGTGGTGATCGACGACCCGGAGACCGGCGAGCGGCGTGCGGTGCACTTCCAGGAGTACTGGGTCCGGCACCACGCCGAGGTCGCCGCGCACGCCGTGGTCCCGATCGGCATGGACGCCGCCAAGCCCGGTCCCGGGGTCCTCGAGGCGATCCGCGACGCCGACGTCGTGCTCGTCCCGCCGTCGAACCCCGTCGTCTCGGTCGGCACGATCCTCGCCGTCCCGGGCATCAGGGAGGCGCTCGCCGCCACCGCCGCGCCGGTGGTCGGTGTCTCCGGGATCATCGGCGCGGACCACGTCCACGGAATGGCCCGGCAGCTGCTGGGCGTGATCGGGGTGGAGGTCTCGGCGGCCGGGGTGGCCGAGCACTACGGCGCCCGTTCGTCGGCCGGTCTCCTCGACGGCTGGCTGGTGGACACCGTCGACGGGGGATCCGTGTCGCGGATCGAGGCCGCGGGGATCCGCTCCCGCGCCGTCCCCCTGTGGATGACGGACCACGACGCCACGGCCGACATGGTGGCCGCCGCCCTCGAACTGGCTCGATGACCCACCTGGAGGCCTGGGCCGTCGAGGGCATCGGCGAGATCACCGAGGGGACGGACCTCGCCGCGCTGCTCTGCGAGCTGGAGCTCCTCGACGGCGACGTCGTCCTGGTCACCAGCAAGGTGGTGAGCAAGGCCGAGGGCCGGGTCCGCGCCGGCGAGCGTGAGAGTGCCATCCGGGACGAGACCGTGCGGGTGGTCGCCCGCCGTGGCCCCACCTCCATCGTGGAGAACCACCTCGGGCTGGTGATGGCCGCGGCCGGGGTGGATGCCTCCAACGTCACCACCGGGCACGTCGTGCTCCTCCCGACCGACCCGGACGCCTCGGCCCGGACCATGCGCGAGGGCGTGCTGGAGCGCACGGGTCGCAACGTCGCCGTGGTCGTCACGGACACGGCCGGTCGCGCGTGGCGCACGGGCCAGACCGACCTCGCGGTGGGGGTCGCCGGCCTCGAGCCGCTGGACGACCACGCTGGGCGGACCGACTCCTACGGCAACGCGCTGGCCGTCACCGCGCCCGCCGTGGCCGACGAGCTGGCCTCGGTGGCCGAGCTGGTCACCGGCAAGCTCGGCGGTCGCCCGGTGTCGTTGGTCCGCGGGCTCGGTGAGCGGGTGCTCCCCGCCGGGCGGCACGGACCCGGGGCGCGGGCCCTGATCCGACCGCGCGAGCAGGACATGTTCGCCCTCGGCGCCCGCGAGGCGGTCGTGGCCGCCGTCCGCGGACGTGACGCCGACTGCTTCGGCTCCCCTGCGACCCCGGCCGAGGTGGTCGAGGCCCTGGCGTCGTGCGGGCTCGAGGGCACCGCGGAGGGCGTCTCGGTGCGCGTACGGCTCCCGGTCACCGGCGTGCGCGACCAGGTCGCCGCCGTCGAGCGCGTCCGGCTGATCGCGCACGCCCACGGCTGGCGACCCCACAGCGACACCGCCGCGCCCGACGCGCGCGGGGAGCACGTCACCATCTCACCGACGTCTCCGTAGACTCCCCAGCGCAAGCACCCGATCAAGAGGCGGACGAGTGGCCAAGAAGAACGAGCGCGACAACCGGCGGGCGATCGCCGAGCAGATGCGCAAGGAGCAGCAGCGCAAGGAACGCCGGCGCAGCCTGCTGATCCTCGGCGGCTGCGTCGTGCTGGTGGTCGGTCTGCTGACGGCCGCCCTGGTCCCCTACATCAAGAACCAGCGCGCGGAGAGCAAGGCTGCGGGCACGCCCATCTCCGACCTCGGTGTGTCCACGACCGCTGCGAAGTGCGAGCCCGTGAAGAAGGTCGACGCCAGCGGCAACGGCACGCACATCACGATCGGCAAGGCCATCAAGTACGCCCAGTCGCCGCCGTCCTACGGGCCGCACTGGGCGAACTTCCTGCAGGGCTCGGAGATCCGCAACTTCTACACCACCCAGGACCGCCCCGAGATCGAGCGGATGGTGCACAGCCTCGAGCACGGCCACACGATCCTCTGGTACGACGCGGAGACCGTGAAGCCCGGCACGAAGGACTACAAGCTGGTGAAGGCGATCTCGGCGAAGTTCGACGCCGACGCCTACTTCATGGCCGCTCCCTGGTCGACCAGTGACGGCGGGGCCTTCCCCGCGGGCGAGCACATCGCCCTCACCCACTGGACGGGCCCGCAGAAGCAGCTCGGCGTCACCCAGTTCTGCGCCGCCCCCAGCGGCGCCGTGGTGAAGAAGTTCACCGACACCTACCAGCCCGACAACGCCCCCGAGCCCGGCGCCGCGTAGTCCGTCGTCAGGTGAGGTCGGTCCGACCGGTGGCCTTGAGCCGGTCGACGACGGCCTTGACCTCCTGGGCCCGGGCGTACGACGTCACGAGCAGGGCGTCGCCGGTGTCGACCACGACGACGTCCTCGAGACCGATGACGGCGATGGTGCGCCCGGCGGCGGGTACGACGAGGCAGCTGGCGTCCTGGGCCAGCACCAGCGACTCGTCGCCGATGACCTTCACCCCGGACGCACCGGAGGGCGTCATCTCCGCCAGGGCCGAGAAGTCGCCGATGTCCTCCCACCCGAACGGCCCCGGCACCATCGCGACCTTGCCGGCCACGGCAGCCGGCTCGGCGACGGCGTGGTCGATCGCGATCTTGGTCAGGGTCGGCCAGCGCTCGGCGAGCAGCGACGGGTCCCCGGCGATCTCACGCAGTCCCGCCGCCAGGTCCGGGTGGTTCTCCGCGAGCAGGTCGAGCAGGGTCGTGGCGCGGACGAGGAACATGCCGCCGTTCCAGCGGTACTCCCCGCTCCGGACGTAGGCCTCGGCCCGTTCCGCGTCCGGCTTCTCCACGAACTCGCTGACCAGCTCGGCCGTCGCGAACCCGGGCACGGAGGCGCCGCCCCGGATGTAGCCGAACCCGGTGGCGGCGTGCGTCGGCTCGATGCCGATGGTCACCAGCAGCCCGGTGGCCGCCACCTCCGCGGCCTCGGTCAGGCACGCGGCGAAGGCCTCCGGGTCGGTGATCACGTGGTCGGCTGCGAAGGACCCGATCAACGCCTCGGGGTCCTCGAGCTCGAGCTGGGCGGCGGCGAGGCCGATGGCGGCCATCGAGTCGCGCGGCGAGGGCTCGGCGACGACCCTCTCGACGCCGGGGAGCTGAGCGCGGACGGCCTCCTCGTGCGCGGCCCCCGTCACCACCACCACCCGGTCACCCACCAGCGGCGTGAGCCGGTCGACCGTGGACTGCAGCAGCGTGCGCCCGCTGTCGGTGAGGTCCAGCAGGAACTTCGGGGAGGCGGCTCGGGACAGGGGCCACAGCCGGGTGCCGGCGCCACCGGCCGGAACGACCGCCCAGAGCCGGTCCATCACGGAGGAAGTCATGGCGCGCATCCTGCCACCCACGGGACGGGCGCCGGGTCCCCGGCCAGTGGCGGCTACCGTGACGCAGATGAGGACTCCCCCCACCTTCCCCGACCTGGTCATCGAGCGGCTCCGGGCCGACCCGGGCCAGCCGCTCGTCACGGCGTACGACGACGCGACCGGTGAGCGCACCGAGCTCTCCGCGACGACGTACGTCAACTGGGTCAGCAAGACCGCCAACCTGTTCACCGACGAGCTCGGCCTCGAGCCCGGGGACACCGTGCTCCTCGACCTGCCGCCGCACTGGCTGGTGCCGGTGTTCCTGGGAGCCGCGTGGAGCGCGGACCTGTCCGTGACCACCACCGCAGACGTCCGGCACGACCTCGTCGTGTGCGGACCCGACGCGTGGTCCCGGCACGAGGACGCCCCTCAGGTGCTCGCCTGCTCGCTGCTGCCCTTCGCGGTGCGCTTCCAGGAGCCGCTGCCGGACGAGGTGCTCGACTACGGGCTGCTCTGGCCCGGCCAGAGCGACGTCTTCGTCGCCACCCACGTCCCGAGCCCCGACACCGTGGCCTGGGTCTCCGCCGGGAGTCCCCAGACGCAGTCGCAGCTGCTCGAGACGGCCGCGGGCACGGACCACCAGGACGGCGTGCGGCTGCTGACCGACGTCCACCCGGCCGAGGGCCAGGGGGTGCCGGCCTTCCTCGCCCCACTGGTGCACGGGGGGTCGATCGTCCTGCTCAGCCACGCCAGCGAGGACGCGTGGACCGCCCGCCGCCGGGACGAGCGGGCCACCGCCGTCCTGCGGAGCTAGCCGCCCAGCGTGTAGCCGCTGAAGCCGCTCGCGATCAGCCGCCGGGTGCCGTAGCCGGACAGCGTGCCCGGGAGCAGCCACAGCCGCGCGCCGGCGTCGCGGACGACGAGGTCGTTGTGGCCGTCCCCGTCGACGTCGCCGGGCCCGATCACCCAGTCGTAGCCGGCCAGGTCCCCCGCGCCGATGAACCGGAACGGGACGAACGACCCGTCCGAGCTGACGTACGCCGACCCCGGGAACAGCTGCGGCTGCCAGGAGCCGATGCCGACCTGGTTGAAGGACTTGAGGTAGTTCGGCGCCAGCACCGTGGCCTTGAAGCTCGCAGCCCCGTTGCCCGGGAAGATCGTCGTCTTCCCGGCCGCGGTCTTGCCGACGAGGTCGGGCAGCTTGTCGCCGGTGACGTCGCCCACGGCGGCCAGGTTGGTGATGGTCCGCCAGCCCCGGCCCATCAGCACCCCGGCCCGGAAGAGGCCGTTGCCGGCCCCGGGGCGCAGGACCAGCGCGTCGCCGGCGGACTCACGCGTGATCAGGTCGCCGATGCCGTCGTGGTTCCAGTCGCCCGCGTTGAGGACCTGGGTGATGCCGGGCTGGGTGAGGTTCGTCGCGATCGACGGCCGCAGGTTGGTGAGGCCGTTGTTGGCCGCGACCAGCAGCTGCGTGCCCGCCCCGTTGGTGCCGACGACGTCGGGCTGCGCGCCACCGGCCATCTGGCCGGTGCTGAGCCGGGTCAGGCCCTTGGCCGCGTCGAACGGCCCGAGGGCCGAGCCGAACCCCCGCGACGTCCCGGGCAGGATGATGACCTGGCCGGTCCTCGGAGCGCGAAGCACGGCGTCGCCGTAGCCGTCGCCGGTCATGTCGCGACCGGCGCCGACGAGCGCGGTGTAGTTCTTGCCGACGTAGTACCGCGACACGGCGGCCCTGAGGCGCTTGGCCTTCCGGTTCGCGACGGTGTAGACGTAGCCGTTGCCGCGCGTGCCGACGATGTCGACGCGCCCGTCGCCGGTGAGGTCGCCGGCCACCGCGGTGGTGGAGAACCCGCGCCAGAACTTGCTCAGCAGCACGGGCTTGCCGAACCTGCCGGCGCCCTTCCCCGGGAGCATGAACAGCCAGCCGCGGGTGTCCCGCATCAGCACGTCGTTGCGGCCGTCACGGTTCCAGTCGCCGGCCGAGGTGATCATGTTCGCGCTGCGGAAGGCGTAGGTCGCGCCGATGGCCGGGAACAGCACGTGCCCGGCCCCGTCGCCGCGGTAGACCCGCGCCGAGCCGCCGGACCTCGCCCGGGCCAGCACGTCGCCGCGGCCGTCCCCGGTGACGTCACCGACGGCCACGAGCTTGTCGTACGCCGCCCAGTTGCCCCGCGTGGACACAGGAGCCTTGAAGCCGGTCTGGCCGCCGGTCTGGAAGATCCGCACCTGGCCGGTGGAGGACTTGAGGGCGAGGTCGGGGTTGGCGTCGCCGACGAGGTTCAGCGAGCGCGGGAAGGCCAGCGGCGAGGGCTGGGTGGTCGCGGCCCGCGGTGTCTGCGTCGGGGTGGCGAACCCGTCCGCGTTGGGCGTCGGTGCCGCCGGCGGCGTCGGCGGGGTCACCGGTGGTGCCGTCGTACCGGTCTGGGCGGCGTTCTGGATCCGCTGCGCCGCGTCCCGGATCGACGGGATCTTGGCGTAGAGGTACCGACCGGGGCAGGCCGTCTGCCCGACGTCGCGGTGCCCGTTGATGGCCTGGAGGTACTTCCCCTTCACCCAGATCCGGGGCGTGTCGGCGCGGATGTTGTAGAGCGACAGCTTCCACGCGAACAGCGAGGCGTAGGCGTTCAGCACGGCCTGCGACGGCGCGGTGATGTCGTAGTTGCCGATCGCCGACATGGCGAAGGACACCTCGTTGTAGCCCAGGGTGTGGGCGCCGACGACGGCGCGGGTGACGCCGCCGTAGCGACCCTCCCAGATGCGGCCGAACCGGTCGACGAGGTAGTTGTAGCCGATGTCGCGCCAGCCGCGGGACTGCGTGTGGTAGGCGTAGATGCCGCGCAGCAGGGCCGGCACCTGGGCCTCGGTGTAGTTGTTGGCGTTGACCGTGTGGTGGATGAAACCGGTCTGCACGGTGCCGTAGCTCGGGGCCGTCTGGTCGCGCAGCCGCTCGTTGGCGCCCCACTGGGCGCGCGAGTAGATGTACGGCTTGGGGGCCACCTTCATGGCGCTGAGCGCCGCCGTGTCCTGGCCGTCCTCCTGGGCGGCGCTGGCGGCGGCCGTCGTGGACACCTCGGCCGAGGCGGGGGCGATGTCCGAGGAGGGCAGCTTGGAGGTGTCGATGGCCGGAGCGGCCTTGACCAGGGTGCCGGTCCCGGGGTCGATGACCGCGAGCTTCAGGTCGGGCGGCACCACGCCGTTGCTGCTCTGCGCCCGCATCTGCACGAAGTCGACGTCCCCGATGACGAGCGCGTCGGTGCCGGGGCGCTCGTTGCGGGCCTCCTCCTCGCTGGAGCCCCCGTCCGGGCCGTGGTCGTCGTGGTAGGCCACGGTCATCCAGCCGGACCACGTGCCCTGCTTCTCGGTCCGCACCTGCACGGCCAGCTGGTTCTCGGCGTACTGCACGCCGTGCTCCCAGGTGACGCCGACGGTCGCGTAGCCGCGCACCGGCTGCGGGTCGGAGAGGGCGACCATGCGCTTCGCCGGGACAGCGCTCTTGGTGTTGGTGGTCGGGGGGACGACCCGCTCGGCTGACGGAGCAGGCGCCTTCTGCGGGGCCTTCGTCGCGGGGGCCCGCTCGGGCGCCTTGGGGCTCGCCGGCGTCGCCGCGGTCCTGGTCGAGATGCCGCTGACCTTCACCTCACGGACCTTCGGGGTCACCGGGGCGGTGTCGACCTCGGTCTTCGGGGGCCGCCCGACGTGGTCGGCCAGGGCGTCCTGCGGGAGTACGCCGGGGGCCGTCCCCTGCGCTCCGGCCGCCGGGCCGGGCTGCGGAACGATGTCCAACGTCTTGACGCCCGCGGCGGAGACACCGAGGGCCAGGACGGCAGCCGTGACCAGGGACTGCTGGCACAGGGTGACGTATCGGGCACGACTGAAAGGCATTAAAGGCACTCCACGTGAAGGGGAAGTTATTCACACGAGTACCAAGTTTCACACCCGTTACATAGGTGTTGACAAGCGAATTGCCCGAATTACAAGGCTGTATTTAATGAATTACAACGCTGTGTTTAATGCGAACAACAATTGTGTCATTCACGAAATGGCACCTCCGGACGAGGGCCTCAGACGTCGGCGCCGAGCTCCTCGTCGGTCGGCTCGTCGCCCGGCTCGTCGTCGTACTGGAGGTGGTGGATGGCGCCCTCGACGCTGCCGCCCTCGGTGATCTTCGAGTCGTAGGTCATGTGGCCGGACTCCAGCACGATCACGCGGTCGCACATGGCGCGCACGGAGGCGGTGGCGTGGCTGACGTAGAAGATCGTGGTGCCCTGCTGGCGGATCTCCTGCATCTTGGCCATGCACTTGCGCTTGAACGGCCGGTCCCCCACGGCCAGGACCTCGTCGGCCAGGAAGATGTCGGCGTCGACGTGGATGGCGATGGAGAACCCGAGGCGGGCGTACATGCCCGAGGAGTAGTGCGACACGGGGGTGTCCATGAACTTGCCGATGTCGGCGAAGGCCACGATCGCGTCGAACTTCCGCTTGGTCTCGGCCTCGCTCATCCCCATGATCGCGCCGTTGAGGAAGAGGTTCTCGCGCCCGGTGAGCTGGGGGTGGAAGCCGGCCCCGGTGGCGATCAGGCCGGCGATCCGGCCGCGGGTGAGGATGCTGCCCTTGTCGGGGCGCATCACCCCGTTGATCAGCTTCAGCAGGGTGCTCTTGCCGGAGCCGTTGAGGCCCATCAGCCCGACCGACTCCCCCTGCTCGACGTTGAAGGACACGTCGTTGACGGCCAGGAACTTCTCCTGGAGCGGCAGCCGCCGGGCGGTGGCCACCGCCATCTCCTTGAGGGTGCGGTGGTACTGCATCGTGAACTCTTTGGTGACGTTCTCAACGCGGATCGAATCGGTCATGTCACATACGCTCCGGGAACTTGCCCTCGACCCTGGAGAAGAACTTCTGGGCCAGCCACACCAGGACCAGGCAGACGCCCAGCGTGATCACGCCGCGGACCCACATGTCCGGCGGGAACGAGCGGCCCTTGATCTCCCGGTGCGGGTGGTCGACCAGGGAGTACCAGAAGAACTTCTGGAAGAGGATGACCGACTGGGCGACCGGATTGGCGATGTAGATCTGGTAGAGCCAGGGGTGCTCGTTGTGCGCCTTCCAGACCCGCCCGAAGGGATACATCATCGGGACCAGGAAGTGCATGAACTGCATGATCGTCTGGACGATGTTCTGGAAGTCCCGGTAGAACACGTTGAGCGCGGCGAAGAAGAGCGCCAGCGCCCCCGCGAAGGTCACCAGGATGAGCGTGCCGAGCACCCCGGCCGCCACCGCTCCCCAGGTCAGGTGCCAGCCGGCGATCAGGCAGAAGACGATCAGCACCAGCACCTGCGGCAGCGTGTGGTAGGCCGCGACCAGCATCGAGGCGACCGGGAACAGCTCCCGGGGCATCCGCATCTTCTGGACCAGCGCCTTGTTGGACCAGATCGACCGGGTGCCACCACCCCAGGTCTCGCCGAAGTAGTGCACCACCACGATCCCGGTGAACAGGTGGATCGCGAAGTAGGGAACGCCGTCGTGGAGGTTCAAGATGAACCCCATGACGACGTAGTAGATGCCGAAGCGCATCGCCGGCTGCACGTAGGACCAGGCCAGGCCGAGCAGCGACGCGGCGTACATCTGGGCGAGCTGGCGCGAGACGATCAGCTTGAGCAGGTAGGGCTGCTGGAAGACCTCCAGCAGGCCGCCGCGGGGTGAGGGCGGGACCAGCTCGGCGTCCACCATCCGCTTCTGCCGGGGACCGGTGGCCTCGACCACCGGCATCGAGTCGGCCTTGTTCTTCAGCATCCGGCGAGCCCTGGCCGCCGCCTTCTTGCGCCGCGCCTCCTCGTCGACCGGTTCGTCGGAGGCGCGCTTGTTGGCGGCCCTCATCGGCTGTCTCCCATCGACGCAGCGAAGGTCTTCTCCCAGCGCTGGGTCGAGGTGATCTCGCCGAGCTGGTCACGATAGGTCTGGGCGAGCGTGGGCCACTCGCGGTAGAGGCGCTCGTGGATCTCGACGGTACGCCGCAGCAGGTCGCGGAAGAGCTCGGGATCACGCTGGTAGAAGGCTGCCGAGGTCCCGTCGGGCATGCTCACCACGGCCGAGTCCAGCGTGGCCAGACGGAACCACCGCGCGTCCATCGCGGGGACGACCGACTCCGGGAAGTCGCGGGACAGCCGCCGGGTGCCGCGGAACTGCCGCACCGAGCCCTTGACCGCGGACAGCAGCTGCGAGGCGCGACCGGGGATCTCCGAGTCCATGTCCTTCTTGCGCGGCTTCTCCCGGCGAGGCGGCGGGAATGCGTCGGGGTCGGCCTCGAGCCGGGCGTCGCTGAACTGCTTGCGCAGCTCACGCACCTGGCCGAGCTTGGTCGGCAGGTCGTCGTGGAGCTGGTCCGGCCCGGCGAGCGCGTCCTCGAGGGCGAGGTGGCGCAGCTCGACCGTGGAGTACTGCATCGCCAGCAGGTGCTTGAGCTGGTGGTTGAAGCTCTCCCGGACCATCCGGCCACCGTGCGGGAACGGCGAGTGCAGCAGGGCCGCGACGAACCGGTTGCGCTGGTGGAAGTAGGCCTGCCAGTCCAGCGCGTCGTTCTTGTCGGTCCACGGGACGTGCCAGACCGCGACGCCGGGCATCGTGACGGTCGGGTAGCCCGCGGCCTGGGCGCGGACGCCGTACTCCGAGTCGTCCCACTTGATGAACAGCGGCAGGCTCAGGCCGATCTCGCGGACGATCTCCATCGGGATCAGGCACATGAACCAGGGGTTGAAGTCGACGTCGATGCGGCGGTGCAGCCAGCGCGAGCTGCGCAGGTTGCGGGCCCCGAAGTCCCAGTCGGTCTCCACGGTCACCGGCGACATCCACCAGAAGCGGTAGCGGTTGATGATCTCGCCGTAGCTGTGCAGCCGCGCCTTGCTGAACAGGCTGAACATGTGGCCGCCGACGATGGAGGGCCGCCTCGCGAGGTCGCCGAAGGTGACGGCGCGCAGGATGCTCTCGGGCTCGGCCACGATGTCGTCGTCGAGGAACAGGACGTACTTCGAGACGCCGGCCTTCAAGGTCTCGAACTGGGCGCGGGCGAACCCGCCCGATCCACCGATGTTGCCCTGCACGATGACGCGGAGCTTGCCGTCGAGGGATGCCTCGGCGGCCGGGAAGAACTCGCTGCCGGTGACCAGCTGGTTGCCCTGCTCCATGACGAGGACCTCGTCGAGCAGCGCCTTGACGTCCTCGTCGCCGCCGATCTGGCCGACCAGCTTGGCGCAGAAGTCGGGACGGTTCATCGTGGTGATGCCGACCGTGACGCTGCCGGGCTCGACCCGGTCGGCCGGGACGTCGGCGAGCCACGCGGCCTCCTCGATCACGACGTCGTCGTCACCGGCCACGATGTCGAACCAGTACCAGCCGCCGTCGACGAACGGGGTCAGCGAGAGGTCAAACTCGAAGTGGTTGACCTCGGCGCCGGTCGTGGTCGCGGAGTCGACCCGCTGGGAGCGGCCGTTGGCCATCGAGCGGTAGACGGTCACCGTGGCCCCGGCGCCGCTCACGTCGATGGCGAGCGTGACCTCGCTGACCACGGTCCAGCGGCGCCAGTAGCCGGCCGCGAACCCGTTGAAGTAGGTGCCCGAGGAGATCCGGTCGCCGCCGTCGATGCGCAGCCGCCGGCGGTCCAGGATCGCGTCGGGGTGCAGCGCGGTGCCCGTCGAGATCGACTGGCGGAGCGCGGCGCGGTTCATGTTCTTGGCGACGCGGCTCGAGCCGATCGACTCCTTGTCCGCGTCGAGCACGGTTGGCTCGGTGTCGACGTACAGCGGCACCACGTCGAGGTCGCGGTCGGCGGGCAGCACGAAGCGCTGCAGCACCCTGCGTGCGGTGGTGATGTCCGGGTCGGGCCCGGTTGCGTCGGTCGCCAGCGTCATTCGTCCACTCCTCCGGACTTCAGCTCGGAGCCGCCCTCGAAGTGCGGCTTGAGCTTGTTCTCGTACATGGACAGCGCCGAGCCGATCGCCATGTGCATGTCGAGGTACTTGTAGGTGCCGAGCCGGCCACCGAACAGCACCATCGGCTCCTGGCGGGCGAGGTCGCGGTACTTCAGCAGCTTCTCGCGGTCCTCGGCGGTGTTGATCGGGTAGTACGGCTCGTCGCCCTCCTCGGCGAAGCGGGAGTACTCGTGGACGATCACGGTCTTGCCGGGCAGGTAGGTGCGCTCGGGGTGGAAGTGCTTGAACTCGTGGATCCGGGTGTAGGGCACGTCCTGGTCGTTGTAGTTCATCACCGCGGTGCCCTGGAAGTCGTCGACCTGCAGGACCTCGGGCTCGAGGTCGACCGTGCGCCAGGAGAGGCGGCCCTCGGAGTTGCCGAAGTACTCGTCCACCGGGCCGGTGTAGACGATCGGGACCTTGCCCTTGAACTCCTCGGCCCACCCGTTGGCAGGGTCGAGGAAGTCGGTGTCCAACCGCACCTCGATGTTGGGGTGGTCGGCCATCCTCTCCAGCCAGGCGGTGTAGCCGTCGACGGGGAGGCCTTCGTAGGTGTCGTTGAAGTAGCGGTTGTTGAAGTCGTAGCGCACCGGCAGCCGGGTGATGATGTCCGGGCTCAGCTCGGTCGGGTCGGTCTGCCACTGCTTGGCCGAGTAGCCACGGACGAACGCCTCGTAGAGCGGGCGGCCGATCAGGCTGATCCCCTTCTCCTCGAGGTTCTTCGCGTCTGCAGTGTCGATCTCGCTGGCCTGCTCGGCGATCAGCGCGCGAGCCTCGTCGGGGGTGTGGCTCTTGCCGAAGAACTGGTTGATCAGGGCCAGGTTCATCGGGAAGGAGTAGACCTGTCCCTCGTACTTCGCGAACACGCGGTGCTGGTAGCCGGTGAAGTCGGTGAACCGGTTGACGTAGTCCCAGACCTTCTGGTTGGAGGTGTGGAAGAGGTGCGCGCCGTAGACGTGCACCTCGATGCCGGTCTCCGGGTCGGGCTCGCTGTAGGCGTTGCCGCCGACGTGGTGGCGTCGCTCGAGGACGAGTACCTTCAGCCCGAGCTCACTGGCACAGCGCTCGGCGACGGTGAGGCCGAAGAACCCTGATCCGACGACCACCAGGTCGGGGGCATGCTCGGCGTTCAACGAAGCTCTCTCCTCTTTCGGGTGGGTGCCACGTGCGACCAGTGAGTGTCGGGGTCGCCGGGCCCGCGCCAGTCTAGCCGCGCGGGCTTCCGGATCGGTTGGCCAACAGGCGACGGTACGCGACCTTTCTCACACCCTCGGGGACCAGGCGATAGCCCCCCCGGATCGCCACGTTGCGGAGGTACTGGCGGCGCGTGGTGAGGCCGAGGCGGCGGAACCGGGCCTGGAGCGCGAGCTCGGATCGGAGCAGGGCCGTCCCGCCCCGCCGGGCGTAGGCGCCGTCGCCCACCCGGTAGTGCACCAGCGGCTCGGCGAGGTTGGCCGGCACCGCTCCCCCGGCGACCATCCGCGTGAAGAGGAGGTAGTCCTCCATCAGCGCCATGTCGGAGTAGCCGCCGGCGGCCAGCACCGCTCCCCGCCGGTAGACCACGGTCGGGTGGTTGAACGGATCGCGGAAGCGGATGACGCGGCGGATCAGGTCCGGGTCTGTCGGCGGCGTACGCCGGCCCACCACGTCACCCGTCGACTCCCCGAACTCCCACAGGCCGGACCCCACGATGTCCGCGCCGGCCTCGATCACGGGCAGCTGCTTCTCGAACCGGTCGGGGGCGCTGACGTCGTCGGCGTCCATCCGCGCGACGATCTCGTGCTCCGAGGCCTGCAACCCCGCGTCGAGGGCGGGGCCGAGGCCGACGTTGGCGGGCATCTCGACGTGGGTCACCGGTACCGGGCTCGTCTCGACCAGGTGCCGGATCTGCTCGGCCAGCTCGTCGGGCACCGGCCCGTCCTGGACGAGCACGACCTGCGCCGGGCGTCGGGTCTGGTCGTCGACCGTGGACACGAACGCCTCGCGCAGGTAGTCGGGACGGTCACCACCCCAGGTGCTGATCAGCAGGGCGAACGGCTGCCCCGCGGGCAACGGCACCCCACGGTCCGGCTGGGGCGCGGCCCAGCCTGCCTCTCGGAGCACGACCGCGTTGGGTCGCGGACCGCTCGCCAGCCCGGCGCGCAGGCCACGACGCAGGGCACGGTGCAACGTCCGCCGGTCCTGCGACCTTGCGAAGGTGCGCCACCAGCGCCTCAGCGTGGACGCCCCGTAGACGGCCTTCTCACCCGTGCGCAGGCCGCGCGAGCGAGTGAACAACCAGACCTTGTTGCGCACCTCGTAGAAGAACCGCTCCCCCGGGTCGGCGTCGGTGGAGCCGAACACCTTGGTCTTGTGCACCACCACGCTGTCCGGGCAGTAGAGGCCGACCCGGTCCCGGATCAGCCGCGTGGAGTACTCGAAGTCGTCGTTCCACAAGAAGTAGTCGGCCAGCGGCAGTCCCCGGGCGCGCACGACGTCGGCGTCACACATGATCGAGACGAACGACGCCGACCGGATCGGCACCGCCCCGACCCTCGCGGCGGCCGCACTCTCGGCGGAGCGCGCCCCCGGTTTCCTGCGCGGCGTGTTCATCGGGTGGTCGCGACCGTCGGTCCAGACGACCTTGCTGGCCAGGACGGCGGGAGGATCACCCTCGGCCGCGGCGTACTGCTCCCAGACGCGGACCAGCTCGCGGCCGGCCTCCGGAGTGGGGATCGTGTCGTCGTCGAGCAGCCACACGAGGTGTGGCCGGTGGGTCAGGGCCTGCTCGATCCCGACGGCGAAGCCACCGGCGCCACCGGTGTTCTGCTCCAGGCGGACGACGTCCAGGCCGGTCTCCCCGCCCAGCACCTGGTCGGTGCCGTCGGTGGACGCGTTGTCGACCACCACGACGGCGGCGAGCGGGTGGCTCTGCCCGCGCAGCCCGGCCAGCGCCTCGACCAGCAGCTCTCGTCGGTTCCAGGTCACCACCACCGCCACCACACGGGTCGGTTCAGTGGGCGTGGGCACGCCGGAACACTACCGAGGCACGGCCCCCGATCCGGTGCACGGCGCGGCCCTCAACCGCCCGGGTGGACCAGGGGCTCGTAGACGAACACGTAGAAGGCGATCGCGAGCAGCACCAGGAACAACCCGCCGACGACCTGGCGGCTCCGCGGGGTCGCGCGGCGCCACATCCAGAGCATGACGACGCCGAGCACCAGGAGGGAGCCGTACTTCAGCACCGGTCAGCAGGCGGAGGAGAGGTCCGTGGCCTGGTTGGCGGCGTACCCCTGCTTCAGGTTGCCGATGGAGCCGCCGGTGGTGCTGGTGTCGACCGGGGCGGGCTTGGAGGCCTGGGTGGGCTTCTTCGCCGACTTCTTGCCCTCGGACCGGTCGATCGCCCGCTGCACTGTCGCGTGGATCTTGTCGATGTCGGGGTTGCCGGTCGAGATCATCGGCGGGACGAAGGAGACCGTGCGGATGGGCTGGCTGCGCGCCTTCAGGGAGAGCTCCATGAAGTGGTCGACCTCGCTCTGCGGGAGGTCGGTGGTGATCAGGGCCTCGCTGGCCTTTGCGATCTTCTCGAAGTTCAGCACCACCTTCTGCGGGCTGAGCTGCTGGAGCATGGCGTTCATCACGCACTTCTGGCGGGCCATCCGCGAGTAGTCGTCCGCGGCGACGCGCGAACGGGCGAACCAGAGCGTCTGGAAGCCGTTGAGCTTGCGCTTGCCCGGCTTGATGTGGCCGGAGACCGGCGCGCCGATGCCGCCGATGGGGATGGAGTCGCGCACGTTCAGGGTGACGCCGCCGACGGCGTCCACGAGCTTCTGGAAGCCCTGGAGGTTGACCATCGCGTAGTAGTTGATCTTCAGCCCGGTGATCCCCTCGACGCCCTCTTTGGTCGCCTCGACGCCGGGGTTCCGGTAGCCCTTGAACAGGCCCTTGTGGTCCGCGGCCCAGGTGGCCAGCGAGTTGAGCTCACAGGTGTTGCCGCACGTGTAGCCGCCGGGGAACTGCTGCCCCATGACCGAGCCCTTGGGGAAGGGGAAGTTGAGCATGTTGCGTGGCAGGCCGAACAGCACGGTCTCACCCGTCGCGGCGTCGATGCTCGCGACCGACAGGCTGTCCGGGCGCAGGCCCCAGCGGTCGGCCCCGGAGTCGCCGCCGAGCAGCAGCACGTTGTAGCGGCCGGCGTGCGCGTTCGTCGCGACCCCGTTGGTGAACATCGCGCTCATGAAGTCCTTCTGCACCCCCACCACGTGGGAGGCGAAGAGCAGCGACCCGGCCACGGCGAAGCAGAGCACGCCGTTGATGCCGACCATCGCGAGCCGTTGCTTCTGCCGCAGCGCCAGCGGGTCGCCGATCCGCCAGGCGTCGATGAACAGGTAGGCCCAGCCGACCGCCATCACCATCAGCACGATCCGGACGACGCCGAGGACGAACGTGTTGCTCATCAGCCAGAAGACGAACGAGCTGAACACCATGCCCAGCAGGAAGAGCACCACCACGGTGGCGATCAGGCCCAGCCAGATCCGCAGGGCGATGCGACCCGTCTCCTTGCGCCCGGCCGCGAGCTGGGCCGAGCCGGGGAGGACGAGGGTCATCAGCATCAGCACCAGCGCACGCCGGAACTTGACGCCGCTCGCCTGTCCACCGCGTACGGCGGGAGGCGGGTCGAGACGGGGAGGAGCAAGGGCCATGGGGAAGGGACCTCTCAGGGTCGAGGCGTGGCCGGACGGTGCCGCCAAGTATCACCAGCCACACGCGTCACAGAGGCATAGGCGCGCCGAGTGGGCCAGCCCCGTCGCTCAGCGGGAGCGGCCCTCGTCGATCTCGGTCTTCCGGGCGAGCCGGTGGGCACGACGGATCTCGGCCTCGCGCATGCGGCGTACCTCCTTGGCCTCCTGGGGCTCCAGGCCCGGGATCTGGCGCGGCTTGCCATCCGCGTCGATCGCGACGAAGACTAGATACGCCGAGGCGACGTGCACGGGTTCGGTCCCCGCCTGGTTCCACGGCTCGGACTCCACGCGTACGCCGACCTCCATGGAGGTGCGACCGGCCCAGTTCACCTGGGCCGTGGCCCGCAGGATGTCACCGACGTGCACCGGGGCCAGGAAGGCCATCTCGTCCATCGCCGCGGTGACCGCCGGTCCCCCGCTGTGCCGCTGGGCCACCGCGCCGGCCGTCGAGTCGACCAGCCGCATGACCTCGCCGCCGTGGACGTTGCCCAACAGGTTCACGTGGGCCTGGCCGGCCAGGAGGGTCAGGCTGACCCGACCGTACGAGGGCGGCAACGACTCCATGCGCTGCACGGTAGCGTCTCCGCCATGCCTGACAGAGGGAGCACCGGAGGATCCGGCACGGGACCGAGCGAGGGCCCCGACTACGGGTGGCTCTACGGCGGCAAGCCAGGAGCCGGGAAGCCTGCCGGGTCGGGCGGGTCCGACGACCCGGAGCCGACCCAGGTCCTCCCCCGGATCGACCGGCCGGGGACCACGCCACGGGTCGCGCCGACTCCGGCCCGCGCCGGTGGCGGCGAGCCGCCCCGCAAGGTGGTGCAACCGGCGCAGCCGGTGGCGGCCCCGAAGGGACCGCGCAGGCGGCCACCGGTCGGGCGGATCATCCTGCTGCTGCTGGTCGCCTGGATCGTCTACCTGGTCGCCGTACCCGTCTGGGCGACGGGCAAGATCGAGAAGGTCGACATCGACCCGGGCGGCAACCGACCGGGCGCGCAGCCCGGCACGACGTACCTCCTGGTTGGCTCGGACAGCCGCAAGGGCCTCTCCAGGGCGGAGAACAAGCGCCTGGGCACGGGGGGCGTGGGCGACGTCGGCCAGCGCACCGACACGATCATGCTGCTGCACACCGGGGGCGGGCCGAGCCTGCTGCTCTCCATCCCCCGCGACTCGCTGGTCGCCATCCCGGGCCACGGGACCACCAAGATCAACGCGGCGTTCGCGATCGGCGGCCCCAAGCTCCTCGTGAAGACGATCGAGCAGAACACCGGCGTGCGCGTGGACCATTACGTCGAGATCGGCTTCGGCGGCTTCGCCAACTCCGTCGACGCGGTCGGCGGGATCCGGATCTGCCCGACGCAGCGCATGGTCGACCGGCGCGCCAACCTGCGGATCAGGAAGGGCTGCCAGGAGGTCGACGGCGTCACGGCCCTCGGCTACGCCCGGTCCCGCCACGTCAGCAAGTACGGCGACATCGACCGCGCCCGGCACCAGCGCGAGGTCGTCAGCGCGATCGGCGCGGAGGTGAAGTCGCCGTGGACGATCATCAACCCGGTGCGCTACTTCCGGGTGAACAAGGCCGCGACCTCCTCGCTGACGGTGAGCAAGGGCACCGGTCCGATCGCGCTCGCCAAGTTCGGGCTGGCGATGACCCGCGTCAACGGCACCAGTGGACTCACCTGCTCGATGCCCATCGCCGACCAGGCGATCCACTGGGACCGGCAGCGCGCGCTCGCGCTCCTGAAGTTCATCAAGGAGGACCGCACGGGTGACATCCCGAAGCGGCTCTGCACCCCCACCGGCCTGCCAGGAGTGACGCAATGACGGACTACGAGACCCTGACCTGGACCGTCGACGACGACGGCGTCACCACCCTCACCCTGAACCGGCCCGACGCGCTGAACTCCTTCACCGTCACCATGGCGCGCGAGCTCGAGCAGTTCTTCCGCACCGACGCGATGCGCGACGAGGTCCGTGCGGTCGTCGTGACGGGGGCGGGCCGCGCCTTCTGCGCCGGCATGGACCTGTCCGCCGAGGGCAACGTCTTCGGGCTCGACGAGACGCTGTCCCCCACCCCGGAGGACCTGCGCGAACGCCTCCTGGAGCCGGAGATCAACGACGGCGTACGCGACACCGGCGGCAAGGTCACCCTCGCGATCCACGAGCTGCCCAAGCCCGTGATCGCGGCGATCAACGGCGCGGCCGTCGGCATCGGCGCGACGATGACCCTCGCGATGGACCTCCGGCTCGCCTCCACCAAGGCCCGCATCGGCTTCGTATTCGGGCGCCTGGGCATCGTCCCCGAGGCGGCCTCGTCGTGGTTCCTGCCGCGCATCGTCGGCATCCAGCAGGCGCTCGAGTGGGTCTACTCCGCCGACATCCTCACCGCCGAGCAGGCGTACGCCGGACGCCTGGTCCGCTCGGTCCACGAGCCCGAGGACCTGCTCGACGCGGCGCTCGAGCTGGCCCGCAGCTTCGTGGTGAACCGCTCCCCCGTCGCCCTCGGCCTGGCCAAGCAGATGCTCTACCGCAACGGCGCCGTCGACCACCCGATCGAGGCGCACCGCGCCGACAGCCTGGCGATGTTCTACACCAGCATCGGCGACGGCCAGGAGGGCGTCGCCGCGTTCCGCGAGAAGCGCGACCCCGAGTTCACCGGTCGGGCGAGCGAGCTTCCCGAGATCTATTGAGGAGCGCCTCCCCCAACCGCGCGCGGCGAACGTCTCGCATCGTGAGCACCTGTCAGGGCAGGATGTATCACGCTGCCCGGCAGCGTCTCCTGGGGAGGTGTGCAGACCATGTCAGAGCTACCCACCGAGTCACCCTCGCTGTGGGAGACCGCCGCGAGCCACTTCGACCGGTGGCGCGCGGGAGAGAACGCCGCGCTGGACGACCTGGTGCGGCTGCTGAGCCCGATGCTGTGGCAGGTGGTCCGGGCCAGCGGGCTCGACCACACCACCGCCGAGGACGTGGTCCAGACGACCTGGCTCACGCTGGTCCGCTCGGGCGAATCGATCTCCGAGTCCCGCGCCGTCGCGGGGTGGCTGTGCACCACCGCCCGTCGTGAGGCCTGGCGCGTCGCCAAGCAGTCCACCCGGCAGCGCCCGGTGGAGGACGAGACCATCGCCCGGAGGCTCCCCGACGAGCCGGCCCCTGAGGGCCAGGTCGTCCTCGACGACGACAACGCCCGGCTCTGGGGCTGCCTGAGCAGGCTCTCGGAGCGCTGCCAGAAGCTGCTGCGGATCGTCGCGGCCGAGTCCCGGCCGGACTACACGGTCATCGCCGCGTCCCTGGGCATGCCGGTCGGCAGCATCGGCCCGACCCGTGGCCGGTGCCTGGACAAGCTGCGCCAGGAGCTCGTGCAGGCGGGGGGTCGATGATGAGCACCGGAGACACGGAGCCGGTGGGACCCGACGACCTGACCCTGCTCGCCCGGGTCGGCCGCCTCTGGGAGCAGCTCGACCCGCCCCCCGACGACCTCGTCGACGGGGTGCTGGCCCGGATCGCCGCGGAGGACCTCGAGTTCGACCTGCTCGTGCTCGTGGAGTCGGCCGACGCCCTGGACGGCGTACGCTCCGCGACCCCGGCGGACGACGACTCGGGCGCGTGGTCGCTGGAGTACGCCGGGCCCGACTTCAACGTCTACCTGCGCCTGTCGCGGATCGAGGACCACACCCGGCTCGACGGCTGGGTGGTGCCGGCCCGGCGGCTCACCGTGCGCCTGTCCGGCGAGGACGGCACGCTGGCCCACGAGACCAGCCTCGACGAGTTCGGACGCTTCGAGATCGCCGACACCCCCTCCGGCCTGGCCCGGATCACCTTCCTCGACGAGGAGCTCGTCGACCGCCCGAGAATGACTCCGCCCTTCTGGATCTGAGGTCTGGCCCATGGAACAGAACCGCCCCGAACGCGACTTCCAGCCCGTGCCGTCCCGCCAGTCAGCCCTGTCGACCCAGCGCGAGCCGTTCGTGCCGCCCCGGCAGGTGCTCGACCAGGTCGACGGCCGCTTCCTCGACCCGGGCACGGCCCTGGCCGTGAAGGGCGTGCGTCCCCGGTCGACCGTGTACGTCGGACCGCGGCTGATCGTGGCCGACACCCCGGACTCCGAGCGCGTGATCGAGCAGCTCCAGGAGGTGGCGGACTCGCTCGGCTGGGTGGCCACGGTCCACCAGGACACCGAGGAGACCGAGGACACCGAGTACCGCGGCCAGGACGGCTCCCGGGACGGCGTCCCCGGCGTCGTACGCCTGGACCTGAGCGTCAAGGACGACACCGCCACGCTGGCGCCCGACGGCTGGGTGCTGCTCCAGAACTCCCGGGCGAAGTACGGCCTCGCCCCGATGAGGCGGGTCGGGCTCGACCACATCGTGCTGCTGCGCTCGCTCGACTCGACCCCGTTCCACCACTCGAGCCCGTTCCACCACTCCAGCCCGGCGAGCGTCGGCGCCTCGGACCCGGTGTCCTCCTACGGGGTTCCCGGATCCGGAGGACGACAGCCGATCGGCTACGCGGGACCGGCGCCGCTGCGCCGCGGCGACGGGGACGTCACGGGCCGGCGCCCGGTGGTGGCGACCCTGGACACCGGCTGCGGGGAGCACGACTGGCTCAAGAAGGCCGTCTCCCGGGGGCCGGACGTCGACGGCGGCCCGATCGGCTACGTCGATGACGCGACCGACCCGGAGAAGTGGTTCGACCAGGTCGGAGCCCTCGACGGCGGCATCGACCCGCTGGCCGGGCACGGCACCTTCATCGCGGGGCTGATCCACCAGGCCTGTCCGGACGCGGACATCGTCACGTGGCGCGCGGTGGGCTCCGACGGCCCCATCGTGGAGAGCGACCTGATCAAGGCCCTGCGCGGGATCGCCAAGCTGGTGCGTCGCCATCGCGACGGTGAGCCGGACGGCCTGGCCATCGACGTGTTCAGCCTCTCGATGGGCTACTACCACGAGACCCCGGAGGACCTCCTCTTCGATCCCACGATGTACGACATCCTCCGGCTGATGGGCGACTGCGGCGTCGCCGTCATCTGCTCGGCCGGCAACGACGCGACCGCGCGACCGATGTTCCCCGCCGCCTTCGCGCCCTGGGCGGACGGCAAGGGCGGGGTGCCGGCCACCGCGGACACCGTCCCCATCGTCTCCGTCGGCGCCCTGAACCCCAACGGCACCGACGCGCTGTTCAGCAACGCCGGTCCCTGGGTGCGCGCCTACGCGCCGGGGGCGGCACTGATGAGCACGCTGCCGCCCGGGTTCCAGGGCGGCCTGCAGCCGGCGGCCCGCTCCGAGGCCTACATGCGGGTCCGCGAGTCCATCGACCCGGACGACTTCTCCGGCGGCTTCGCGCTGTGGAGCGGCACGTCGTTCTCGGCCCCGCTCTTCGCCGGCAAGGTCGCCGCGCGCCTGGTGGACAAGGTCGACCCGACGGCCGACGACCGGTCGGCGGCGGTCGCCCGCGCGTGGCAGGCGTTGACGGGAGTCACCGACCTGAAGTCATGATGGGCCATGTCCCGCGCCGATGTGCTCCTCGACCGGGCCCGACGGGCGGCCAACATGGGCAGCTATCCCCGCGCCGACCGCTACCTGGCCCAGGCGCTGCGGGTGGCCGACAGCCCCGACCTGACGGCCCAGGTCGAGATCACCCGGGCCTACGTCGAGTCCGAGACGGGTGACCCGGTCGCCGGGCTCGAACGGTGCGTGCGGCTCCTCGACCGGGACGACCTGACCACGCTCACCGAGGGCAAGGTCTGGCAGCAGCTCGGGATGCTGCGGATGCGGGCCGGCGAGTCCGACCGGGCGCTGGACGCCTTCGCCCAGGCCGTCTCCCTGCTCCCCCAGGACATCGAGGACCACGGCTTCGCGCTGCTCAACCGCGGCAACGTCTACCTGCAGCGCCGTCAGCCCACGCTGGCCGCAGCCGACTTCGGGGCGGCCCGCGACGAGCTGGCGGCTCGCGGTCTCGAGGTGCCCCGCGCCAAGGCCGAGCACAACCTGGGCTACGCCCGGCTGCTCGAGGGCGACCTGGTCGGTGCTCTCCAGATGATCGACGAGGCCGCGCTGGTGCTCGCCCCCCAGTCGGCCATCAACCGGGCCACGGTCGAGCAGGACCGCGCCGAGGTCCTCACCGCGGCCGGTCGCCCGCGCGAGGCAGTGCGCGCCCTGGAGCTGGCGGCCAGCGCCTACGGCTCGCGCCGGCTGCGCACCCACCAGGCCGAGTGCGAGCTGACCCTGGCCTGGACGCTGCTGCGCGAGGACCCGGCCCGGGCTCGCGTGGTGGCCCGGCGGGCGGCCCGGCGCTTCCGCAACCAGGCGCGGCCGGCCCGGGCCCTGCGCGCGGACGCCGCGGCCGTGGTCGCGGAGATCTCCTCCGGCGCCCAGGGCGGTTCCCTGCTGGGCCGCGTCGACCTGCTGGCCACCGACCTGCGGCGCCAGGGTCTGGTCCAGGACGCGGTGATCCTGGACCTCCAGGGGGTCCGGGTGAGCGTGGCCCACGGTCACCTCGGCGACGCCGGGGCACGGGTCCGCCGGCTGCGGCTCGACGCCAACACCCCCGTCACCACCCGCCTGCTGTGGCGCGAGGTCCGTGCCGAGCTGGCGCTGGCGCGCGGGGACCGCCACAACGCCCGCCAGCACGTGCGCAAGGGCCTCGACGACCTGCACACGTGGCAGTCGTCGTTCGGCAGCCTCGACCTGCAGAGCACCCTGGTCGGCCACGGCCGGGACCTGGCCGGGTTCGGCCTGACGATGGCCCTCGACGCCGGTGACCCCGCCCTGGTGTTCGAGTGGTCCGAGCGAGCGCGGGCCCTCGTCGGCCGGGTGTCCCCGGTGCGGCCCCCGGCCGACGAGCAGGTGGCCGACGACCTGACCGAGCTGCGGCTGCTGGGTGAGGTCGACGGCCGGCCCGGGCGGCGTACCCCCGAGGCGAGACGGGCCGAGGAGCTCCGGCAGCGGGTCCGGCAGCGGCAGTGGTACGGCGAGGGGGCGGGGACGGTCGGCGAGCCAGCCGGGCTCGAGGAGCTGCGGGCCGCCCTCGCGGAGGACGACGCGACCCTGGTCGCCCCGGTGGTCGTCGGGGATCGGATGACCGCCCTGGTGGTCACCCCGGACTCGACCGCGGTCCTGGAGCTCGGCGCGCCGACCGCCGTCCGCAACCACCTCGACGCGCTCACCGCGGACCTGACCATGGCCGCGTCGCACCGCGACGACGCCCTCGCGGCGCCCCTGCGCGCGGCGCTGCGGGACCGGCTCCGCACGGTGGCGGAGCAGCTGGTGCATCCGGTCCTCCCCCTGCTCGGTGACCGCCGGGTGGTGCTCACCCCGTCCGGCGCACTGGCCGGGACGCCGTGGTCGCTGCTGCCCGGCTACGCCGGTCGCCCGCTCACGATCCCGCCGTCCGCGACCCGCTGGCTGGATCTCCGCCACGGGGCCGACGGCCCTCCCGGTCGGGTCGGGCTGGTCGCCGGGCCC
>JAOPYC010000156.1 GCA_025964795.1 Marmoricola sp.
CTCGGTGCCGCCCAACGACGACCTCGACGCCCTGATGGAGGACGCGAGGAGCCTGACCTACCCGCTGTTCGTCAAGGCCGTCGCCGGTGGTGGCGGGCGCGGCATGCGCAAGGTCGAGGAGGAGAAGGACCTCCGGGACGCCATCGACACCTGCATGCGCGAGGCCGACGGGGCGTTCGGCGACCCGACCGTGTTCATCGAGGAGGCGGTGGTCGACCCGCGGCACATCGAGGTGCAGGTCCTCGCCGACGCCGAAGGGCACGTGATCCACCTCTTCGAGCGCGACTGCTCGGTGCAGCGCCGCCACCAGAAGGTCGTGGAGATCGCGCCGGCACCCAACCTCGACCCCGCGATCCGGGAGCGGATGTGCGCCGACGCCGTCCGGTTCGCCACCGAGATCGGCTACCGCAACGCCGGCACCGTGGAGTTCCTGCTGGGCGAGGACGGGGAGTACCACTTCATCGAGATGAACCCCCGCATCCAGGTCGAGCACACGGTGACCGAGGAGGTCACCGACGTCGACCTCGTGCAGAGCCAGATCCGGATCGCGGCCGGCGAGACGCTCGCCGACCTCGGCCTGACCCAGGACGCGATCGTGCTCCGCGGCGCCGCGCTGCAGTGCCGGATCACCACCGAGGACCCGAGCAACGGCTTCCGTCCCGACACCGGCCGGATCACGACGTACCGCTCCCCCGGCGGAGGTGGCGTCCGCCTCGACGGCGGTACGACGTACACCGGCGCCGAGGTCTCCGCCCACTTCGACTCCATGCTGGCCAAGCTCACCTGCCGTGGCCGGACCTTCGAGATCGCCGTGCAGAAGGCACGTCGTGCCGTCGACGAGTTCCGGATCCGCGGCGTGGCCACCAACATCCCGTTCCTGCGGGCGGTCCTGCTCGACCCCGACTTCATCGCCGGACGGGTGAACACCAGCTTCATCGAGGACCACCCCGGCCTCGTGGTCGCCCGCGGCAACGCCGACCGCGGCACGCGGCTGCTCAACTGGCTCGCCGAGGTGACGGTCAACAAGCCGAACGGTGAGGCGCCGGTCACCGTGAACCCCTCGACCAAGCTGCCCGTCCTGGACCTGGACGTCCCGGCTCCCGACGGCACCCGCCAGCAGCTGCTCGCGCTCGGCCCCGAGGGTTTCGCCCGCGCCCTGCGCGAGCAGGACCGGGTCGCGGTCACCGACACCACCTTCCGCGACGCGCACCAGTCGCTGCTGGCCACCCGGGTGCGCACCCGCGACCTGCTCGCCGTCGCCGGCCACGAGGCCCGGCTGCTGCCGCAGCTGCTGAGCGTCGAGGCCTGGGGCGGTGCGACGTACGACGTGGCGCTGCGCTTCCTCAACGAGGACCCCTGGGACCGGCTCGCGAAGCTCCGTCAGGCCTTGCCGAACCTCTGCCTGCAGATGCTGCTACGCGGCCGCAACACCGTCGGCTACACGCCGTACCCCACCGCGGTGACCCACGCCTTCGTGCAGGAGGCGGCGGAGACCGGCATCGACATCTTCCGCATCTTCGACGCCCTCAACGACGTCGAGCAGATGCGCCCGGCGATCGAGGCCGTCCGGGCGACCGGCACCACCGTCGCCGAGGTGGCGCTCTGCTACACCGGCGACCTGAGCAGCCCGGACGAGACGCTCTACACGCTCGACTACTACCTCGAGCTGGCGCGGAAGATCGTCGACGCCGGCGCCCACGTCCTCGCCATCAAGGACATGGCCGGGCTGCTCCGCGCTCCCGCGGCGCGCACCCTGGTCACCGCCCTGCGCAGCGAGTTCGACCTGCCGGTGCACCTGCACACCCACGACACCCCCGGCGGCCAGCTCGCCACGCTGCTCGCCGCGATCGACTCGGGCGTGGACGCGGTGGACGTCGCGACCGCCTCGATGGCCGGTACGACGTCACAGCCGGCGATGTCGGCCCTGGTCGCCGCCACCGACCACTCCGCGCGCGAGACCGGGCTCGACCTGGAGGCCGTGTGCGCGCTGGAGCCCTACTGGGAGGCGACCCGCCGTCTCTACGCGCCGTTCGAGTCCGGGTTGGCCTCGCCCACCGGTCGCGTCTACACCCACGAGATCCCGGGCGGGCAGCTGTCCAACCTGCGCCAGCAGGCGATCGCGCTCGGGCTCGGCGAGAAGTTCGAGCAGATCGAGGACATGTACGCCGCCGCCAACCGGCTGCTCGGCAACATCGTCAAGGTGACCCCCTCCTCCAAGGTCGTCGGCGACCTCGCGCTGCACCTGGCCGCGGTCGGCGCCGACCCGAGGGAGTTCGAGGAGAACCCCGGGAAGTTCGACATCCCCGACTCGGTGATCGGCTTCCTCTCCGGCGAGCTCGGCGATCCGCCCGGCGGGTGGCCCGAGCCGTTCCGCACCAAGGCGCTGGAGGGCCGCACGTGGAAGCAGCCGGTCGGCGACCTGACCGAGGAGCAGACGGTGGGACTCGCGGGCACCACCCGGCGGCACACCCTGAACCAGCTGCTCTTCCCCGGCCCCACGCAGGCGTACGACGAAGCCCTCGCGCTCTACGGCGACGTCTCGGTGCTGGACACCGACGACTACCTCTACGGCCTGCGGTCCGGCGAGGAGCACGTGGTCGAGATCGAGGAGGGCAAGCGGCTGATCCTCGGGCTGCAGGCGATCAGCGAGCCCGACGAGCGCGGCTACCGCTCGGTGATGTGCACCATCAACGGTCAGCTGCGACCGGTCAACGTGCGCGACCGCTCCGTCGAGTCCCAGGTGGCCAGCCAGGAGCGCGCCGACCCCAAGGACGACCGGCAGGTCCCGGCGCCCTTCGACGGCGTGGTCACCCAGCAGGTCGCGGAGGGCGACTCCGTCGAGGCCGGCGCCGTGGTCGCGACCATCGAGGCGATGAAGATGGAGGCCTCGATCACCGCCCCCAGGGCCGGCACCGTCGAACGCCTGGCCTTCCCCGGCACCCAGCAGGTCGAGGGAGGGGACCTGGTCCTGGTGCTGGGTTAGCCCCAGTTCTCGGCCCTGGTCAGGCAGAAGGGGTGGCCGGCGGGGTCGAGGAGGACGCGCCAGGTCTCGCCGGGCTGGGGGTCCGCGACGGTGGCACCGAGGTCGACGGCGGCCCTCTCCGCCTGGTCAAGGTCGTCGACGGCCAGGTCGAAGTGGAACTGCTTGCCGCCGTTCTCGTTGGGCCAGCCGGGTGCGGCGTACCCCTCGACGCGGCCGAACCCGAGCGCGTGGCTCGGGCCGGTGAGCATCGCGTAGTCCTTCTCGGCGTGCGCGATCTCCCAGCCCAGCAGCCCGGACCAGAAGGTCGCGCTGGCCTCCGGGTCGGCGCAGTCCAGGGTGACCATGGCGAGACGGGCGGTGGGGGTGCTCATCGGGGTTCCTTCCTCAGGTGGATGTGTCCCTCCACCCTCCTAGGATCGCTGCGTGGCCGATAGGAGAAACGCGACGTCGACGGCGGCCGGGGTGCTCCGGCCCGACGAGCTCGCCAAGCACGTCCGGCTCGAGCGGCTGCCGTGCGCGGAGACGCTGGCGCCCTGGGTCGAGAACTACTGGACGCTGCGGTGGGACCTCCCCGCGAGCGCCAGCTTCGTCAGCTCCACGCTGCCCCACCCCGCCTGCAACCTGAGCGTGGAGAAGGGCCACCTCCGCGCAGGGATCGGCGTCGACCCCGTTGTCGTCACCGGGGTGCCCACCCGACGCTTCGACGTCACCATCCGCGACACTGGCTGGGTGTTCGCCGTGAAGTTCCGGCCGGGTGGCCTGGCCAGCCTCGCCGGCAGGAGCGTGCGACCCCTGCGGGACGTCACCGCCCCGGCGCGCACGATCCTGCCGGCGGCCCTCGCCGACGACCTCGCGGGGCTCGGCCCGCACCTGGGTGACGACGACTGCCGCGCGCAGTTCGACCGCCTGCTGGCCCGGCCCGGAGTCGTCCCCGAGCCGGCCTACGAGAGCGTCCTCGAGGTCGTCTCGGTGATGCTGGAGGACCGCTCCCTGGTCCGCGTCGGCCAGGTCGAGGAGCGCTGCGGGATCGAGAGGCGCAGGCTGCAGCGCCTGTTCGAGCGATACGTCGGGGTGAGCCCGAAGTGGACGCTGGCGCGCTACCGCATCCACGACGCGGTGACGGACCTCGACGCCGGCTACGACGGGTCGCTGGCCGACCTCGCGGCCCGCTACGGCTGGTTCGACCAGGCCCACTTCACGCGCGAGTTCACCGAGCTGGTCGGGGTGCCGCCGAGCACCTATCGGCGCGAGTAGACGACCTGCACCCTGCCCTTGCGGAACACCTTGAGCACGCCGTGCTCGAAGCGGGCGTAGACGCCTCGCTTGAACCTGTGCGGCGCGCTGGTCGGGAACCCCAGCCTCGACGTCGCCTCGCCGCGCCTCACGTAGGGCTTGAGCACCCGCCCGTAGATCTCGTGGGTGCCTGCGCCGGCCTTGGAGAAGATCCGGCCGTGCTTGAACCGGCGCTCCCGGCCGCCGGCCACGGCGTACTCCGCGCTGGTGGCCTTGCCGAGCTTCGACCGGTTGCCGCCGATCGCCTTCCAGCGCTGGGTGATGGCGGTGGTCGGAGCGGCCGCCGGCGCGGTCGTGGCGGTGCTGCCGGAGAAGTGGAACCACTGCGAGCGCAGGCCGAACTTCGAGCGGAAGGTGGTGCCGGCCAGCGTCACGTTGGCCCTGCTGCCGTCGAGGACCATCTGCTCGACCCGGCCGTACCACTCACCGTGACCGTCACGGCGGGTGACCGCGATCCGCTGGAGCGTGCCCAGCGAGGGGTAGGCCTTCTGGATCGAGGCCCGGGTCAGCGTCCTGCTCCAGGTGTGCACCGGGTTGCCGCTGGCGCCGTCGTAGGGGTCGGGCTTGGCGACGAGGTAGGGCTGCCCCCCGTCGGCGAGCCACCCGCCGCTGCTGGAGCCGAACTGGGTGAAGGCCGGGGTGCCCCGGTAGTTCAGCACCTGGTTGGCCGTCGCGGCCACGGCGGCGTTCGAGCGCGAGTCCTCGGACCCCAGTCCGCCGTACACCTGGCAGGAGGTGGTGTCACAGGTCTGGTAGTAGCGGGTGGCGTGGTCGGCGCGGTCGCGGGCGGCGTAGGTGCGGGCCGCGACGGCCTGGGCCTGCAGGGCGGCCCCCGCCCAGGAGGCCGGCATCTCGCGCGGCACGACGCCCTTGACGTAGTCGTCCAGGGCGAGCACGTTCACGGTGTCGCTGCTGCTCAGCCGCAGCGCGCCGCGGTAGGCGCGGGTGGCGCTGCCCACGCGCAGGCCGACGCTCGCGGGTCCATAGAGCTCGGCGTCCCCGCTCAGGGCCGCGCCACCGGGGAGGTAGGCGTGCCAGGCGCCGTCGTCGTAGTCGAGCACGGTCCGACCCGACACCGTCCGCAGCCGCCAGGTCTTGATGCCCGCGGTCGCGGGAAGGGCGTACGTCGCGCCGCTGCCCACCTCACGGACCCGCAGCCCGGTGGCCGGTACCACCTGGACGGCGTTGTCGGTGTCCGCGGTGATCAGCACGCCGATCGTCCCGGCGGTGGTGGCCAGCGTCGTGCCCGGGTAGTAGAAGGCCAGGATCTGGCGCGCGGTCAGCCCCTGCCTGGCCGCTCCCTGGGCGCCGTACTGCGACATCCCGTGACCGTGGCCGTAGCCGTGACCGGTGACCACGACGGTGCCGCCGGCCGGCACCGTGAAGCTCTCCGAGACGGTGCGGCTGGCCCGTGCCGGGCCCGGGAGCAGGGCAGCAGCGGTCAGGGCCGCGGCCCCGGTCGCGGCGGCGCGGAAGCGCCAGGAAGAGCGTGACATCTGTGACTCCAGTGACCCGAGTGACGAGAATTAACTCGCCCATTATGGTCTGCCACTAAAGCGATATGTCTGCCTTCTCGGATATTCACGAGAATGCCGGTGAACTACATTGTTGTCATTTTCCGAGAATGCCTCAGACAGGTGAGTGGTGCAGCCGCCGGGCGGCCTCCGCCACCGACCCGCTCATCGACGGGTAGACGGTGAAGGCGTGCGCCAGCTGGTCCACGGTGAGCGACTCCGCCACCGCGATCGAGATCGGGTGGATCAGCTCGCTCGCGCGCGGGCCGACCACCACACCGCCGACGATGATCCCGGTGTCGGGTCGGGCGAACAGCTTCACGAAGCCGTCGCGGACGCCCTGCATCTTGGCGCGGGGGTTGCCGGCGAGGTCGAGGCGGACGCACTCGGCGTCGATCTCCCCCGCGTCGACGGCGTTCTGGGACCACCCGACTGTGGCGATCTCCGGGGAGGTGAACACGTTGGAGGAGACCTGCTTGAGGTCGATCGGGATCACCGCGTCGCCGAGGACGTGCCGCATCGCGATCCGGCCCTGCATGGCGGCCACACTGGCGAGCATCAGGACACCGGTGCAGTCGCCGGCGGCGTAGACCCCGCGGGCCGTCGTACGCGAGACCCGATCGACGAGGACGAACCCGCCGTCGTCCACGGCCACCCCGGCCTCCTCGAGGCCGAGGTCCTTGGTCTTGGGCACCGAGCCGAGCGCGAGCAGGCAGTGCGAGCCGGTGACCGTGCGGCCGTCGGTCAGCGTCACGGTGACCTCGTCACCCTCGCGCCGGACCGACTCCATCCGCGACTTGGAGAGCACCTCCATGCCGCGACGCTTCAGCACGTCCTCCAGCACCGTGGCCGCGTCGGCGTCCTCGCCGGGCAGCACCCGGTCACGCGAGGACACCAGGACGACCTCGATGCCGAGCGCCATGTAGGCGCTCGCGAACTCGGCCCCGGTGACCCCGGAGCCGACCACGACCATCCTGGTCGGTGCCTCGGTCAGGTCGTAGACCTGCTCCCAGGTCAAGATGCGCTCGCCGTCCGGCTGGGCCGTCGGCAGCGTCCGTGGCGCCGCGCCCGTCGCCAGCAGCACGGCGTCGGCCTCGAGGGTCCGCGTGCCACCGTCGGCGAGCTCGACGACGACGGTGCCGGGTCCCTGGAGCCGGCCGCGGCCGACGACGACCTGCACGTCCTCACGCTCCAGACGACGACCGATGTCGCCGGACTGGTCGGAGGCCAGCTTGAGCACCCGCTCGTTGACCCGGGCCAGGTCCACCACCACGTGGTGGGCGGCGTCGCCCTCGTGGTCCTCGAAGCTGACTCCCAGCTCCGGCGCTCCCCGCAGCTCGGTCATCAGCTCGGCCGTGGCGATCAGCGTCTTGCTCGGGACGCAGTCGGTGACCACGGCCGACCCACCGAGCCCGTCGCTGTCCACGACGGTGACCTGCGCGCCGAGCTGGGCCGCGACCAGGGCCGCCTCGTAGCCGCCCGGCCCGCCGCCGATGATCACGACGCGGTTCGCCTGCCCGAAGTGAGGTGTCGTCACCGGGTCATTGTGTCGTATCCCGCGGGGCCGGGCCGATGGCCGCCTGCAGGTCCCGGGCCAGCAGCGGCCACAGTGATTTCCCGTAGGTGGCGGTGATGTGGTTCTGGTTCAGGTAGATGATCTGGTCCTGGTCGCTGATCACCGGGCAGGGATCGCCCGGGCAGATCTCCGCGTTGAGGTCGACCATCGCCGAGCCCGGGTGCTGGGCGACCGCCTCGTCCTCGACCCCGTCGAGGGCGTTGGACCCGAAGGCCACCCGCCGGGGGAAGTCGCAGCGGGTGCGCGCGGTCTGCGGGTCGTCGGCGATGCACGCGGGTACGTCGAGGTTCGCGTAGGGGATGGGCCGCATGAACACGACGTGCCGGGTGAGCCCCGCCAGCGAGTCGAACGTCTTCGCGACCGCCTTCTCCCAGGCCGGTCGCAGCTGGGCCGGGTGCGCGCGGGTGTGGGAGTCCACCATCACGTAGGTCTGGGCCAGCCGGGCCCGGGCGAGCACGACCGCGTCGACGACCCCGAGGCGGGAGATCTCGTGCAGCACGCCCCGACGCCAGGTGTCACAGCTGGCGTACTCCGCCTTGACCGTGCCCAGCCAGACGGAGGACTCGACCATGGGGCAGCCGGACTTGCCCCAGAAGTAGAACTTCCAGTGGCGGGCCTTCGCGAGCGCCTCGTAGGCGTAGAACCAGTGCCGCGAGTTGGAGTCCCCCACCAGCACGATCGTTCGGGTGCCGTCGGGGTCGCCGAACTGGCACTCGTGCGGGGTGGCGGCCATGTCCAGCCCCTGGTAGCACCCGTTGGGCACCGTGGCCTCGTCCGCCCGCGCCAGTTGTGCGGTGCGCACCGACGCCCCGGCCGCCGTACCGCTGCTCGCCGGCTGGACGAGCAGGAACGAGGCCAGCACGCCGGCGGCCGTCAGGACGGCACCGAGCGCGAGCGACCGGCCGCTGTGCCCCACCAGCCACGGCGTACGCCGGGCCGGGTTCTCGACGACGTGGTGCGACACGACCGCCAGCAGGAGCGACAGGCAGACCGCCAGCGTCATCCGCCAGACGCTGTGCGCACCACCGCTCCCGGACGCCTCACCGGGACCGCCGGTCGAACCCTCGTTCAGGCCGCCGACCAGGACGATGCAGGGCCAGTGCCACAGGTACCACGCGTAGGAGATCCGGCCGACGTAGCGGGGCCAGGACAGGGAGAGCAGCCGCGCGGCCCCCACCCTGCTCGGGACGGCGCCGGCCGCCACCACCATCGCGGTGCCCAGCACGGGGACCAGGGCCGCGGTGCCGGGGAAGATCGTGTCGCCGCTCATCAGCACCGCGGAGCCGATCACCAGCGCCAGGCCGCCCCAGCCCAGCACCGGTGCGAGCAAGGCCGGGATCCGGGTCACCGCGGTGCCCGCCACGGCCAGTGCGGCCCCGACGGCCAGCTCCCAACCGCGGGTGTGCAGCCCGAAGTAGGCCCACGGACCCGAGGCGGCGGAGGTCGCGGCCGACAGCACGAAGGACGCCCCGCCGACGAGGACCAGGACCAGGACGACCCGGCGGCGCGCGACCTCCCACCGGTGCAGGGCCAGGCCGGTCGCGCCGACGGCCAGCAGCAAGAGCAGCGGCCACACGACGTAGAACTGCTCCTCCACGGCCAGCGACCAGTAGTGCAGCACGGGGCTCTTCGTGGTGTCCGCCATGTACCGCGTCGACTCGGCGGCGAAGTGCCAATTGGAGAAGTAGAGGGCCGCCGAGCGGAGGTCGGAGCCGACGGCCGGCCGGTCGAGGGTCGGGGTCAGGAAGCGGGAGGCCACCGCGGTGGAGACCAGGACGACGGCCGACAGCGGGAGCAGGCGTCTGATCCGGCGGGCGTAGAAGCCGGAGATGGAGATGGTGCCGGTCGTGCTCAGCTCGCGCAGGAGCAGCGCGGTGATCAGGTAGCCCGACAGGACGTAGAAGACGTCCACCCCGACGTACCCCGCCGGGAAGGCGCTCCACCCGATGTGGAACAGCACGACCAGGGTCACGGCGACCGCGCGCAGGCCGTCGATGTCGCCGCGATAGCCGGGAGGACCGTCCGCCGGGGGCTTCCCGCTCGCGGACACCCGTCGGCGAGGCCTCGTCGGGATCACGGTCACTGCCGAAATGGTGCCACAGCCGAGCGCGGCGGCCGGAGCGCACCCGCGCGTCGTACGACCGGCAATCGCGCCCGCGCCGCGGTTGGCCCTAGGGTGGCGCCGTGACTCTGTATGCCGCCTACGGGACGAACCTCGATCCCGTCCGGATGAGCGAGCGGTGTCCCCATTCCCCGTTACGGGAGACCGGGTGGCTCACCGGATGGCGGCTGACCTTCGGCGGCGAGGAGCACGGCTGGGACGGCGCGCTCGCGACCATCGTCCAGGACCCGTTCGAGCAGGTCTTCGTCGCGGTCTACGACATCACCGAGGAGGACGTGGCGGCCCTCGACGGGTGGGAGTCCGCCGACACCGGCCTGTTCCGCAAGACCAAGGTGCGCGTGTCCACGATGAACTCCGAGGCCGTGGTGTGGGTCTACGTCCTCGACGCCTTCGAGGGCGGCCTCCCCTCGGCGACCTACCTCGGCACGATCGCCGACGCCGCCGAGGCCGCCGACGCCCCGGCCGACTACGTCGCCGAGCTCCGCTCCCGCCCCTGCCGCTCCAACTTCGGCGGGTGACGGTTTCCCCGGTCGGCCGGGGAAACCTGCACGACAACTAGGCTCTTGCCGTGACCCAGACCTATTCCGAGGCGGCCCGTGAGGCGGCGCTCGTGCTCGCGGAGAAGACCGGCGTCGAGCGGCACGACGTGGCCCTGGTGATGGGGTCGGGGTGGCTGCCGGCCGTCGACGCGCTGGGCGAGTCCACCGCCGAGATCAGCTCCACCGATCTCCCCGGGTTCGCTCCCCCTGCCGTCGAGGGGCACGCCGGGAAGATCCGCTCGGTGCGCTCCGGCGAGAAGAACCTGCTGGTGTTCCTCGGGCGCACCCACTTCTACGAGGGCCTCGGCGTGCGGGCGGTCGTCCACGGAGCGCGTACGGCGGCCGCGGCCGGCTGCCACACCGTCGTACTCACCAACGGCTGCGGCGGGCTCGACGAGCGCTGGTCCCCCGGCACCCCGGTGCTGATCTCGGACCACATCAACCTGACCGCGACCTCGCCGATCGAGGGCGCCAACTTCGTCGACCTCACCGACCTCTACAGCCCGCGCCTGCGCGACCTGTGCCGCGAGGCCGATCCCACGCTCGGCGAGGGCGTCTACGTCCAGCTCCCGGGGCCGCACTACGAGACCCCCGCCGAGATCGGCATGATCCGCGCCATCGGCGGCACCCTCGTCGGCATGAGTACGACGCTGGAGGCGATCGCCGCCCGGGAGGCGGGGATGGAGGTCCTCGGGATCAGCCTGGTCACCAACCTCGCGGCCGGGATCACCGGCGAGCCCCTCAACCACGAGGAGGTCCTCGCGGCCGGCCGGTCCGCGGCCACCCGGATGGGCGAGCTGCTCGCCGGGATCGTCCCACGCATCTGATCGGGCCGGGGTACGCCCCCCTCCTGCGGCGGACGCGCCGTTGACATCGTGACGACGTCCTCGGTATCGATGACGTTCACCGACCTCGGGAGGGGCACATGAGCGACTCGGACACTGACACCGACAACGACAGCACCACGGACGAGGGCGAGGACCTGCTCGAGAACGGCGTCGACACCGACGAGCGGGCCGGGCGGAGCCTGGGCATCGACCCGAAGGCGGAGCCCGACGAGGACACCAAGAACGAGATCGAGGAGGAGCGCGACAAGCGACTCGACCCCGACAACCGGCCGGAGAACGCCGAGGTCGACAACACGCCCCGCGACTTCGACGTCGAGCGCGGCATGTTCACCGACTCCGAGGAGTACGACGACAGCGAGCCCGCCCCCTTCGCCGACCCCGAGGACCCGAACAGCGACGCGAGCACGTCCGAGGCCGACGAGCCCGAGTCGAAGGACGCGGACGGCGGCGACGCCGAGGTCGCGGACCAGGACGAGGACAAGGACTCCTGAGCATCGCGACCCGGTCACCGACAGATCGGGTGCGGTTCTCAGGCAGTCCCCGCCCCCGTTGACTTCGAGCCCGCTCGAAGGATCACAATGGTCCGATGACCACCCTGAGCATCGCCGAGGCCGCCGTCGAGACGGGCCTGACCACGCACACGCTGCGCTACTACGAGCGCGACGGGCTGATGCTCTCCTCGGTCGACCGGTCCGTGTCCGGCCACCGGCGCTACTCCGACCGCGACCTCACCTGGATCGAGATGATCACCCGGCTGCGCTCGACCGGCATGCCGATCCGCGACGTACGCCGCTACGCCGACCTGGTCCGCGCCGGGGCCGGCAACGAGGCCGAGCGTCTGGCCCTGCTCAAGGCGCACCGCGAGCGGGTCGAGCGACAGCTGGTCCAGGTGGGTGCCCACCTGCGCGCGATCGACCACAAGATCGGCATCTACGAGGGCGCGGTCGACCAGGCCTCCTGACCCGGCTTGACTTGGAGCGCGCTCGAAGTCGTTGAGTGGGTGTCATGACGATCACCCAGCGCACCCTCGGCACCAGTAGCCCCCTCACCGTCTCCAGCCTCGGGCTGGGCTGCATGGGGATGTCGGAGTTCTACGGCACCCCTGACGAGCAGGGCGGCCTCGACACCATCCACCGGGCCCTCGACCTCGGCGTCACCTTCCTCGACACCGCGGACATGTACGGCCCGTTCACCAACGAGCAGCTCGTCGGCAAGGCGATCAACGGCCGCCGCGACGAGGTCCAGCTCGCGACCAAGTTCGGCAACGTCCGCGGGCCCAACGGCGAGCGGCTCGGGATCGACGGCTCGCCGGACTACGTCCGCAAGGCCTGCGACGACTCGCTGCGGCGCCTCGGCGTGGACCACATCGACCTCTACTACCAGCACCGCGTGGACCGGAGCGTCCCGATCGAGGAGACCGTCGGCGCGATGGCCGAGCTCGTCGAGGCCGGCAAGGTCGGGCACCTCGGGCTGTCCGAGGCGAGCGCGGCCACGATCCGCCGAGCGGCCGCCGTGCACCCGATCACCGCGCTGCAGACGGAGTACTCCCTGTTCACCCGCGACCTCGAGGACGAGATCCTCGGCGTGATCCGCGAGCTCGGCATCGGCCTGGTGCCCTACTCCCCCCTCGGCCGCGGTCTGCTGACCGGTGCCATCACCAGGGACTCGGGCGCCGACGGCGCGGGCGACAACCGGCGCTCGGAGTACTTCCCCCGCTTCCAGGGTGACGCCCTCGACGCCAACCTCGCCCTGGTCGACCAGGTCAAGCAGCTTGCCGACGCCAAGGGCTGCACGCCCGGTCAGCTGGCGCTGGCCTGGGTGCTCGCCCAGGGCGACGACGTGGCGCCGATCCCGGGCACCAAGCGAGTGAGGTACCTCGAGGAGAACGTCGGCGCGAGCGACGTCGAGCTGACCAGCGAGGACCTCGCCGCGCTCGACCGGGCGGTTCCGCGCAACGCGGTCGCCGGCGACCGCTACGGCGACATGTCCAGCGTCGACGCCTGAGCCCGCGGCGGGTGGGGGTTTGGCCTTGACATGAACAGACAGGTCTGTCTACTCTTACCAGACCGACCTGTCTACCTAGGGGACCTCGATGTCACTCGGTACCTCCACCCGCACCTCCCGGCTCTCCACCACGGCGTCGCTGGCCCTGCTGGCCTCGCTGGTGGTCTCGTTCCTGGCCGCCTCGGCGGTCCCCACCCCGCTGTACGCCGTCTACCAGGCCGAGTGGGGCTTCTCGCCGATCACCACCACGGTGGTCTTCGGGGTGTACGCCGTGGCCGTGCTGGTGGCCCTCCTGGCGCTCGGCCGGCTCTCGGACCACGTCGGCCGCAAGCCGGTGTTGCTGGCCGGGCTCCTGGGCCAGGTCGTCTCGATGGTCGTGTTCGCCACCGCCGCCGGGGTGCCCGAGCTGCTGGCCGCCCGCGTCATCCAGGGGGTCGCCACCGGCGCGGCCCTCGGCGCGATCGGCGCGGCACTGCTCGACCTCGACAAGGTCCGCGGGTCCGTGGCGAACTCCGTCGCCCCCGGGGCCGGCACCGCCAGCGGAGCGCTGCTGTCCGGGCTCGTCGTGCAGTTCCTGCCGGCTCCCACCTACTTGGTCTACCTGGTCGCCATCGGCGTGTTCGCCCTGCAGACGGTCGGGGTCCTGCTGATCGGCGAGACCGTCACGCGCCGTGCCGGGGCCCGCCGTTCGCTGGTGCCGCAGCTCGCCCTGCCCCGCAGCGCCCGACGAGCCGTCCTCGGCGCTGCTCCCGCGCTGTTCGCGGTGTGGGCGCTGGCCGGTTTCTACGGCGCGCTCGGCCCCTCGATCGTGCACCAGGTCAGCGGGTCGAGCTCGATCGTGCTGGGGGGCCTGTCCCTGTTCGTGCTCGCCGGGGTCGCCGCCGTCGCGGTCTACGTGCTGCGCGAGGCCGACCCCCACGGCGTGATGGCCCTCGGCGTCCTCGCCCTGGTGGCGGGGGTGGCCACCACCCTGGCGGCGATCGACCTCGGCTCGACCGTGCTGTTCTTCCTCGGCACCGCGGTCGCCGGCGTCGGCTTCGGCAGTGGCTTCCAGGGCGGCATCCGCACCGTGATCCCGCTGCTCCAGGCCCACGAGCGGGCCGGGGTGCTCTCGGTCCTCTACGTCGTGTCCTACCTGGGCATGGGTGTCCCGGCCGTGGTGGCGGGCTTCCTCGTCGTGCACGGCGGCGGCCTGCTCCCCACGTCCTACGAGTACGGCGTCGCCGTGATGGCGCTGGCCCTGCTCGCCCTCACCGTCGTCGTACGCCGGCCCGAGCGGGAGCCGGCACCGCAACCGGTCCATGCGAGCGCCGCTTCGGGTCGGCTCTGCACCCAGGGCGTTCAGTAGGATCGGACGAGTTGTCGAGGAGAGTGATCACGATGGCCAGCTCCACCACCAAGCCGTCCGCTCGGGAGCGACTGCTCGAGTCGGCCAACGAGCTGTTCTACCGCGAGGGAGTGCAGAGCGTCGGCATCGACCGGGTGATCGAGCACGCCGGGGTCGCGAAGGCCTCGCTCTACAACACCTTCGGCAGCAAGGAGGAGCTGGTCCACGCCTACCTGCTGGGGCGTCAGGCCACCACCACGGCCCGGATCACGGCCGCCATCGAGGCCCGGTCCACGCCGCGCGCCCAGCTGCTGGCGGTCTTCGACAGTCAGGCCGAGTCGCAGCGCCGTCCCGGTTTCCGCGGCTGTGCGTTCGCCGCCGCCAGCGCGGAGTCCAAGCCCGGGGGGCTGGTGGAGCAGGCCACGCAGGGCTACCGGACGTGGCTGCGCGAGCTGTTCGTCGACCTCGCCACGCTGGCCGGAGCCCACGACCCGGCCCTGCTCGGCCGCCAGCTGCAGCTCCTCTACGACGGCGCCGCGTCGGCCGGCAACCTCGACCACGACCCGGCCGCCGCCCTGAGCGCCCGGGCGGCCGCCGAGGCACTCCTCGACCTGTCCACTGGGAGTGACCGCTAGGGTCGGTGGCATGGCTACCACTGCACTCGGGGACACCCCCGCCCACACCGTCGGAGAGCTCCCCGCCGTCGGCGACCAGGCTCCGGACTTCGCGCTCGTCGACACCGACCTCAAGGAGTTCACCCTCGCGGACCTCTCCGGCCGCAAGGTGCTGAGCATCTTCCCGAGCATCGGCACCGGGGTGTGCCAGGCGTCGGTCCGCAAGTTCAACGAGCTGGCCTCCGGGCTCGAGGACACCACCGTCCTCAACATCTCGGTCGACCTGCCCTTCGCGATGACCGCCTTCTGCGGCGCCGAGGGCCTCGAGGACGTCCAGGTCGGCTCGGCCTTCCGTTCCTCGTTCGGCGCCGACTACGGCGTCACCCTCACCGACACCAAGTTCGAGGGCCTGCTGGCCCGCGCCGTGGTGGTCCTCGACGCGGACAACAAGGTGGTGCACTCCGAGCTGGTGCCGCAGATCGGCCAGGAGCCAGACTACGACGCCGCGGTCGCCGCCCTGTCATGACACGCCTCTCATGAAGCTGGCCGTCCACTGCGCCAACCTGACCTGGCCCGGGGGCGCAGCCGCGCTGGGACCGACCCTCGCCGCCGTGGCGCAGGCCGCCGACCAGGGCGGCGTCAGCACGCTGACGATGATGGACCACTACTTCCAGATGGAGCAGCTGGGTGGTCCGCCCGAGCCGATGCTCGAGGGCTACACCTCGCTGGGGTTCCTCGCCGGCCAGACCAGCGACGTCGAGCTCGGACTGCTGGTCACCGGCGTCACCTACCGGCACCCGGGTCTGCTGGCCAAGATCGTCTCGACGCTCGACGTGCTCAGCGGCGGTCGCGCCATGCTCGGCATCGGGGCCGCCTGGTACGACCGTGAGCACGCCGGCCTCGGCGTGCCCTTCCCGCCGACAGCGGAGCGCTTCGAGCGGCTCGAGGAGGCCCTCCAGGTCTGCCGCCAGATGTGGAGCGACGACGACGGCGCCTTCGACGGCACGCACTACCAGCTCGCCGAGACCGTCTGCGTCCCGCAGCAGATCCGCCCCGGTGGGCCGCGCGTCCTGATCGGCGGCAGCGGTGAGAAGAAGACGCTGCGCCTCGTGGCGAAGTACGCCGACGCCTGCAACCTGTTCGGCGACGACCCCACCGAGATCAAGAACAAGCTCGACGTCCTCGACCGGCACTGTGCGAACGAGGGCCGCGACCCGGCCGAGATCCAGCGCACCGTCATCGGCGGCGACAACCCGCTCGACGACGTCGACGGCTTCCTGCGCCGGATGGAGGCGCTCGCCGCGCTCGGCATCGACCAGGTCTGGACGGGTCCCGACGTCGCGGACCCCGTCGGCAGCGTCGAGCAGCTGTGCGAGCGAGTGCTCCCCCGGCTCGCGGAGATCGGCTGAACCTCCTCTAGTTTGGGGCAATGAGCGACGACGACGACCTGCTCGAGCGCGCCCGTGCCTGGGCCGCGCAGGACCCCGACCCGGCGACCAGGGCCGAGCTGGAGTCCCTGATCGGGCAGGGTGCGTCAGCGGAGCTGGCCGACCGCTTCGCCGGCACCCTGGAGTTCGGCACCGCCGGCCTGCGGGGCGCGCTCGGCGCCGGCCCCAACCGGATGAACCGGGTCGTCGTGCTCCGGGCGGCGGCCGGCCTGGCGGCGTACCTCCGCGAGAGCGGTGCTCCCGACGGCGCCCCGGTCGTGATCGGCTACGACGCGCGGCACAACTCGGACGTCTTCGCCCGGGACACCGCCGAGGTGGTGACCGGCGCCGGGCTGCAGGCGCTCACCCTCCCGCGGCCGCTGCCGACGCCGCTGCTGGCGTTCGCGATCCGGGACCTCGGCTGCGTCGCCGGGGTGATGGTGACCGCCAGCCACAACCCGCCGCAGGACAACGGCTACAAGGTCTACCTGGGCGACGGCAGCCAGATCATCCCTCCGGCGGACGCCGAGATCGCCGCCCGGATCGCAGCCGTCGGGGCCGTCGCGGACATCCCGCGCGGCGACGGCGGCGAGGTGCTCGGGGACGAGGTGCTCGACCGCTACGTCGCCACCGTGGTCGACCTCGCCGGCGGGGGGCCGCGCGACCTCGACCTCGTCTACACCCCGCTGCACGGCGTGGGCGGCGCCGTGGCGCTGAGCGCGCTGCGGCAGGCGGGCTTCGCCGAGCCGCACGTCGTGGTCGCCCAGGCCGAGCCCGATCCCGACTTCCCGACCGTGCCGTTCCCGAACCCCGAGGAGCCCGGCGCGCTGGACCTCGCGACGGAGCTGGCCGCGGAGGTCGGCGCCGACCTCGTGGTGGCCAACGACCCGGACGCCGACCGGTGTGCGGTGGCCGTCCCGGGGGGTCCGCACGGGTGGCAGATGCTGCGCGGCGACGAGCTGGGCGCGCTGCTCGCCCAGCACGTGCTCGGGCTGCGCCGCCAGGGCGTCTACGCCACCTCGATCGTGTCGTCGTCGCTGCTGGGCAAGATGGCGCTCGCCGAGAAGCAGCTGTACGCCGAGACGCTCACCGGCTTCAAGTGGATCGGCCGGGTCGAGGACCTGGCCTTCGGCTACGAGGAGGCGATCGGCTACTGCGTCGACCCGGCGCACGTGAAGGACAAGGACGGCATCTCGGCGCTGCTGATGGTCTGCGACATCGCCGCCCGGGCCAAGGCCGCCGGTCGCACGCTGCGCGACCTGCTCGACGACCTCGCCCGCACCTACGGCCTGCACGCCACCGACCAGCTCTCCGTGCGGATGGACGACGTGGCCGCGATCCCGGCGGTCGTCGACCGGCTCCGGGACGACCCGCCGACCTCCCTGGGTGGCCTGGCCGTCGAGGGCGTCGACGACCTCTCGCTGGGCTCGCCCGGCGTCCCCCCGACCTTCGGCCTGCGGTTCCGGCTGGCCGACCACGCCCGCGTCGTCGTCCGCCCGTCGGGGACCGAGCCCAAGATCAAGTGCTACCTCGAGGTGGTCATCCCCGTGGACGACAGCGACCACAACGGCGTCGACGCGGCCCGGATCAACGCGGTGGGCCGCCTGGACGCCATTCGCGGCGACCTGCAGGCCGCGGCGGGACTCTAGACCCCGATAGTCAGTTGATGACCTTGGGACCGCGCAGGCCGGCCCGCTGGACGACCCGTTGGATCTCCAGGTCGCGGGCGTCGGGGCGGGCGACGTAGCGGATCTCGCGCAGGCCCTGCGCCTGGGCCGCCGACTCGAAGGTGAAGTGGCCGAAGCCGAGCAGCCGGCCGTGCAACGGCTTCTCCACGGTGATGTCGAGGATCCGGCCCAGCGGCATGGTCGCCAGCGAGCGGGCGAGGACGCCCTTGACCCGGAACACCCGCATGTTCGTGATCACGAAGCAGTCCAGGTTGGCTTCCAGCGCCTTGTAGGCACCCCAGAGCAGCAGCGCGAGGCCCAGCACCAGCGGGAACCATGCGAGGTCCACCCGGGAGAACAGGAACACCCACAGGGAGACCAGCCCGAGGTAGCCGAGGGTCGCGGGCACGATGTAGACGAACCAGTGCTTGCGCACGATGTCGACGATGACCTCGCCCTCGTCGCGCAGCAGGTGCCGGCCGATGTCGGGGTCGGTCAGCGTCCGGCGGAGCCACCCCACGAGTCGCTCCCCTTAGTTGCTGAGCGACTTGATGAAGCTGATCGAGGAGTCGAAGAGCTTCGTGAGCAGGTCCCAGATCGTCGACCCGGTGCTCTTGGCGGAGTCCGCGAACCCGTTGGGATCCTGCACGAGCCAGAAGCCCAGGAACAGGATCACGAGAAGGCCCACACCCTTCTTCAGTGCGCCGTCCATCGCTTGCTCCTTGGTGTCAGGGGGAAGAATGCGAACACCGAAACGCCCGCACGACACCACAGTTCTACCAAAACTGGGCTCCGAGTGGGTTCAGGCGCGCTCGGACCACCCGGGCAGGGCATCATCGACCCCATGGCCCCTGCTTCCCACCCGTTGTCGTTCGAGGTGGCGGGGGGCGCGCTCCCGGCGCTCGTCGTCGGTGACCGGACGGCGGGTCGGCCCCGGCGTACGGTGCTCGCGGCGCACGGCATCACCGCGTCCTCGATGAGCTGGGCGGCGGTGGCCGACGCCCTCCCGGACACCTGGACGCTGGTCGCGCCCGACCTGCGCGGCCGCGGCGGCGCCCGGGACCTGCCCGGCCCGTTCGGGTTGCGGCGGCACGCGGCGGACCTGTGCCGGGTGGCCGAGCAGCTCGACCCGGGCGGGACCGGCGAGCTGGTCCTGGCGGGGCACTCGATGGGGGCGTACGCCGCCCTGCTCGCCGTCCAGGCCCGGCCCGACCTGTTCCGCCGGCTGGTGATGGTCGACGGCGGCGTACCCCTGCCGCTGCCGGAGGGCGCCGACCCCGACGACGTGCTCGCCGCCACCCTGGGTCCCGCGCTGGAGCGGCTGAGCATGACCTACGCGGACGTCGAGCAGTACGTCGCGTTCTTCCGCCGGCATCCCGCGCTCGGCCCGCACTGGGACGACGCCGTCGAGGCCTACGTCCGCTACGACGCCCTGCCGACGCCGGACGGCGTGCGCTCCCGCGCCGTCGAGGCGGCGGTGCGGGCGGACGGTCGCGACCTGCTGGTCCTGCACGACGAGATCGATGCGGCCCTGCGGGGGCTCACCGTCCCGGCCCACCTGCTCTGCGCCCCGCTCGGCATGTTCGGCGAGGCGCCGGGCCTGCTGCCCACTGCCGCGGTGCAGAGGTATGACAACCAGGTCGGCCACCTCACCGTGGAGACCGTGCCGGACGTGAACCACTACACGATCGTCTTCGACCGGGCGGCCACCGGACGGGTCGCGGCGGCCATTACCGAGAGCTAGGACTCGAGGCTCTCCAGGAGCAGGTCGGCCGCCGCGTAGGGGTCGCTCTGGCCGGCGATCACCTCGGCCGCCAGCTCGTCGAGGGCGGCGTTCTCGTGCACGCCGCGCCACTTCTCCCGCAGCGCCGTGACCGCGATCGCCTCGATCTCGTCACGGGCCCGCCGCAGCCGGCGCTTCTCGAGCTCACCGCTGGCCGTGATGTGCTCCCGGTGCTTCTCGACCGCGGCGACCACGTCGTCGATGCCCTCGCCCTTGCTGGCGACGGTCTTCACGATCTCAGGGAGCCAGGCACCCGGGGGTCGCTCGGTGAGGCCGATCATCGAGCGCAGCTCGCGCCGGACCTGGTCGGCGCCGTCACGGTCGGCCTTGTTGATCACGAACAGGTCGCCGATCTCGAGGATGCCAGCCTTGGCGGCCTGGATCCCGTCGCCCATGCCAGGGGCGATCAGCACGATCGTGGTGTCGGCCATCGCGGCGATCTCCACCTCGCTCTGGCCCACCCCGACGGTCTCGACCAGGATCACGTCGCACCCGGCGGCGTCCAGCACCCGCAGGGCCTGCGGAGCCGCCCACGACAGGCCGCCCAGGTGCCCGCGCGAGGCCATCGAGCGGATGTAGACGTGCTGGTCGAGCGCGTGGTCCTGCATCCGCACCCGGTCGCCAAGCAGGGCCCCGCCGGAGAACGGCGACGAGGGGTCCACCGCCAGCACGCCGACCCGCATGTCCTGCGCACGCAGGGCCGAGACCAGGGCCGCGGTCGAGGTCGACTTGCCGACGCCGGGCGACCCGGTGAGACCGACCACGTGGGCGTTCCCGGCGTACGGCGCCAGGCCGGCCATCACCTCGCGCAGCAGCGGCGAGGCGTCCTCGACCAGCGAGATCAGCCGAGCGACCGACCGGGGGTCCCCCGCTCGGGCCTTCTCGACCAGCTGGGGAACGTCACCCGTCGACCGCCTGCTCACGCCGAGGCAGGCACCTTGACGACCAGGGCGTCGCCCTGGCCACCGCCACCGCAGAGCGCGGCGACACCGGTGCCACCGCCGCGGCGCTGCAGCTCGAGGGCGAGGTGCAGCACGATGCGGGCGCCGGACATGCCGACCGGGTGACCGAGGGCGATCGCACCACCGTTGACGTTGACCTTCTCGTCGGGGATGCCGAGCTCGCGGGCCGAGGAGATCCCGACGGCGGCGAAGGCCTCGTTGAACTCCACGAGGTCGACGTCGTCGACGCTGATGCCCTCCTTCTCCAGCGCCTTGGCGGTGGCTGCGGCGGGCTGCAGCTGCAGGGTGGAGTCGGGCCCGGCGACCTGGCCGTGCGCGCCGATCTCGGCCAGCCAGGTGAGGCCCAGCTCCTCGGCCTTGGCCCTGCTCATCACGACGACGGCGCAGGCGCCGTCGGAGATCTGCGAGGAGGAGCCGGCCGTGACCGTGCCGTCCTTGCTGAACGCCGGGCGCAGCTTGCCCAGGGACTCGGCGGTGGTCTCGCCCCGGACGCCCTCGTCCTCGGTCACCATGACCGGGTCGCCCTTGCGCTGCGGGATCGCGACCGGGACGACCTCGTCGTCGAAGAGCCCGTTCTTCCACGCCGCGGCGGCCTTCTGGTGCGACTGGGCGGAGAACTCGTCCTGCTCCTCGCGGGTCAGGTTGGCGCCGGCGCCGTTGCACTCCTCGGTGAGCAGTCCCATCGCCTGCTGGGTGGTCTGGTCGAACAGGGCGTCGTACGCCATCGAGTCGACGAGCTTGGTGTCGCCGAACTTGGTGCCCTCGCGCGACTTCAGCAGCAGGTGGGGCGCGTTGGTCATCGACTCCATGCCGCCGGCCACGATGATGTCGTGCTCACCGGCGCGGATCAGCTGGTCGGCCGTGGCGATCGCGTTGACGCCCGAGAGGCACACCTTGTTGATGGTGATCGAGGGCAGCGACATCGGCAGCCCCGCAGCGATGCCGGCGGTGCGGGCGGGGTTCTGGCCGGCACCGGCCTGGATGACCTGGCCCATGATCAGGTAGTCGACCTGGTCGCCGGACACGCCGGCCTTCTCGAGCGCGGCCTTGATCGCGACACCGCCGAGCTCCGCGGCGGACAGGCTCTTCAGGCCTCCGAGCAGGCGGCCGATCGGCGTACGAGCGCCGGCGACGATGACGGATCCACCATTGGTCGATGACATGGGAGTGCCTCCTGTAGAGCAAAACTGGGTCGTGGCTGACAGTACCCAGCAAAACGGCCGCGTAGGAGGGGGGTCCGCGCTCGCGGAGTGTACGACCCGTCACACCCCGTTGAGGGCGGGAGCCCGCTGGGCCAGGATGCGCACATGACTGCCTCCGCCCCGCTGGACATCCCGGCGCACCTGTTCACCTGCATCGACCACGTGGGCGTCGCCGTCCCCGACCTCGACGCCGCCATCACGATGTACCGCGAGAAGTTCGGCATGGAGGTCACCCACGAGGAGACCAACGAGGAGCAGGGCGTGCGCGAGGCGATGGTCGCCGTCGGCGGGTCCGGCTCCAGCATCCAGCTCCTCGCCCCGCTGAACGAGCAGTCCACGATCGCGAAGTTCCTCGACCGTTCCGGCCCCGGTCTGCAGCAGCTCGCCTACCGCGTGGTCGACGTCGACCAGGTCTGCGCCGTGCTGCGCGACCGCGGCGTCCGCCTGCTGTACGACGAGCCGCGTCGCGGCACCGCCGGCTCCCGGATCAACTTCATCCACCCCAAGGACGCCGGTGGCGTGCTCGTGGAGCTGGTCGAGCCGGCCGCCGACGCCGCTCACTGACGCTCGCGGGCCGGTCTCCGGGAGGGATCCCGGCGACCACCGACCGGTCGCGGGCCTCGTCAGGTTTTGCCGCGCGTGATGGGCTGGTGTCCACCACGACGACGAGGACGACGCATGCCGGACGATGACAGCACCTCCACCGACCTCGGCACCGCCGAGGTCGCCGCGCTCCTGGAGAGCGCCCAGTTCGAGATCAAGCGCGTCCTCGTCGGCCAGGACCGGATGATCGAGCGCATGCTCGTGGGGCTGCTGGCCCGCGGGCACCTGCTCCTCGAGGGGGTGCCCGGCGTGGCCAAGACCCTGGCCGTGCGCACGCTCGCGGAGGTCATCGGCGGCACCTTCCACCGGCTCCAGTTCACCCCCGACCTGATGCCGAGCGACATCGTCGGCACCCGGATGTGGCGTCCCTCCACCGAGTCCTTCGACATCGAGCTGGGACCCGTCTTCGCCAACCTGGTCCTGGCCGACGAGATCAACCGCGCGCCGGCCAAGGTGCAGTCGGCGCTGCTGGAGGCGATGGCGGAGCGCCAGGTCAGCGTGGGCGGGCGGACCTACCCGCTGCCCGCACCGTTCCTGGTGCTGGCCACCCAGAACCCCATCGAGTCCGAGGGCGTCTACGCCCTGCCGGAGGCGCAGCGCGACCGGTTCCTGATGAAGATCGACGTCGCCTACCCCGGTGCCGACGACGAGCTGGCCATCCTCCAGCGGATGAGCGTGGCGCCACCGCGGTCCCGCGAGCTGCTCACCATCGACCAGGTGCTGGGGCTGCAGACCGCCGCCGACCAGGTCTTCGTGCACCACGCCGTCGCGCAGTACGCCGTGGCGCTGGTGATGGCCACGCGTGAGCCGGCGCGCTACGGCGTCGAGCCGATCTCGGCCCACGTCGAGTTCGGGGTCTCGCCGCGCGCCACCCTCGGCCTCGTCGCCTCGGCCCGCGCGCTGGCCCTGGTGCGCGGGCGCGACTTCGTGCTGCCGCACGACGTCGCGGACCTCGCGGCCGACGTCATCTCCCACCGCCTCGTGCTCACCTTCGACGCCCTCGCGGACGGGGTGAACCCGAAGCAGGTCGTCGACTACATCCTCTCCGTGGTGCCCGCCCCGCAGGTCTCCTCGCACCTCACCCCGGAGCAGCTGCGCGGCGGAGCCGCGTGAGGACACGACGATGAGGACCCTCTCCGAGTCCCGGCAGGCGTTCACCCGCCTCGAGCTCTCGGTGCACAAGCACCTCACCGGGGTGCTCAGCGGTGGGCACGCGGGGCTGGGTCTCGGCCCCGGCAGCGAGCCGGAGGAGGTCGTCCCCTACCGCCCCGGCGAGGACGACGTACGCCGGATCGACTGGAACGTCACCGCCCGCAGCGAGGAGCCCCACGTCTGGCGCACCCGCGCCGAGCACGAGCTCGAGACCTGGGTGCTCGTCGACGAGACCGCCAGCATGGACTTCGGCACCGTCGAGGTCGAGAAGGGTGAGCTCGCGGCCTGGGTGACCGGGGCGGTGGCCCTGCTCAGCGACGGGCCCGGCAACCGGATGGGCGTCCTGCACCTGCGCGCCGGCGGGCTCGAGTGGTCCCCGGCGCTCCCGCCGCGGCGGGCCGCCTACCGGGCCCTCGCCGCCGCCCGCGACCCC